>JBBTRH010000009.1:0-50248 GCA_038065275.1 Patescibacteria group bacterium | reverse complement strand
CAAAATATGCAATAATAAGGGTGCCAACCCGCCCCAGTTCGCATAATAACGAGTTAGCTGACATATTCCTTTTCTTTTTCCGGGCTACTGCCCGAGGGGGGTAAAAGATCCTTCAAATTTCTTTCTTAGCCAAGGTATGTTGACAACAAGTATCTATTAGTGGTAGACCAAGTGTGGCCAAAGCGGCTGATGTACACTCCGCAACTCGAGAGAGGCGTCCTGGAGACAGGACCAGGAGGAAGTTGTGAAAGAACACTGCACGCCAGAAGATACCCAGCAAATCATCCGTGGATCGGGGAATGTCGATCGTTACCGGAGGGAGGTTGAGGCGATTTTCGGGATCGTGATGCCTTTCCTGAGGAAGCTCCGTGTAAAGGAGAGGCAGAGCAGAGTATTCCAAGTCCCGCTACATGGTATTTACACGGGACTTGCGCACCTGCCAGGAGATCAGCCCCTGGAAACGGGGGTGTCTGGTACTCTCGATGTCGATAACGTCGAGGGCATGTGGGTCATAACGGTTGGAACACTGATCACACCCGGAAGCCATACCATTTGGAAATTCACTGGCCCCTATGATGGGTATCGCCTGACCCTTCCTGCCTGGTACACGAAGGCAGTCCGGGACGCACTGCCTGAATTCCTGAGGGTTGTAGGTGAGATTGCACCTCGCATTCACGAACAGTTGAGCTTCTTCAGAATGGCTGGTACCTGGAAATGAATGGGGATCGTGATGGGGTTCGGCCAATCGGTCGGACCCCGCTTCATTATTGTAGAGAGACCGATCAAAGAAAAATTTGAAAGATTTTTCCCCCCGCCTTCTCTTAGCAAGAGAAGAAAAGAAAAGGAATACATCAGCTAACACGGGCTAACCGGTGAGCGAGTTATTTCTTGCTACTGTTAACGCTTGACAGTATTATTGTAATACGTTATTATACCCCTATCGCATGATAAAGAGCTTTAAATCAAAGGAAGCGGCTGGAATATTTAACCGGGAATATTCGCCAAAACTGCCTCCAGATATCCAACGAACTGCCTTGCGAAAACTCTGGATGATCGATGCGGCCCTGAATATTCAAGACTTACGAGTACCCCGGGCGAATCGCCTGGAGAAACTCAAGGGCAACCGGCGCGGACAACACAGTATTCGCATCAATGACCAGTGGAGAATTTGTTTCAACTGGCGTCAGGGTGACGCTTACGAAGTAGAAATCGTCGATTATCATCATTAACGAGAATAACCTACATTACTATGACCAAAAAAATGCAACCAATTCATCCGGGCGAGATACTCATGGAAGAGTTTTTGGAGCCTTTCGCCATCAGCCAATACCGGTTGGCAAAAGATGTTGATGTTGCCCCGCGCCGGATCAATGAGATTATCCATGGAGAGCGGGCGATTAGTGCCGATACCGCTCTTCGCTTAGGGAAGTATTTTCGAACTTCACCGCAGTTTTGGCTTAACTTGCAGTCCCGCTTTGACTTGGCGGTACAGGAAGAAGAACTGTCAAGCGTTTTGAAAAACAAAGTCAAAATCTTAGAACTTGCCACATAAAACAAAGAGAAATAACTCGCTCACCCAAATTGCTTGTCCGCTTAGGCGGTGGTAAAATTGTACCGCCACGCGGACTACGCAACTTCGGCTAGCCCGAAACGTTGTACGCCATTTCACTCATTGCCTCAAGTAATCAAACATGACTAGTAATCACGCAAAGAAAAAAAGACATCAACTCATTCCCGCTTCATATCTCACATTAGTGAAGGATGGCAAGGTGCTTCTACTCCGGCGTTTCAACACAGGATACGAAGATGGTAAGTACAGTATGGTCGCCGGCCATGTAAATGAAGGTGAGACTTTTACGTCATGCATCGTCCGAGAAGCTATGGAAGAGGCGGGAATAATATTAAAGCCCGGTGATTTGGAAGTCGCTCATGTCATGCAAAGGGATTCGCGCGATTCTGAAAATAATCACCGAGTTGATGTCTTTTTTATTGCTCGACAATGGCAAGGTGAGCCTCAAATTAAAGAACCAGATAAATGTGATGATTTATCATGGTTTGATCTTGATAGTCTGCCTGACAACATCATTCCATACATCAGACAGGCTCTCGAAGGTATTAAAAACAAAACCTTTTACAGTGAACACGGTTGGCAATGAGTGAAACAGCGTACAACAGCGACTATTCGAAATATAAGTACTTCGTATAGTCGCGGACGTTGTACGAAATGATGCTTTAATAAAAGAAAGAAGCCCGCGGCCTGGAAGACGGCTGGGGCTTCTCGTTCTAACGAGCATTAGGCACGTTCCATGAGCATCGACCGGATGTGTTCTATGATTCCGATCTGCACATTGCCACCAAGAGCACGAAAGAAGTCGTGAGCTTCCGAGGGACAATCCATTAGGAAGATGGGCTTCCCTGCCTTGATCGCGAAGCAGACTTCGCTGGCAGTCCCCGGACACATTCCGATGGCGATGACCAGATCGCTGGACCTGGCATTGATCAGGTTGCGACCTTCACCGAACGTCGTCTCGATCAGGATAGTCACGTGCTCCGAAACGGGGTGGGTTTCAGACGGCTGCTTATGCGGAGTCACGCCGATGATCTCGACGCCTCCTATTTCAGCAGCTCCTCTGGCAGACGCGTCCATGACACCGTGAGCAACTCCACCATTCAGCAGATTACAACCAGCTTCTGCGATCATTCGGCCTACCTTGTAGGCCACATCGATCTGCCTATCCGTTGCCACGCGGCCAGGCCCCATGACACCAACAACTAGCTTCCTTCTCACGACATCCTCCTCAGGTTTGTGCCTTTGATCTCTACAGGAACGAGCGCCCCAGCTTACTTAAGAAGTAACTTTTTGTCAATTACACGGCAAAGCATCAAATCGTACAACAGCGCGTAGAGGAGGTCTTTCGATTAAGCAACATTACTGGTAATATACATCTACTAGAAGGATGTGTTTGAGCCTATCGGCTTACCACAAATCGGCTGTCCGCCCCGTGGTAAGCAAGTGTACCACAGGGCGGTCAGCCAACTTCCTCTACGCGCGAACGTTATCGGAAATATTGCTCTTTTACAAAATGCTTTTAGAAGAGCGTAAACTAATCAAAACGGAGGTGTGCCATGGGTACGCAAGAAGTCCGGACGAGAGACGGGCGATGTGTTGAGTGTGGAAGTACAGACTATACTCAGGTCTGCGATCGCGGAAAGCCACAGTTTGGTCCCGATGGACTTTACTGCGAACCGTGTTTCCGGGAAGCTGACACCAGTCCTTTCGGCGACGACTAGAACTACGCTCTACTGTGGGGACAAACCGCGTGTTTGTCCCCCCTCTTCTAAAAGCATTTTGCGTATTGGCTAATCGCCAGAAGGCTAACGCCAAAGAGCAATACATCCGATAACAGGGTATATACGCCATATGAGTACGGGCGTATGATACCCGGACGTTAGTCGAAATATTTCTTTTCTTGGGCAAACCTGCATCGAATACCTCTTGATGTGAGTAAACACAGCATCATCCGCTACCCAAAAACCGATTTCCTCCCCACCCACCAAAATGAGCATCATGTCAAAACGAACTATTACTTTCCTCTCGCTCTTGATTCTACTGGCCTTGGCAGGGTTATTGTTTGGGCCCATGCGGTCTAAACAATCGGCTGTTCAACACACAAATCAATCGAATTCCGCATCGACGAATACAAACGACCAGAAAGCACAATTGAGAACGCTGAGCGCTGAAAAGGCTTTATTGCAACGCGTTGAGTTGGATGGAAAGATTGTGATTGTCCAAGGCGTTGTAACAATGACTGCCCTACCTGCGACCAACAGCAATGTTCCATATATGCCTGCGATTGGACCTGCGTTTGTAACGTCCTCCGGAACGATTTACATGAATGGTGTCCAAGACGTTTATCAGGTGGCACAAACAGGGAAAACTGTTGCTATCAAAGGAACGTTCCGGAACGACGGCTCCAGTGCGTTTTTGTTTATCGACCCGCAGTGCATCAATTGTGTCACGGCAAAGTAGCCTGTTCAACGGGTATCACTGAAAAAGAAAAGAAATACATCGACTAACAGCGCGTATACGCAACTCCGCTTCGCTCCGCCGCGTATGACGCGCGAACGTTAGGGGAAATTTTGTCGTTATGAAAAGCGGGCGCCATAAGACGTCCGCTTTTTGAAACCGCTCGAGTCACGGAAGAAGAACAATCTGTTGCAAGACGCTTCTCTTGCGTGGAATCCGAGCGTCGTAACGATCACCGCCAGGCTTGATATCATCAGCGTTGGCGCACTTACGAAGCTGCTCTCGGTTCCCTGTGAAGTCCGTGATCGAATGCGACTCGAGCTTGCCTTCTTCGTCGTAGTAATGCCAAATGAGCAACGCAGAAATTTCCATTTCTACGCCTCCTTTCTGAAGCTCAAACTAGAGTATTTACAATAGAATGTCAAATAATTAGTGATAACGACAAAACATCCCCTAACAGCGCGTAGAGGAAATCTTTAGTTTTGGTAGCATTTCTGGTAACATACATGTACTAGAAGGATGTATTTGCGCCTCTCGGCTTACCACAAATCGGCTGTCCGCCCCGTGGTGAGCGAGTGTACCACGGTGCAGCCAGCCGACTTCCTCTACGCGCAAACGTTGTACGAAACTTCAGTTAAGAGCTTATAGGTCAGTTAAATAACGGTCAGAAATTTTCACCCATGGAAAAACGAAATGTGTCGGTCATACTGCTGTATGATGAGAACAAGAAAATACTCTTACAACATCGTTTAGAAACAGCAAAACGAAACCCTGGTTACTGGGCTTTCTTTGGTGGAGGTATTGAGGAAGGCGAAACTCCACTAGAAACCGTAACTCGGGAAACAAAAGAAGAATTGGGTTACGACCTTAAAGCCCCAAAGCTGGTCTATGTGCAAACACCGCTCGACGCAAGAACAATGCATGTATTTATGGAACAGTACGATCCATCACAGAAACTTGAGCTCAATGAAGGCCAGGACATGAAATGGATTTCTCTTCCGTACCCACAAGATATGAAAATTTCTGATTTTGATAAAGAGATATTATCTTATATTCAGGGTAAATATTAGACATCGCTCTTAACTGAAGCATCGTACAACAGGGTATATACGCCATACGAGTACGGGCGTATGATACCCGGACGTTAGGAGAAATTGGCTTTCTGTAAAAAGAGCTGCCCCGCTTAGAACATGTGTCCAAGCAGGGCAGAGTAAGCGAACGATACGCCTTCAGCGAGAGCCTTCGATCAGAATCCAACGCTGAGTTTCGTGACCATCAAGCGTGGCGATAGAAGGGGCTCCTTCCTCTACCGTACGATCCCTCTCAGTCGAGAGGTGTCGGTCAGAGTAGCGAAAGTTCAACAGCTGATCCAGTTGTTCACGTTCCTCCGGGCTATCCGGCTGGAAGTTCACCTGAGAACCAGAGCCTCGCTGTTCCACCCAAATGCGCATGGCCTTCCTCCTTTTTGGTTCAGCCTCGCGTTCTTACCACACAACCTGTATCATGTCAATAGCCAGCCAACTTCTCCTAACAACGAGTATCCGATATGCTCCGCACAATCGGATACTCGTGAACGTTAGCTGAAATAATAATCCACCCTACATGAATAAAGAAACCAGTTTTCAAAAGATTGTATATTCTAAAATTAATTCGAAACAACAAGAAAATTACAATTATCAAAAAGTGTCTGCGATTTTAGCTGATTATGGGTTTAACACTCTTCGACTGTCTGACGACTGGCAGGGTGCCGACTTCATCGCGATACACATTAATGGTAAAGATTTTCTAAAAGTACAGCTAAAAGGTCGTCTCACATTTGAAAAGAAATATCTCGGCAAAGATATTTGGATTTGCTTTCCTTATCAAAATAGCTGGTTTCTTTATCCACACGATACACTACTTCGGACAATTGGAAATAAAATGAATTTCACAAATACAAAATCGTGGAGGGAAAAGCATGGATATAGTTGGAATAGTTTAAGTAGTTTTCAAAGGGTAAAGCTTTCCAAATATAAGATATGAAACGGGTGGATTATTGCATCAGCTAACAACGAGTATACGATATGCTTCGCAGGATCGTATACTCGTGAACGTTAGCTGAAATATTCCTTTTCTTTTTCTGGGCTACTGCCCGAAGCGGGTAAAAAATCTTTCAAATTTCTTGTTCCTTGTAGGCGTATTAGGAATGTGTTAAAATTCGTGTAGCTCCTTGCGGTTCCCGCCAATACTTGCCGGGAGTGGTAAAAAGTATTGACTCGAACTACATTTGTAAAAAATTTATTCACTAGATTTATAAACATATGCCTAACCCAGAAATGCCAGGTGGTCCAGAGGGGCGTGAGGGAAAAATCGAAAAAAAGTCAAAAGCAGAGCTGGTTAGCATGGCAATAGGCGCCATAGAACACAGTCGTAAATTTGACCTAGAGGAAATTAAGGATCAGGCGCAAGCTGCCATTGATGCACTCAAAGCCCTAAAAGAAAATCTTGATGACTTTACAGCCGAGTTTAAGGCAGAAATGGCCCTCGTTGATTTGCAAAAGATCTTGCTTCAACACGGGCATCAGGAACAAGCAGGTGTAGCTGGTTCGATTGCAGAACATATTTTCTTCAGCGATAGTACGTGGATGGGAGACGAAGAAAAGTAAATCACAGATCGCTTTTAGGAAAACAGTTGAATTTGAAAGGTTTTTTTCACAGCTTTTCTTACTAGAGAAAAAAGGAAAGGAATACATCAGCTAACAACGAGTATACGATATGCTGCGCACAATCGTATACTCGTGAACGTTGTCCGACATACATTTTTATCTCCTTTTGTTCATTTCCCGCGCTGCCGTTTCGCAATATAATAAGCTTATTGATATCAGGTTAATCAACACTTTTCAACGAAAACTATTTGCCCCGAATACATGAAACCACAACCGAACGATAATGCCCAAGTTGAAGTAATTAATGCGATTAAGGCCTATACCGAAGAACTTGAAGGCCTGCTGAAAGATGCTGAAACGTCTGATTCTCAACCACCACCACGATGAGAGGTGAAAATTCTACATTCCACGAATCGTTGCTGTCAGAGTTAAGCGGACAGGACAGAGAGACGCTCGAGTCGCCAGAAGAACAGGAAGAATTTCTTCATACATTAAGTACGCACCTCGAGCAACTTAGCGGTATTGAGGAACGGGTACAGGAAGTAGCCGGACGCACCGACAATGAAGAACTGAGGGAGAAATTTGTAACTCTACAAAAATCCTTTAACCGAAAAATGCGACGGTTCCTTCCGCTCCTGTTGGTCGGTGCTCTTGATACACCTGATCGTCATCATGAGGGGGCTTTTCATGACCGGGCTCGAGCAAGTCTTGAACTATCGAACAATGGCATCACTACAGAACAGCGCGAAGCATATAAGCCTGGCCTGAGCGATTTGACTTATCGCCTCGTTACACCCAAAGGGTATCAATCGCTTCAACAAATTCTGCAACGGGCGCCCGGAAATCTTGCCGACAGAGAGAATGTCATAGTTCCACCACAGGATGAGGATGATATACAATATTCCGCAAAAAATAATCCGGACCGCGAAGACGCGTGGAAAATGTATCTTGGCCTGCCTCAAAAAAATAATACTTTTGGTATTTCAGAATTTCGACCAGACAACGGCACAGAGGATAAATATTATTATCGCATCAACGACTGGGCGTTACGGTTTTCACGGTCATTTAAACGGACTGGCGATGAAGCGATTGAGGACAGCACTTTTATGAAGGCGAATCTTGTCCCGGCATTACTTCGAATCATTGACGAACGGAACGGTGCGGAGGATCCCGCCGAGGATGGGTCATTCCGAAGTGTTGATGATATACCATGGAAAAATACAGATGAACCTGGAACAGCAATCCTATCAGACGCACCAGCAGCAAATGAGTTTTCAGAAAGTAATGCTATTGGCGTCATGGGTGCATTCAAAGTTTCAAAGGGCCAGGATGAACATGGAACATATATTTCTTATTACGATCGATGGGATTTAGGGCGCGTTCCACTTGAGGGCAAGGGCGGATTCATCGGCAAGCCGTACGAAATTTATGACCGTGTTTACTACAACCCATGGTCTAAGGAAATTGTTCCGCCAGATGACAAACTTAGTTTGGAAGTTATCAAGGCTCAACAAAACCAACCATGAAAAAATCAACTTCGGCGTGCACAGCGCGGGAACTTTTCTTTGAGAGATAAAAATGTACGATCGGACAACAGCGCGTATACGCCATCCTTCTCTCGCTTAGGCGGTTACGATATTATACCGCCCCGCTCGTTCCGGACGGCGCATGACGCGCAAACGTTGTACGAAATTTTCTCCGGCTAGTCATCATAAAAAACAGGGGCCATTATGAAAAAAGTTATTCTCATTCTCGCGGGCGTTATATTGATAGGGATAATCTTTTTCCCTAAGGAATCGGGCGGGCCGCTCTGTGGTCCTGTCTGTTCTGATGGACTGCATACATGGCAGCGACAGTGTATTGGTTTTTCAGTTCGTGACAACTATATTGACGGCTTTACTGACAGGTGTTTTGGCCTACCAATAGGTGAGCGTCGCTGTTTCGGAACTCCCACCGGCAGCCCGCCCAATACACCTGATAGAGAGATGTCATGTAACTATGGTTCATAGCACTACATCGCCGGAGAAAAATCGCACAACAGCGTCTATCCGCCACTCCCCCTTCGACTTCGCTCAGGGTCCGCGGCGGATGAGACGCGAACGTTAAGTGAAATTCAAGTCCGAGCCCTTAGATAAATTTATATAATATATTAATCTTAATAATGATATGAAGATGAAAAACTACCTTTCAATTGCTATCCTAACTCTCGTTATTATTGGTGGAGCATACATAATTTTCCAAATATTTACCCCCACAACAAATGAACAAAAGGAAAACAATAAAATATCTGGCAAGGTGGCTATTTCAACAAACAAAATGGAGTATAATAAAGGTGAAGCTGTTGAGTTCACTGTGTCTAACGGTTTGGACAAATCAATAATTTTTGTTGGTCCGGGTTCATCACCTTGGACAAGGACTTATATCGAAAAAAAGACTAAAAATGAATGGAGTGATCAAGGTCTTAATATGTTTATTGCTGCTCCAACACCGCAAGATCCTCCGTCGAAATGGGTTGATAGTGCTACAACTCTAGAATCAGGAAAAGAGTATATCAACACTTGGTCTCAACAAATGAATCAATATAGAGGTAATGATGGCGTACGAGTGAAAGAAGGAACATACCGTATAAAATTAGTTTACTATACGTTTACTGTATCTCAAGCAGATTTATGGGGTGGGATAAATGATTGGATTGAAGCTGACAAATATCAAGGCACTTCATATTCTAACGAATTAATAATAAAGTAAGGGCTCGGGCTTGAACTTTGCGGCTCCACTTCGCTACGCCTTACCCCGCTGCGCTCTTCTCCCTTCAGTCGTCGGGTCACTTAACACGGGATAAAAGGTTCGGCACTCGGCTCGTGCCTCACCAAAATTTTGCTCCGTTTCACTCCGCAAAACTTCTTTTATCCCGATACGTTATGTGAAATACCCAGAAATTTCTTTTCTGGTCAAGCCGAAAAGGAACAACCCCGCGTCAACGGAAGAATTTATACCCTCCCCCGCAACTTCATCGCTTCGGCAATCCGATCAATCCCGAGAATGAACGCGCCTTGGCGCAGACTGACGCGGTGCTTGGCGGCCATGTCCCAGACTTCGTTGAATGACCGGATCATGGTTGGTTTGAGTTTTGACAGCACCTCTTTTTCAGTCCAATGGACGCCTTGCAGATTTTGCGTCCATTCAAAATAGGAACCGGTCACCCCGCCGGCGTTGGCGAGGATGTCGGGCACGACCGTGATCTTGCGACGGAAGAGCTTGATGTCGGCCTCCGGGGTGACCGCGCCGTTGGCCATCTCGAGAATAAGTTTTGCTTTGACCCGTCCGGCGTTCTTCTCGGTGATCGCATTCTCGAGCGCCGCCGGAACAAGAATATCAACCGGCAACGCCAGGAGTTGGTCATTGGTGATGGCCCGGTAGTTTTTAGCGTCGCAGACCGTGCCGACGCAGTACATGCCGCCGATCATCCCGCGTTCCCGCTTGGTGGCCATGACGTGTTCCGGATCCATCCCCTGTTTTCGCAGGTCGAGAATTCCGCCGTGCGAATCCGACAGGGCCACCACCTTGTACCCGGCATCATGCAGGAGTTTGGCGGTGAAGTACCCGACGTTACCGAACCCCTGGACGGCGACAGTCATCCGGCGCGGCGACTTTTTCAATTTCGCCAGTAGCGCCTCGAGGATGTAGAAACCGCCCTGTCCGGTGGCGTATTCCCGGCCGGCCGATCCGCCGACCGCGATCGGTTTCCCGGTGAAGGCGGCCGGCGTCCATTGACCGGACAGTTTCGAGTACTCGTCGGTCATCCAGGCCATGATTTGCGGGGTAGTGTAGACATCGGGCGCCGGCACGTCTTGCCATGGGCCAAGATGCCGGTACATGGCTTGCACCCAGCCGCGAGACAGTCGCTCCAGTTCCCCCATCGACAGTTCCTTCGGGTTGACCGTGACTCCGCCTTTACCGCCGCCGTAAGGAATGCCTACCACCGCGCATTTGATGGTCATCCAAAAGGCCAAGGCTTTTACCTCGTTTAGGTTAGTCTGCTGGTGATAACGGATGCCGCCCTTAAACGGGCCGCGGGCGTCGTTGTGCTGGACGCGGTAGCCGCTGAAGACTTTCATCGAACCGTCGTCCATCCGGACCGGAATACCGACCGCCAGAATCCGTTGCGGCGTCTGCAAAGCGGTAACCAGGCGCGGATCGAGGTCGATCACCCGGGCGGCGTCCCGGAGCTGGGCCATGGCGTTGGCGAAAGGATTGGCGGACATGGAAAATATGTATCAACGGTGAAAAGTCGCGGGAACGCGTTGCCTGGCAACGGATGTTTACAGGTGCTTCTTCAGCTCATCGATGATGGCTTGCTTTTGATGGACGCCGACGCCCTGCCAGACCATCTGGCCGCTTTTAAAAATTGCCAAGGTGGGAATGGAGAGGATGTTGAGTTTCGAAGCCGTGGTCGGACTTTCGTCAACTTCGATTTTCGCTATCTTGACCCGGTTGCCGATTTCCCGCGCCACCTCATCGATGATCGGCCCCTGGATTTTGCACGGGTAACACCACACCGCCCAGAAGTCTATTAGCACTGGTTTCGCCTTTTCATCGAGAACCTCGGTTTGGAAATTCTGATCGTTGACGTTTAATTCGGCCATCGTCGTGAGGGTTATGTGGTTTTGCTAAAAACTTGAGAGAGACGATGGACATCGGCGGCCGTCAGGCGCTTTTTGGCCGACAGCTTTTGGAGCTCGGTCTGGAAGACGATAACCGCGACCTGCTCCAGGCCGGCCCGGACGGCGCTGATCTGGTTTAGCACGTCGGAACAGCTCCGGCGGCGGCGGAGCATTAATTCAATGGCGTTTAGCTGACCGGCCAGGCGGTGAATTCGGGCGGTGACGGTCCGTGAGGCGCGACGCATGAAGGCACCATATACCCCCGGGGGGTATATTGTCAACCCCGTTAGAGGCGAGAGTGTTTTACTGGGTTGGCTGGTGCGATTTAGGGCGCTAGAAGAATTAACTGTTCTCCTGGTATAAACGTTCGCCTCTAACGGGGTCAACCCAGCGCTTTAGATAGAAATAACTGTTACCGGGGAAGAGGCGGTCAGATAATAATTCCTGTTACCGTCCCGCCGTAGCGTGATGCCCACCGAGAAAGAGGTTATCCAGGCCCATCTGTCACGATATCTCAAGGCCTCCCACGAAGGACGGGGTGTGATTGATGTTGGTTACTACTATCACTTCCCCCTCGGCTTCGCCGTATCCCCCTTCTGAATTCAGAAGGGGGGCGTCAGGGGGAAGTGGCAATCTCCCCCAGCGCTTCCGGCACCGCTTCCATTATCGTTCATCACCTGGCTTCGGTAACACTTTATGGTGAACTATAGCGCACACACAACACAAACAATAGCGATTGTAGTGATTATTCTATTTCTTGTTAGCATTGTACGACTCTAATGTTTGATAAATGTTGATATTGGACAATTGTACTATTTTATATTGTTGATTGTTGCTTTCATTTTATTTCAATGCTGGTGGACCGTAGCGGACTCGAACCGCTGACCTTCGTCCCGCACCGCTACTGGTGGACCAGAGGGGATTTGAACCCCTGACCCCTGCAATGCGAATGCAGTGCTCTACCACTGAGCTACTGGCCCACGGCCAGCAGTGGTGCGGGACGAATGCGACGCTCTACCAACTGAGTCCCGAAGTCCCGAATGCTTCGAACTTCGGGATTCGGGATCCCGATTGCCGCTGGGTGGCACATCGGGACTAACGGCCCTATAAAAGTGGTGCTGGTCGAACGAGACGCTCTACAAACTGCCTGCCCGCCGTAGTCCCGACGCACTTGTGCGGTCGGGACGAAGGCGGGAGCTACATCCCTGTCAGGCACAGGCGGGTAGAACCACCTCTTTACACCATTTTTGACTTTACAATGCAATGTTCCTCGCGGAACAATTGATTCTTAGCGTGGAACACTTGTGAAATTGAAATGTTCCTCGAGGAACATTTGATTCTTGTTTGGTGGACCCTACCGGGATCGAACCGGTTACCTCTTCCATGCCATGGAAGCGCTCTACCAATTGAGCTAAGGGCCCATTATTATGCTTTTGGTACCCTGTGGGCAGGACTTGCCCCGCCTGCCTTCGCCTCTACCCCCACCATGAATCGTCCGGTCAGTAGGCCGGACACCAGGTCGAGTGACCTGGCGAACCCTACGCTCGCCCTTAGGACGAGCTTATTATTCTTGTTTACACCTATGCCCTCGGCAGGAATCGAACCTGCATCTCGCCCTTAGGACGGGCTTGCTCTATCCCTTGAGCTACAAGGGCGTGGTTAATGTAAACTATGAACAAAAACAGGTAATATATTGATTTATGCTTCGTAAAACTATTTAATATATGTTCTCAATATTTTTTCGCCAATTTTCAGTATTTCACTTGTTTTAGTGTCGTACATTTTTAATCCCATTAATACACCTGAAAAAAACAGAAATATTACTAGCACTTTTACGAGATCTTTTTTTACTTCCGGGTTATATGTCATATAGAGTTTGGTTAGTGTAACTCATTAGCTATATATTACAACCTACATAATTACAACTCATGAGTTGACAGAAGTACTTGTTTTATGCTAAAATACAAATGAAAATAGAAATATAAATCCTTACAGATTATGGTAAGTTGGCTCGTCAGCGGACGGAAGCAAGTTGTAGCATTTACCTCCCGTTTGCGATCGGCACTAGGCACGTCTCGAGTCCCAGCTATCTTCCAACTGGGGTATTTTGTGGTGTTGTCTTTCGCGGTCATCCCGTTAGTAACGTTGTCTTTTCTCCTCGAGCTACCGCTTCATTTCCGGGTTACGTCCACGAAGGGTTTCGAGGAGGCGGCCATCCGGAGCGACAACGGCTGTTACTTGGAATCGTACAATGGATACCTCCGACGGATGCGTGCGTCGGTGATGCTAGTAATGACCACGGTCATTTTTGTCGCCTTGCAATTCTATGCGCTGGGGTACGGCGTGTGGAAAATTTTCCGACCCACTAAAGCTGAAGCGTATACCGCCAGCGTCACGCTGAACCCAACCTGGGACCGAACAGCTATAAAATACATTACCAAGGACGGCGTCGATCCTGAATGCGTACCGCCCGTGACTTCCTACAGCTGCGACAACGCCGCGGCCACGACGCTCTCAGCATACTCCGATAACCAGGGTGCCAATCCCTGTCCCTGGGTGAGCACCTTCAAACGCGCCGCCATGAAGTTCAGCCTGACCTCGATCCCGGACAACGCCACAATCACTAACAGCGAACTGATCGTGAACGTCGCGACTGCATTTGACGCTAGTACCCCCAGTATTATTCGTTCAAACACCGATGGGCTTGACGCGCTATCGTGTACCACGGCTGGCGGATTGTGGAACTCCTCGACGGCCGGGACAACCTACGCCACCCCCGCGGACTGGAATACGACCGGCGTCAAGACCGTGGACCTCGGCGCTACGGCCGATTCGGAAATTCAAACCCGCCTGACCGGTTCCGATATTTTGCCTTTGGCTCTGAGCGAGAGTTCGAGTATCAGCTTCGGAGCCATCAACTCCGTCGACGCCGCATCAAACAAACCGCAGTTGCGCGTGACTTACACCCTGCCGCCGCAGGCGCCGACTGGGACGAGCCATAGCGGCAACACGACGAGCACGGTCAACTGGACCTGGATGGACAACGCCACGGCCGAAACCCGCTACGACGTGCATGACGCCAGCCACGCCAATGTCACCGGCTGTACCAACCTGGCGGCCAATAGCCAGAGCTGCGCCGAAACCGGGCTGTCCGCGAACACGCAGTACACGCGGCACCCGAACGTCACGGACGCTCAGGGGAATACCGACGGACCGGACGCGTCCGCGTACGCGTCTATTGAAACGCCGACGGGTATTATCTTTGGAACTGTTGGCACAACGAGCATCGCCGTTTCCGCAAGCGGGACCCTGACAAACCTGTCGAGCGGGTCGTCAGGTCTGTACTTCCAAGAATCTGTGACGGCGACGAACTCCGGCTGGACGCAGACGAATTCATGGCCCAAGTCCGGCCTGACCGCGAACACGCAGTACAGTTTCCAGGCAAAAGCACGGAATGGCAACACGGATGAAACGAGTTTGACGTCAGCCGCGACAAAGTACACCCTGTCGGCAACGCCGAACGTGACAAGCACACGCTCCGCTTCGACCTGGTATACATCAGGCGTGTTTCCCTTCACCAACGCCGCAAGTTGGGGAGCCGGCGGCGTCCAGTACTACCGCTACGTCTGGGATACGAACGCCGCACATTCCTTTACCGGATCCGAGAGTACCTGGAGCGATGCGAATGCGAAATGCCCGGGCGGGACGTGCACCGATGCCGGCACGACTCTCAATAAGGCCGCCACGAGCGACAGTAATTCATGGTATCTCCACGTGCAGTCTTTCAACGCCGAAGATTCAGCCAACGGTAGCGGCACAAATTACGGACCGTATTATTTTGACGGCGCCAATCCGACGACACCGGCCATGGTGAACGACGGCACCGGCGCTGATGCGACCTATACGACAAGCTTAACGACATTGTCCGCCAATTGGACCGCCTCAACCGACACCACTTCCGGTCTCCAGAAATACCAGTACGCGATCGGCACAACGCCGGGGGGCATCGATGTTGTGGGCTGGACCGACAACAGTACCGGCACCACAGTCACGAAGGGAAGCTTGTCGCTTGCCTCTGGCACGACGTACTACGTGTCGGTGCGGGCGGTTGATAATGCCGGGAACACCGGATCGTCAACTTCCTCGAATGGCGTCACCGTCAACACGTCCCTGCCGAGTATCACCGATAACCAAACCGGCGATCTGACGCCGCGCAAGAGTAGCGGCACAACGTACGACGTCGACTTTGCCAAGGCTCCGACCGGCCCGCAACTCGACTACGCTCAATACGCCGTGTACAGCGGATCGGGGAAGACGGGAACGCTCCTGAAGGACTGGACGAACATCTTCACGACCGATACTGACAGCTATGCCACTAACTGGAGCGTGGATTCCGCCAGTCTGCAAGAGGGTACAAATTACGTATCCGTGAAAGTCGTCGCTCTTGATACTCTTAGCGCTGAACTTGATGACGCATTTACAATAGTCAAAGATACGGTCGCTCCGGCGATCAGCAGTTTTACCGCCGCGCCGACAACCACCGCCGCCGTTTTGAACTGGACCACCAATGAACCGGCGACCGCGCAAATCGAATATGGTCTGACAAGCGCTTACGGAACCACGACGACGCTCGATTCAACGCTGACGACCGCACACACGGTGACCATTTCCGGACTGGCAAACAATACGACGTTCCATGCCCGCGCCCTGGGAAGCGATCAAGCCGGCAATACCGCCCTGTCGGCCGATTTGTCATTCGCCACCGCGGCCGGGGTACACACACTAATTACGAACGTTCAAGTCACCGCCGTCAGCTCAACCGCGGTCACGGTCACCTGGACGACAAATGAACCGGCCACGTCGAAAGTCCGCTACGGGTCGACTACGGATTACGGTTTAGAAGTCAGCGACTCGACCCTGGTCACCGGCCACTCCGTCTCCTTGACCGGTTTGACGCCCGGCGCGACCTATCACTACGAAGTCTTATCGGTGGGTAGCACTTCAACCAATGACGCTGACGCCACCTTTACCACTACCACCGCGATTGTTCCAGCTCCAACGCCACCGGCTTCAACCGTTGCCACCCCGACGATTTCTAACTCAGCGGAATTAGTATTAACGGCCGATACTGCTCCCACCATCGTCGGTACCGGCCCAGCCGGAGGCACCATTTTCGTAGTCGTCGATCGGGTGTTGGTCCGAACGGTCTTGGTTGGGCCTGACGGAAAGTACTTCGTTGATTTGAGCAAGGCTCTGAGCCTTGGCACCCATGCCATCGTGGTCCGGGCCAAGGATGTGAATGGCCGGGTGAGCGAGGAATCAGCGCCATTGACCATTACCGTCACCAAAGGGAGCGTGGGCACGACCGTGATTTGGCGCAACGTCACCGATGGGGCGCAACCGTCGATTACCCTCGGGGCTGTCGCTCCGGTCAATGCGACGGTCAAGATCCTCATTGATGCGACAGTGGTAAAAACCATCAATACGACGTCATCGGCGCCGCCATCGTTCGGGTTCATCACCACCATCACGCCCCCGTCATCGCTGTCCGTCGGCAAGCACACCGTATCGCTGGTGACTGTGAACAGCAACGGACGACCGAGCGTCCCCACCGGCATCACCGCCTTCACCAAGACCGCTGCCGGTCCCGGCACCAATGTCATTCTCCGCTACGAACAGCCGACGACCTACGTCGTCCAAGCCGGAGATTCCCTGTGGAAGATCGCTCAAGAGTTGTTTGGAGATGGACGGCAGTGGACTGACATCCAGGCGGCAAATGTCGCCGCGCACCCGAGTCTCGAATCACAGCCGCAACTCCTACGTGTCGGTTGGCAACTCACAATACCGACGGGAAAATAGAATATCACTTCCCAAAAAATATCGACCAATAATTGATCGTCGTCTGCTGTACACCAAAAGTGTTCAGTGGTGCTGTGTTGCAGGGTGGAGCATCCGTTGACACCCGGTCGGTTACGCCATACACTACCGTCACAAGTTCATTATTCGCACACACCCTTATGGCTATGTTTCAACGTGACAGTGGGGCTGACGTCAAAGACGTCGAAACCATCATCGGCGCCACCGTTAAGGTCGAGGGGAATTTCGTCGGCACCGGCGACGTCGTGATCGAAGGCCATGTGGCCGGCACCCTGAAAACGAGTAAGAACCTCCGCGTCGGCGAACAGGCGGTCGTGAAGGCTGACGTCGAAGCCGCCAACGTGGTCGTGGCGGGCGAGATCCGCGGCCAGGTCAGTTGCAGCGGCCGGGTGGAAATCCTGGCCACCGGCAAAATTTTCGGCAACGTCGACACCCAGACCATCGCCGTGGCGCACGGCGCGATCCTGCACGGCAAGGTCAGCATGGCCGGTCACGAAACGGTTGAAGCGAAACCCGGCAAGTAGCCGGCCCGGTGCCGATGTACGCTTACCTTTTCGACAGCTTCCTGCAGGAGCGGAAGTATCAACACGACATCGGACAGATCGAGAACCGACTGTCCACGCTTGGTATCCAGGGGAAGATCGAGAAGATGACCATCCTGAAGAATATCCAGGAGGCGGCGCGCCAGGCGATCAAGCGCGGCGTGGCCACGCTGGTCGTGGTGGGGAATGACGAGACGATCACCAAGGTCCTGCCGCAGATCATCGACAGCGACGTAACCCTCGGGCTTATTCCGCTCGGGCCGCAGCAGACGATCGCTCGCGCCCTCGGCATCCCTGACGGCGTCGTCGCCTGCGACGTTTTATCGCGCCGGATTCTCCGCCGACTCGATTTGGGGCGGGCCAATGCCGTTTACTTCCTGTTTAACCTGGTCGCGCCGGCGGACGTGACGGTCGACTGCGGCGGACAGTATCGCGTGACCTCCCTTGATCCGGCCGGGTCATTGATGACCGCCAATTTCCCGCCAGCCGGAACCGCCGGACAGCCGGATGATGGCCGGCTGGAATTGATCGTGACGCCGGGTCGGGGAGCCAGGGGCTGGCTACCCGGCCGTCGTTCGTCCGGCGGAAGCGTCTTCTCCATCACCAAAGCGAAGTTCACCTCGCCGGCCGGACCGGTCAACCTGACCCTCGACGGCCAGGTAACGGTCAAGACGCCGGCCACGGTTGAAGTCGTGCGGCGCAAGCTCGAGGTGATTGTCGGGAAAGATCGGGCGTTTTAAAGACCACCCCTGCTCCGCGGCGCGTAGAGACCCCTCTTCAGCTAAGCGGGATTTTGTCAATCCGGCAACCGATCCCAGACCAACTGCCAGGCAAAGCGCATGGTCGCAGCAATGCCTGGATCCTCGATGATGATTCCAAACGGAGGACGACTCGTGAAATTGACGAGCATGACCTTATGGCCATAGACGTTCACTTCCGTGGTCAATTCCTTGCCGGGGGCAAAGCGATACTCACGCAACGCGCCGACATTTTTCTTCGCCGCTTCTCGAGCGGCTGGCGTGTCCCGGACGATCGCTTGGTAGGTAATATTCTGACGCACCCGCTCCGGAGTGTAGAAGGCGAAGTACGCGGACATTGCTTCCTCGGTCTTCTCCATATCCACCCAGCCGATAATCGGTTTCTTTTCCCTCAACGTGTCGGCGAACACATCCTTAATACCGTCGTGTCCTTCATAGTACGTCACGCGCGGCTTGACGTCCGTTTTATTGTAAAACGCCACGAGTTGTGGCAGGAGCTGTTCGAGTTCCCCGAGTCGGCCGCGTTCGATTGCGACGAGCTGTTCCGGATGAACCGCCGAGAAATAATTCCGCTTCTTTTTGCGCGTCTCGGTCAGGAGGTTCTTCTGCCGCAGTTCGTCAATAAAGGTGTAAATGGTGGTTCGTTTGACTCCGGATTTGTGGGCCAGTTGCTGAATCGTGGCTGACCCAAGCTCCATGGCCGCGAAATAGACCTTTGCTTGGGGCTCGGTAAAGCCGAGATTTTTTATTATTGCGGAAGATGCAGTAACCATTATGACGTAATCTGCGACAAAAATTACTGTACTAATATTAGCACCAAATGCTTAAAAAGTCAAGTTTTACACACAAACTTAGTCGTAAGCATTGACATTAATGAAGATTAGGAATATCATGTTGGGTCACGCTGAGAAACAGATGTAAAGGCAACCGGGGCAGCTGTACCTTAAAACAGGAGGAATAAGATGAAGAAGATGAAGATCGTGTTGATCGAAGACAAGCCCGAGGAGATGGTGCGGGCACAGCGGGCAGTCGCGGGAGCAATTTCCGGCACCCATCTCGATATCGAGATGGAGTCGTTCCGAATGGACATGGTGCCCCTCGAGTTCGTTTTCGAAAGACTCGAGGCAATGAAGGACACCCTATCGGGGGTAATCACCGACCTACACTTCTATCCCCGGGTGGGTCATTCGGGGTTGGACCTGGCCACGGTCAGGAAGCTCCAGCAGGACCCGCCCCCAGCCGGACTGGCAGTTGTAATCTGGTGCGTGGCCAGGGGTATTCCCGTGGTCATCTGCACCGACAGCTACCACCACGGAGCCGACGTCACATGGTTTAATGACGTGGGACTCCGAGCGGCTTTCGGAGACAGGGGCGCCCCCTTTAGCCTCAGCGATGCTTGTAACGATGGGGGGGAAAACTGGAACGTCGCGTTGGCGAATCTCGTGTACCTCGTCAATAAGCGCAACGAGGAGGGCGCCGAATAACTCCTCCACTCGCCCTTTCCAAAAACCGGACCCCGGGAGGATCCGGTTTTTCTTAGGGATAAATCCCCTGAAATTATCGATCGCTTTGAAGGACTTCTATTTTCTTGTCGATGGTCTTTATTCTCGCATAAAGTTTCTCGGCATCATAGTGTCCACTGCTATAATAGTCGCCTCGAGCCTTTTCCGCCGCTTCTTGATGTTGAGCCACTAGATCTTTCCTCAAAGCGATAAGTGACCAAAGAATTTCTTCGCGCTCCTGTGGGCTCTTGCTTGGAAGCTCACGTACAAATAACGCAACCTCCCCCTCGCCTTCGAGTACATCGCTTAACCGCTTATGGATGAATAGCCTAACCTCATCTGAATCCTTACCGTGTTCCTTCGCCAATTCATCAAGTTTACCGTTTAATTCCAGCGCTTCTTGACGTCCAGATTCATACAGATGTTCGAGGCGTTGTTTAGCCCACTCATACTCTTCTTCCGCAACAAAACGACGAACGGAAGCTCTATCAACTTTTTCTAAGTGTTCCTTCGGAGGATTGCCGAGCGGTCCATATCCGATGTCTGTGTGTTCGAGGTTAGTACGAGCGGCCCCTAAACGTTCTTTCTTTGCCTCAAAATCTTTTTCAGTAGCCTTGTATTTCTTTCTATCGTAATCAGAGGCTATCGGTCGTGAGGGTAACTTTATTGTCCGCCCTTTGGCCGGTTCACTCCCTGACCCTTTAGACTCCTCACGTTCCTCAAGGGAGGACGTCTCAAATAATTCATGCTTATTTTCGTCTTCAATTGACATATGTAAAGTCTTAACTAGTAAGCTATTACCAAGATACCCCCCCTACTAGGGAAGTCAACTTATCGCGACGTGATAGCATCTGTCGGCCGGTTCGTAAGTCGCCTTATCATTGCGCAGTGCGGCCGCGAGTCAGGTTTTGAAAACCATCGAGCTGTACCATGCGGTAGAATCAAAGACGCTCTATCCGCTCTTTCACTAAAACCAGACCACCCGAGGATCCGGTTTTTGTCGCGGTGTTTTTATTGCATCCCCCGTAGGGGCGGGTTATGTTCTCCTGCCCTGCCTGTCCCGAGCTTGTCGAGGGAAGGAAGGCGCGGGGTGGTGGGAGAAACCCGCCCCTACGGGGGAATTCGGCAAATGGAGCCCCACGGATAAATCCGTGGTACCGTAAACTTCGCCAGGGGCGAACATCCCGCACCAGAAGACCAATTCATCCACGGGTAAACCCGTGGTCTTCTTGGTGCGTGGATAACAGAAACACAACGGTCGTTGACGTAATAGAGTTTTTCTTGTACACTCGTCCCGTTAGAGGCGGCGACGGAAAAAATTACTTTATTGCCCGATCAGAGGACGCGGGGGAAATTAGCTTCTAACGGGACTCGCTGAGCATTTATGGCCGAAATGACTATCAAAATCCCATCCACCATTGTGGTCCGCGACTTCGCGGCCAGGCTTGACCTACCGGTCACCGCTGTATCCGCCGAACTGATCAAAAACGGCGTCATGGCGGCGATTAACCAAGAGATCGATTTCGATACCGCCTCGATCATCGCCGAAGATCTCGGCAAGAAAGTTGAACTTGACAGTGCCGATGAGGACGTCGCGGCGCCGGTCGGCACGACGATCGAAGAATATTTGCAAGAGGAAGACGGCGTGACACTGGTGGCGCGGCCGCCGGTGGTGGTGGTGGCCGGCCACGTTGACCACGGAAAAACGTCGCTCCTTGACGCCATCCGTTCAACTACCGTTACCACCGATGAAGCCGGCGGGATCACCCAGAAAATCGGCGCTTACCAGATACTGGTTTCACCGGAGGGGAAGCCAGTATCCCGAGCACCGCGAGGGATCCTTCGCGACGCTCAGGATGATCGTGCTGATCGCACGATCACCTTCATCGACACGCCCGGACACGAAGCTTTCACCCAAATGCGCGCCCGCGGCGCCAAGGTAGCCGATGTGGCCATTTTGGTCGTGGCCGCCGATGACGGCGTCAAACCGCAAACCGACGAGGCCTTGCGAATCATTACCGATGCTAAACTGCCCTTCCTCGTCGCTATTTCCAAGGTCGACAAGCCGGAAGCCAATAGTGAGAAGGTGAAGAAGGAGCTAGCGGAGCGCAACGTGCTCTTAGAAGGCTGGGGCGGCCAGGTGCCGGTGGTTGAAGTCTCGGCCAAAACAAAACAGGGAGTTGACGATTTACTGGAAGCTATTCTGCTATTGGCGGATGTGGAAGCGGAAAAACTGAAGGTCAACCCGAAGCGCGCCGCGATCGGAACCGTCATCGAATCGCATGTCGATCCGAAACAAGGACCGGTTGCCTCAGTGTTGATCCAGACCGGCACATTAAAGGTCGGCGACGACATCGCCGTCGGTCAGGTGTGGGGGAAAGTGCGGGCGCTGAAGAATGATCGCGGTCAGGCCGTGCCAGTCGCCGGACCGTCAATGCCGGTGCAGATTCTCGGCCTGAAAGCGGCGCCGCAAGTCGGCGACATCATTCGTGTTTCGAGCGCTGACGCCCAGGAATTGAAGAAGAAGGTAAAGTCACATCAACTGCGTCACCACCTAAAGACGGTTGTTAAACCGACGATTGGTAAATCAACGGCCGGCGATGATGAGAAAAAGCCGTCGGTCAGGAAATTATTCATCCTCCTCAAAACCGACACCCTCGGCTCGGCGGAAGCGATCACCGAGTCGCTCAAGAAACTTGCCCACCCGGAAGTCGCGGTCGAGATCGTCCAGCGCGGCCTGGGCATCGTGGCCGAAGCGGACGTACTGCGAGCCGCCG
Source organism: Patescibacteria group bacterium (assembly GCA_038065275.1). GTDB lineage: Bacteria > Patescibacteriota > Patescibacteriia > SBBC01 > CAIJZX01 > CAIJZX01. The sequence continues at coordinate 27,456 of JBBTRH010000009.1, read as the reverse complement.
GGGGCCAAGCGAAAATCTACGGCTTTGCTGTCCCCGTCTCGCCGAAAGCCGACCAGTTGGCCCGGAGCAAGAATATCCCGGTCGACATCAAAACGTTCAACGTCATCTACGACCTGATCGACGACCTGACCGCCCGGCTGGAAGCAATGTTGCCGCCGTTGGTCGAACGCCGGGAGCTCGGGCGGTTAAACGTCCTGGCCATCTTCCGTAACGAGAACACCTTCCAGGTCGTCGGCGGCAAGGTGGTTGACGGTGAACTGACCCTGGGCGCGTCCGTCGACGCCGTTCGCGGCGGGAAAACCGTTGCCACGGGGACCATCGCCCAGCTCCAACAGAACAAGGTGAACGCTAAGACAGTCAGTGCCGGAAACGAGTGTGGATTGAAGGTGGCCGGCCAGTCGGCCATCGCTGTCGGCGATACCCTGGTCGCCAGCGTCCTCGAATCAAAACCGCGTAAGCTGACTGATCCGGTCCATGGGCCAGCGAGTTGAGCAATTGAACTCCCTGTTGCTACGGGAAGTAGCGACCATCATTAGCCGCGAGATTGAGTTCCCCAGCGGGACGTTCGTGACGGTCAGCAAAGTCGACGTGGCTGACGACGCGGCCAGCGCCAAGGTGTGGATTTCGGTCCTGCCGGCGCTCCACCAGCAGGACGTTCTCGACTCACTCACCTCTCGGATAAGCGATGTCCAGTCGGTGCTTAACAAAAAGTTAGTCATGAAGTTCGTCCCCAAATTGACTTTCCTGATTGACGAATCCGGCGAACGAGCGGCGGTGATAACAAAAGTCCTGGACACGGTCGCGGCGGACAATGGTCTGGGCCTCGGCCTTGATGCCGACCGTGTTGAGACGGAACGGCTTGAGCGGGAAGCGAAGTCCGGCGGAGCCGGATCCGGCTACGCCGGAAAACAGGTCTCCGAAACAACTCCGACAACGCCGCAGTTGCCGTAAAAACGCCGACCTCCCCCCGGTCAGGCGATGTTTTACAGGACAGGGCAACCCTCAGTAATTCCTTGGTGATCGGAACACTATTAAACACCCCTCCTTCCTAAGGAGGGGTGCGTATTGAAAACGATGACTGCTACCAACCGACAAACGAAAAAGGGTGGTTGAGCGGTGTTTTTTGGCGGGGAGGTCGTCTTGGGTATTTGGCCTTGACCGGTAAGCTAATGCACGTTAAAGTAGCTGGCTTTACTTTACCCATGGCCACCGACACCCAATTCGCTCAAACACTTGACCGTTTGCTCAAACGGAGCCAGCATATCCTCCTGACCATGACCACCGGCCCGGACGGGGACAGCGTAGGCGCGTTGCTGGCCATGTGCCACGTGGTGCATCACTACGGGAAAACCTGTTTTTGCTATTCGCCCGACCCGATTCCGCCGATGTTTGACTACCTGACGAAGGACTATCGCATCATGCGCGAGATGGAAGCGGCGGTGCATAGTTACGACCTGGTCATCATCTTCGATACCGGCGACATCAAGCGGACGCCGCTGGCCGACGAGTTGATCAAGCGCGATCCGGCCAAGACCATCGTCGTCAACATCGATCACCACCCGACCACGATTGACCACCGCGGACAGCGCGCCGTCGATCACTCACACGTCGACACCAACGCCAGCTCGACCACGCAGATGATGCACCGCCTGTTGCGGCACCTGCGGGTGCCGCTCAACCACCGCGTGGCCACCAGTCTCCTGACCGGTATTCTGACCGACACCGGCCATTTTTCCAACCTCGGCACCACCCAAGAAGCGATGGGAATCGCGGCCGAATTACTGGCCAAGGGTGCCGACCACCGCACGATTACCGAGGCCACCAGGCGCAACAAGTCGATCGGCACGCTACAGCTCTGGGGACGAGCCTTATCGCGGCTGAACCTGAACAAAGCGACGGGGGTCGTGTCCACGGTGGTCACGCTCCAGGATCTCGAAGACTGCGGGGTTGACGGGGAAGCGACCACCGGCATTTCCAACTTCCTCAACAGCTTGAGCGAAGGCAAGGTCGCGCTGGTATTGCAGGAAGAGTCGGGGGGGATGATCAAGGGGAGTTTCCGCACCACCTCGAACGTCAACGTGGCCGAGATGGCCAAACAATTCGGCGGCGGCGGCCACCCGAAGGCGGCGGGATTTCAGGTGAGGGGGAAGTTAGTAAAGACGCAGAGGGGGTGGAGGGTTGAATCCCCGCCCCCACTCCGCTAGCGCTCCGTCGCCCCCTCCCGAATTCGGGGGGGTGGGGAAAACCCGCCGCCCTCTAGCCAAAGCTCGCATCTTTTGCTAGCATCACCGCATTATGAACCCCACCAACCAATTCCTTATCCCGACCGTCATCGAGAAAACCGGCTACGGCGAACGGGCCTTTGATATTTACTCGCGCCTGCTGAAGGAGCGCATCATCTTCGCCGGCGACACGATCGATGACCACATGGCCAACGTCATCATCGCCCAGCTTCTGTTCCTCGACAGCGAGGACAAAACAAAAGACATTAAGCTCTACATCAACACGCCGGGCGGATCGGTCAGCGCCGGCCTGGCCATCTACGACACCATGCAGTTCGTCAAGCCGGACGTCTCGACGATTTGCGTCGGCATGGCATCCTCAATGGGCGCGGTGTTGCTGGCCGCCGGCGCACCGGGCAAGCGCCTCGTCCTGCCGAACGCCGAAATTATGATCCACCAGGTCATGGGCGGGGCCGAAGGCCAGGCCACGGACATTAAAATCCGCGCCGAGCATATCTTGAAAATCAAAGACCGGCTGAACGCCATCCTGGCTAAGCACACCGGCCAGCCGCTCAAGACCATCGAAAAAGACTCGGACCGTGACTTTTTCATGACCGCCGAGGAGGCGAAAAAGTACGGGTTGATCGATCAGGTTATTACCAAGAAATAACTGTTCCCGGAGCCACTGGCGTGATAAGTGAAGATCGCCAGTACCCCGCACCCGAGCGAGCAAGGCGGGCGAGAGAGTGGTGCGGGGGGTAGGATTAGTGGATCACATTACCGCTAAGACATGGGCTTTCTGCCCGGCCGCTTGACAACCATTCAGCGGTGGGGTACACCAATGGGCAGTGCTTCGCTGTTCTTCGAGTTTTCGGAGTGGGCCACGAGACCTCACGCAAGCAGGGCTAAACCCCTGTCGGTCTGCCCGAAGGGTTGCAGCGTAGCGGCCACGCTGTACGTGAACCCACTCCTCCTCTATCAGCACGTTCGTTTCACCACCACACCTCAACCAAGAAGGGGGCCAAGCCTTCGGTCCAACCATTGCGGCTCAACCGCCCTCCGTCATCGTTCACGATGCATGAACCGGGTGCCCCGCTTGCGTGGGGCAAAAGAGAGGTTTCCACGATGGAAACTGGGGTAGCAGTCGGTTACATTCCGGCCACACCGGCCGCCGTGTTGCAGTTCGCGGCGGTGAAGTGCCTGCGGGCTCGGACTCCGTCCGACCGGCAGGTGACCGAGGCCGAGCTTCTGCGGGAGGCCGATCAGCTTAAGGCCTTGCGTCCGAGGCTCACGGTCGCCGAGCGCCAGAATATCCGCAACGAGCTTCAGGGGGTCGTCATGACCCTGACGAAGCCCGCCGCGGATCGTCCGGAGATTCTCGATGCTCTCCGGAGCGCTCACCAGTACTACGCGTAGCCGTACCTTCCTTTTTCACCGCGCCCGTCGGGTTCACCCCACGGGCGTCTTTTCTTCCCGCCAGAGCACGCGGCCATAAGCCGATCAGCCGCGTCACTGCGCCTGGAGGTCACTCACCATCGACGGCGGTGTCAGATCGACGGTCAGGGGAAGAAGCTGGCTTCGATTACCGCTCGGGTCGGTGACAGTTAGGGCGTGGTACTTCGTCCGGTCGGCGCCGGAGAATGTCAGCGTTGAGAACGACGAAGTGGAACTACCAACCACCGGCAGTCCGACGGGGTTATCGGCTGGCTGGATAGGCGTGGCACTTTCATACAGGGTGATCCCCTGCGCATCGGTCGAGTTGCCGTGTCCGTACGTGAGGGTCACGGTTCCCGCGCCGCCGGGGGCAATGCGGAGGTCGCCGCTGGTTGGAGCGACCGGCGGAGTGCGATCAATCGCAGTGACCAATACGTCATCGAGAAGCACCGACGACTGGCCGGTAACTTTCCACTGGGTGTACCCGGACGCCGGGGCGGTGGGGATCGCGGTGGGCAACGTACCGGCGATCGCCGTGACGCCGTCAACCGTTACCGTCACGTCGTTGCCTAGCAGCTTGACGTTGGCCGTGTGCCAGTTTGTATCATTGAGCGCCGGCGATACCGAGGGGAGCGATGCGGTCAGCACGTCGTTGTCTGAAATAGCCGCCCAGGCACCGTTAATTCGTTGACCCACCGTAACCTGGTTTTTGGCGGTATTGGACTCCATGGCGTTGAACTCGACGCGGACGTAGTCCTGATTAGTGATCCAGTCAACCGGATTGCGGTCGCGCACGCGGAAATAAGCGCTGAATTTTTTCGTTTGTGCGTTGCCGTCGGAGAATTTGAACCGCCACGCAAAGTTTGCGTCCGCGTGATCAAGCGGGGGAATGACAGTCGGGAAAATTCCCGTCCGCCGCCACGGCGTACTGTCGCGCTTGGAAAAACTCGGCCATTCGGACGGCGTTTCCCGCAACTCCAGCGCGCCGTTGACGACGCCGAACTGCTCGGCCGGATGGCGCGAAAGGTTGAAGCGGAACAGGTCGCCGACGTAGCTGTTGTTGAAGTCCTGAGCAAAACGAACGCCGTTGCCGCGTCGAACCTCGGCCAGCGGCAGTCCGGCGTTGATGAAGGCGGCGGTACCGTCGTTGTAGACCGGGATCGAAACGGCGCCGTCCTCGACCGTGGCGGCCGTGACAAAGGGTAGCGCCAGACGGATGACCGCCGCATCGGTCGCGTAGAGCGCGGCTGTTGCGCCGAACGCGCTGACCGTGACCGGCGCACTGCCATCCGCGACGGAGAGGAGCGGCGCGCTGTCCCGCTGGACGCTTCGGCCAGCCACCGCCACGAGTCCCGTCGTCGAACTGCCGGAGCTCCGGACGACCGTGAGCTTTGCGTCCGAGTCGATGCCGTTCGTACTGGTGATCGAAGATCCGGTGTAGCGCCAGAGAACCGTATCGGCGGTGCCGTCGGGCCAGCTGACCACCGCCTGCGTCCCGCCGATAACCGCGCTATTCGTGATAGTCGGTTTAACGGCACCCGGACTACCGGGGATGAGGAGATGCAGGAATCGGGCCTGCTGTACGCCCGACGCTTTGACCACGAGGCGCTTGTGCGTTCCGAGGTTGCCCACGTAAGAGTCCGCGCTCGTGATTGTAACGGATTCAGGACCGAGCGAGTACAGGTCCATGGCGGCGCCGGCGCGCCCGCCCGTAATCGTCGCCCGGTTTCCGCTGATGCTGGCGGTGTTGCCGATGCCCGTGTGCAGGTACCATTCGTAGCTGTGCGTACTGCTGTCTTTCTGAATGTCGTCGGCCACGATCAGGTACGGTCGCTCGGCCCCGCTGATCATCGTCGTGTACCGGAGGTCGCGTTGCACGTAGGGAGTCGCGGTCAAGGTCCAGGCATTCGTCAGGTTGGCGATTGCGGTCGAGGCGCCGGCTGAGAGCGCCACATCATCAAAGTGGGCGAAGCCGCCGAAGTTGGCCGTGGCGGCGGGGACGCTGTAGGCGCCGCTGATGTTGTACCCGCCGCCGTCAATGCCGACGCTGTTGTGGTCGTAGAGGTTAAGTCCGTCGCCGGTGTCCGCGTCGCCGTAGCCGGGGTCGATTGCCCAGTCGTCGCCGGCGCTGAAGAAAGTGAAGGAACCGGCGTCGCCCTGGTCGTGTTCGTTCTGGTAGTTATGGTTTCCGGCGACGACCGACATCAGCGTGGCATTCGGGTCCGGCGTATTCCAACCGTCCGTGCGTGCGTAGATGATTTCTTTCCCGCGGAAGTACCGGACGGTCGGCCACGATGCCGACGGGGCGGCCGTCGTGTTGATGTACGGCGCTAGGACGGCATCGTTGATCCACAGCGCCTCGCGCCAGTCCGGCACGGGGGTGTACCTGATGGTACCGTCAGGGTTCCGGTAGGCTTGCGTCCAAAGCCAGGCATAACGCTGGCCGTATCCGTCCGGGTCATTGGCGTACGCGCTTGTGCTCCAGGCAACAAACGGCCGCAACCACGACTTGTAGTTGGGAAACGTCGGCGAAGGGTAGCTCCAAGCGTCGGCGTCGTAGTTGGTCCAACCGCCGGTGTCGTTGATCGTGTTGAACCGCCGCGGCACGCCGGTATTGGTGCTCGGCAATTTCGAATACATGTACATGTCGACGATGCGCTTGACATCGAAGTTTTGGCTGTAATCAAGGCCGGTGTCGCGGCGGAGCATTTCGATGAACACCGGCAACTCTTCGGTCACCAGACTGCCGTAGGGATTGAGCCCGCCCTGGTAGTAGCCGTCGTGCCACTGGTAGTTCAGGTGATACTCGATGGCTGAACGGGCCGAGCTTTTCCAGTTAGCGACCTGGGGAGTAAAAGCGTACGTCACGTAGTAGATACTGCCCGTCGCCGGTTCTTTCGTCCCGGTCCCGGTCGGGCTCCAGTCGATACACCGCGCGCCGCAACCCGAAACGTAGCGGTAGACGTAGTCGACGTTCTCGGTGTAGTCAGCCATGGCTTGACCCGGAGCGTTGGTGATCTTGAAATTACTGTCATTGATGACGTACGACAACGGCTGGGCGCTGTTCGGTAAGCCGTGTGATACCGGTTCATCGACCGCGTTGATCGAGATGTTCTCGCCTTCGAGGAGCATGGCGCTGGCATATTCGCAGTACATCCAAAGCGTGTTCATGTTTCCCGGCGCGTATCCCGGCCCCGCCGCGTCGCACTCCGCGCCTTGCCGGGCGATGTATTCGATGAACTTGGTTTTTTTGCCTTGGGCCGCGATTAGGTCGTAGGTAAAATCATAGGTCAACAACAGGTCGAGGTAGTTGTACCACGAATCATTGAACGAACTCCCCGTCGGGTTGATGCCGTTCGGAAGACTGTCAATCCAGGACTCCGCCGCCACCACCGCTTGGTTGCCGATGGTCGCGTCACCGGTAACCCAGTACTGGAACGCGCCGTCGGCGTAGTTCCGAGAGTTGTTCTTAAAGCTGTTGGTCAGGAATGACGACCAGATCAGGTTCGACGGCGTGCCTGGCGCCGTCAACTTGGCGACGATGGCCGCCTGCTCGGCTGGGCTGGCGATCAACCGCGGGTGTTCGTTCGGTTGCCAGGCCGGCACCTTGGCCCGAGTCGGCGCACTGCCGCGAATGACGACGAAAGTCGCCACGAGGATAGCGACGCTCACAATTCGCCACGGCTTCATATCGGTCAGTGTATCACAGGGTTTAAATCCGCGGCTAGGCCGGGAAAACAAATGTCGGCGGGGCAAACTCTTGCCGCCAGATGGCCGTTGTGCTAGAATGCGCAGGTCTATGTTTTTCCCGCTGAGGCCGTCAATACACGCGGTCAATCTTCTCTCCATGTCGACTGTGGAGATCGGCCGTTCACGCGTCCGCGGATTTTTACCCACCCTAACCTCTCTGTCCCATGTCCATTACCGCATTATGGGCGCTAATCGCGCTGGTCGGCATTCCGGCCGGCATCATCGCCGGATATTTTCTCCGTCGCGCTTGGGCCGTTCGCGAAGCCGAATCGGCTGAAGCCCGCGCCCAAGTCATCCTCGACGAGGCCAAATCAAAAGAACGCGAACTGCTCCTCAAAGCCAAGGATCAGTCGATTAAGATTATCGACGATGCCAAGCGCGAGGAAGCCAACCGTCACACCGAACTCAACCGGTTGCAGGAGCGGCTGGAGAAACGCGAGTCGCAGTTTGATCAGAAGCTGATGGAGATTGAACAGCAGAAGAAAGAGACCGCGGAAAGCGCGGCGAAGTTGGAGTCCCTGAAATCAGAGGTGGCGAAAATCCGCGAAGACCAGATGGCCAAGCTCCAGAAGATTGCTGAGCTTTCACCCGATGATGCTAAGCGGGTGCTGATGGACAACGTCGAGCTGAAGATGAAGGACGAGCTCTTGGCCCGCTTGCGCAAACTCCAGGCCACCGGTGATGAGGAGATGGAAAAAGAGGCGCGCAAGCTCCTCTCGACCGCCATGCAGCGCATCGCCTCATCGCACGCCTCGGAAACGAGCACCACCGTCGTCGACCTCCCCAGCGAGGACATGAAAGGGCGGATTATTGGCAAAGAAGGTCGGAATATTAAGGCGCTCGAAGCGCTGACTGGCGTCGAGCTGGTGATCGACGAAACGCCGGATTCGATCGTCATTTCCGGTTTTAACCCCATCCGCCGGCACCTCGCTAAGCGCGTCCTGGAAAAGCTGATGAGCGACGGCCGGATCCACCCTGGCCGAATCGAAGAGACGGTCGAGCAAGTCAAGAAAGAGATGGCCAACGACATGAAGAAAGCCGGTGAGGAAGCGGCCTATGAAGTCGGCGTGGCCGGACTTGATCCGCGGCTGGTCCAGATTCTCGGCCGCTTGAAGTACCGGACCAGCTACGGCCAGAACCAACTCCGCCACGCCGTTGAAGTCGGCCTGTTGTCCGGGCTGATTGCCGAGGAACTCGGCGCCAACGTGGCGGTGGCGAAAAAGGGCGGCCTGCTCCACGACATCGGCAAGGCGATCGACCACGAAGTCCAGGGCGGCCACCCGCAGATCGGGTACGAGATCATGAAGAAGTACAAACTCTCCGAGGACATCGCTTACATCGCGGTCGCCCACCATGAAGAACACCCCAAAACGCTTGAAGGGGCGATCGTCAAAGTGGCCGACGCCTTGTCCGGTGCCCGTCCCGGCGCCCGCAAAGGCACCTACGAGAATTACGTCCAGCGTCTCGACGAGCTGGAATCGGTGGCCAAAGGCTTCCCGGGCGTCGAACGCGCCTTCGCCATCCAGGCCGGCCGCGAGATCCGCGTCTTCGTCCGCCCGGAGGAGATCGATGACTACGCCGCTACCAAGCTGGCCGTCGACGTCGCCGCCAAGATTGAAGCTGAACTGCAGTACCCGGGAGAAATTAAGGTGACGATTATTCGTGAAAAGCGAATTATCGAGTATGCGCGTTAATACCACCCCACCCCGGCGCCCCTCCCCTGAATTCAGGGGAGGGGTTGGGGTCCGGATCCTCTTCATCAGCGATATCGTCGCCCCGCACCACTCGCTTTGGTTCGGGTGCGTGTCAGGGCAAACATTGTGAGAATATTATTCATTGGAGATATCGTCGGTAAGCCCGGTCGTAAGGCTGTGGCTCAGCTCTTGCCCGGATTGAAACAGGAGCTTGGGGTGGATTTTGTGATCGCTAACGTCGAGAACATCGCTCACGGCGCCGGCCTGACTACCAGCACCTTGCGCGATCTGACCGAGGCCGGCGTGCAAGCCGCCACCGGCGGCAATCACACCTTCGCTAAGCCGGAAGCGAATGAGCTTTACGCCGTCGAACCGAACATCCTGGTCAGGCCGATGAATTTCCAGGCCGGCACCCCCGGCGTCGGACAAAAAACCTTTACGGTTGGCCAAAAAACGGTCCTGGTGGTAAACTTTATCGGCGAATTCGGGATATCCCTTGAGGGTGTGGAAAATCCGTTTGTCGCCCTGGAACACTGGTGGCGCGACCATCCAGCGGCCGACACGATCATTGTCGACATCCATGCCGAAGCCACTAGCGAGAAAGTTAACTTCGGCTGGTATCTTGACGGGAAGGTGGCCGCCGTGCTCGGCACGCATACCCACATCCCCACCGCCGACGCGCGAATCCTGCCGCATGGCACAGCCTACATCACCGACGTCGGCATGGTCGGCCTCCGCGATTCGTCGCTCGGCGTCGACAAGGACCTGGCGCTCCAGCGCTTCCTGACCGGCCGGCCGGCGCCGAATGAAATCCCCGACTACGGTTTAGTCCGATTCAACGCAGTGCTCCTCGATGTCGATGGCAACACCGGCATGCGCATCGAACCGATTGTGCGCACCGTCACGGTTTAATAATTTACTCGATCGACTCCGCCTGAGGCGGATCGTGAAATACGAAGGGAGGTGAGAGGAATGAACAAAGTCGAATTAGCGGAAAAAGTCGCCGAAAAAATCGGCGTCACCAAGAAACAGGCGGAAGACATGCTGAACGCCTTTGAAGAAGTCGTCACCTCCACTCTCAAGGAGGGCAGTGAAGTGACCCTGACCGGTTTCGGAACGTTTATGGCCAAGCGGCGCGAAGCGCGGATGGGCGTCAACCCCCAGAAACCGGGCGAGAAAATCCAAATCCCGGCCGTGACCGTGCCGAAATTCAAGGCTGGTAAATCATTAAAAGACGCTTTGAAAATGAGCGGTGCGCCGGCAACTCCGGCAACTCCGACTGCGCCCAGCGCGCCGGTGACTCCAGCGATGTAAATTGTTCAAGTCGAGGTTGTGAGGCGTCCATCATGGACGCCTCATTCGGTGGCCTTGAAAAAAAACTTTGATTGCTATATCGTGGGATAGCTTCAAGGAATCTTGCCTGGGTAGCCCCGATTCCCGATGCGCCTAGCGATCGGGAATCGGGATCCCGACCCGACATTCCAATGGAGGCGTCGGGACTCCCGCCGTCACTGACGCTACGGCGGGCTGGCAGTGGTAGAGTCCCGTGCAGTTCCCTGGTTTCTTGCCTGGGTAGCTCAGTGGTAGAGCGCAGCCCTGTCCGGCCAGATGGCCGGATCCGGCTTCGCCGGAAAGAGGCTGGCCCCTCGACACGGCTCGGGGTAAACTAGCGGTTCGACTTGCCCCGTACCAGCCGTTTGAGAGTTAATTATTTACTGCTTTACAATACACGATAATAGGTTCGTCTTCCCGGTGCCTGGGTAGCTCAGTGGTAGAGCGCAGCCCTGAAGAGGCTGGCGTCATCAGTTCGATTCTGATCCCAGGCACCGGCGAGATGAACACGGCTGGTGCGGGGTTCTGACTCCAGGCACCAGGGAATTGGGCGGGATGAATCCCGCCCTGCCACAGCACCAATCCCTCTCGGCAAGCTCGAGGTCCGGTGCTGGGTAAAAAGAGGCTGGCGTCATCAGTTCGATTCTGATCCCAGGCACTAAGGCCCGATAGCTCAATTGGTAGAGCAGCTGCCTCTTAAGCAGCGGGTTGCAGGCGACGCGGTGAGCTTGTCGAACCATTCGAGCCCTGCTACACTTACGAAACCTATTGACAGGGCATGATTATTAACCTAGTCTGCCAATATGTTGACCGACCAGGATATCGTAAAACTCGTTGAAGCTCAAAAGCGGGTTTTTGCGACAAAGAAAGATGTGATGGCCATTGAGGAACGGGTAACGGATAAGTTCTCTGACCTCCAATCTTCTGTTGATCGCTACTTAAAGTTCACCGAGGCATGGCACCAAGAATTGACCATCCTCAAGAGCCGTCAAGACAGGCTCGCTCAAGTACTTATCGATAAGGGCGTAGTTTCTGAAAAAGAGATTGCTCTTTTGGGGTAGGGCCGGCGATTCCGCCGCGATCGTTCAAAAACTTGTCCTGAGCCTGCCGAAGGACCGCCAAGGAACCCCCGCACCACATGGGTGCGGGGCAAGCCGGAGAAAAATACCTGTGGTGAGCCACGCCGAATCCATCGGCCCGAACCACATTTTGGTAAAAGAAAATTTTTCTTTAATTAATCTCCAACTATATGCCTCATTCACCAGAAACAAGCCCGTTGTCAGAGAAGGAAATTAAGGATATGGAAAAAGCAGGTGAACGGATGACATGGAAAGAAAAGGAAGCTTCAAATAAACGCGAAGAGCGTTTCATTGAGCTGGGTAAGGACGGATCCCTAAAATGGATAAAGAATGGGCCTCCCGCTTGGTGGTATGACGATAATGGTAAGCTGAAAGAAGATATGTACCCAGCTGAGACAATCATCGGAAGGGTTAAGGGTCATAGAGTAGTCATTAATAAACTCGCGAGAGTTACGCTAAACTTCGATCGGGATTACGAATATCAGGGCCCTTATACCTACGAAGGTTCGGTTGATGGCGATGTTAATCTCTCCGCTCGTGATGCGGGAACACTCTTTCAGAAATATTCCGGTATCACTACTGATGTAGAAATGGAACAATTGAAAGAGAAAGCCGGCGAAAGCGTTGAACAAAAGAGTGCGGTATACCGTAAAGAACAAGTTATATCCGAATTATTGGGCGAATAATGCCGCCAAAGAAAGATACGATTGTATTTTTCTACGAGTGCTTGCCCCGTTAGAGGCGGAAGAACTATAGTCTACGGAACGAGCTGGTTAATCAACTCGGTTGGTGAGATTTTCAAAAACAAAATCTCAACCGCCTCTAACGGGGCTTGCTTTTTGCCACGTTTTGCGATAATTTATTACTCTCCTTCGGCCCGCTAGCCCCGATGTCCCGAATTCGCTCGGCGAACTTCGGGAATCGGGATCCCGACCCGACATCGCGATGGAGGCGTCGGGACTCAATTGGTACCCCGCACCAGTAGTTCCACTCCGGTGCGGGGCAAGGAGCAGCTGACGATCATCTAATCCGTCGCTCACCTGGCCCGATAGCTCAATTGGTAGAGTAGCTGCCTCTTAAGCAGCGGGTTGGAGGTTCGAGTCCTCCTCGGGTCACCAGGTGAGCGACGGATACTGCCTCCTTGCCCCGCATTTGCCGAGTGTAACGAGGCATAGTGCGGGGTTAAGTAGCGAGTTGCAGGTTTTCGGCAAAAACCCAGCACCAGTTTTGGTGGACCGTGGCGGAATTGAACCGCTGACCTTCCGGATGTCCCGACAATTCGGGTGGACCCTACCGGGCTCGCCAGGCGGAGCCTGGTCCGGCTCCGCCAGAAACTCCTGACCTTCCGGATGTCCCGATTGCGCCTGGTGGACCGTGCCGGATTCGAACCGGCGACCTCCCGGATGCAAACCGGACGCTCTACCAGCTGAGCTAACGGCCCACCAGGCGCAATCGAGGATCCACGATTCCTAGAAATGTTTAATGAGTTTTTCGATGGCCGCTCTCTTTTTCCATGATTTTATTTGTTGTTCTCTTGCATATGCCTCTGATCGTGTGGTGAAACTTTCTTGATATACCAGCATCCAGGGTGATCCGCGTTTTGTCGATCGCACCTTTCCCTGATTATGCAACAGTAACCTCGTTGTAATATTTTCACAAGAACCTATGTAATATGATCCGTCTGTTTTCGACTGTAGAATGTAGAGGAAAAACATTTCTAGGAATCGGGACAAACCGGACGCTCTACCAACTGTCTGCCGCCGAACAAGTCTTTGGCGGGCGAGCCTGCCCGCCGTAGTCCCGACGCACTTGTGCGGTCGGGACGAAGGCGGGAGTCCCGACGCCTCCATCAGAATGTCGGGTCGGGATCCCGATTCCGGCTTCGCCGGACATCGGGGCTAACAGCCCTCCAAAAGTGCGGGACAAATGAGGTGTTCTACCGCCGAACTAACGGCCCGTAATTACTGCACCGACGATGACTGGGCAAACCCACCGAAGATGGCTAGCACCCAGTTGCCGAGGATGCCGGTCACGCCGAGGAAAGCGCCGAGAATAAGGAGCACGCCGAGTAACTTGATGAACAACCGCGTTCCGCCCTCCGTCCCCAGATGTTGTTCCGCCCAGTCGATCGGACCGGTGAAATCATAGATCCATTGCGTCTTGATGACCATGAACGCGCCGACGGCGATAACGATCAGGGAGATGAGCCATTTCATGTTCAGTATTGTAGCATGCCTTGGTGGGCCCGCTCCGATTCGAACGGAGGACCTTCTCGGTGTAAACGAGACGCTCTAACCAACTGAGCTACGAGCCCCTGTTTTAAGTTTTGCGCTCCTTGCCCCGTACCATGCGAGCTAACGCGAGCATTGGTTCGGGGTAACCAACTGAGCTACATCCCCAGGTTTCACACAGTTATCATGTCGAGTTTCGATCTTTGTAGCGAAGCGAGCGGGGCGGGCTAACCACCTGCCTGCCGCCGAACAAGTCTTCGGCGGGCGGGCCTGCCCGCCGTAGTCCCGACGCACTTGTGCGGTCGGGACGAAGGCGGGCGCATTGTAGCAAGGTTCAGCCGGATAATCAATCGTCAAACCATCCTGACTCTGCGTCGCGGATGAGGCCGGGGTTTATTCGCGCTTGATGTGTTTAGCCCAGGAGAATTCGGAGCGCATACTGCCCGCCGCTACGCGGCGAATAATTTCGAGCGCCTGCTCGCCGGTTAAGCGCCCAAGTGGATCGCCCGTGTCCGGGGTCACGACCGGAAAACCGCGAGTGGGAAAATGGAGTTCCGATTTTTCGCCGTCAACCCAGCGAACAGTGACAATAAAGTGGTTATTCTCGGTTTTCACCGCCAACACGCCTGGTCGTTCAGCGTCTTCGCTATCGATGTGTTGGCCCTCGGACATACCGCTATCGTAGCAGACCATGGACGAAAAACACAACCGCACCTCACGGTTTGTGCGGACGATCCCGCCGTGGCGGGACAAGGTCTTGCGACCACTAGCCCCTTCCGCCTTCGCTCGGAGCTACGGCGGACAGGCAAGCTAGCGCTTTCTAAACAGCTGGTGCGGACGAGAGGACTCGACCAGTCATGCGATGACATGCGCAAATGGTGCGGACGAGAGGATTTGAACCTCCACGGTCTTGCGACCACTAGCCCCTCCCGCCGACGCTCTCCTTCGCTAGCGCTCTGGTGAGCTTTGGCGGGCAGGCAAGCTAGCACTTTCTAAACAACTGGTGCGGCCGAGAGGACTCGAACCTCCACGGTCTTGCGACCACTAGCCCCTTCCGCCTTCGCTCGGAGCTACGGCGGGCAGGCAAGCTAGCACTTTCTAAACAACTGGTGCGGCCGAGAGGACTCGAACCTCCACGGTCTTGCGACCACTAGCCCCTCAAGCTAGCGCGTATACCAGTTCCGCCACGGCCGCACCAGTTGCTGGCAAAGTTTTGACGCGCTTGCCCGATGAAAATTGTGTTAGGTCTTTTTTTCCCGCGGCTGGCGAGCGTTTGGCTGGCGCAAGTGGTAGAGCTTGGCGCGGCGGACGCTCAGGGTGCGAACCACGTCAACCTTCGAAAACAACGGCGAGTGGCGCGGGAAGATCCGTTCGACCGCGATTCCGTCGGAAACTTTCCGGACGGTGACTGTTCCGCTGACGCCATGTCCGCCTTTGAGGGCGATCACCAAACCTTCGAAGATCTGGGTCCGCGTCTTGTCGCCTTCTTTGATCGCTTGGTGGACGCGGACGATCTGGCCGGGCTTCAAGTCGGTGAGTTGTTGTTTGTTCTCGGACATACTAAGGTGAAGATGAAAAATTGCTACTGGACTCTATCAGAGACCGTGGGATCGGTCAACCCAGCACCACTTTGGTTAATTCATGGGATATTTATAACTCATGTTTAACCCGTAATTAGTGCTCGAGGGAACAGTCTCTTGTTTTGGCCAAAGTGGTGCTGGGTCAAGGCGTCGTTATCCGACCCGGGCGAGCTTAGTAAACCCCGCTCGTTCCATTCAACCCCTGGGTTGACAACAATTGTAAAGTGTGCTAGGTTGCCTGGTCGCAAACTGCGACGCCGTACCTTTCACGACATACTTCTACAAAGGAGCCCCGCATGTCTCGCACATCAGCGGCTTCACCCATGCTGTTCGTCATTGGAAAAGATATTCGCTGTTGCCACCTTCGCTCGATCCTCGGAAACGATCGACTCTGCGACCAGTTGTTGGTCAAGGACTACGCCATCAAGTGCTCGCGCTGTAAGCGGACGCATTCCGTCCTTGACATGGTCGCATCAATGCCCAACGGCATTGAGAGTCAGTACGCCCATCTGATGCAGGCAGTCCAGATCCGTTTCTGGGAGGCCAAGGCGATTGCTGACATGTCCGAGTATCACCATGACCAGGCCTGTCGGATTGAATCGTGGCCGGAATGGATGCGGCGTCGGATTGACCTGATCGAGTCCAAGAGGTTCTCCGCGGTCTGGCTGTGGAACACCTGGGTGCTAATCGAGCGCCAGCCCTGGACGGTTCACGACCTGCTCATGGGAACCGAGAATCGTATGGCTACCGAGGAACAGCTACCGCAGATGTTCGAGCGCTTCGCCCACTTCACCGGGCTTCGCAAGTCCGGCCTGATGCTACCGGACGACCTCGGCATGCTCCGTGATGTGCAGCAAGCCCGAACGTTCCTGGCTCAGCGCGATGTCTGGGTGAATGGGACGTCTTGGGTGGACACCGATAACTACTGGACGTCATGCGGGTGGAGGCAGATCGCCAACCTCGTCACCGGATTGCGGAAAGCGACCGTTGACGACCAGGCTAAGTTTCAGTTCATAATTCACAACGGATAGCCTCAGAAGTATGTCGGAACCCTGAGCGGTCACGCTCGGGGTTTTGACATTTCAGCTATGAAATCCTTGCTAAAAACTGCGCTAAATCAGCGGGCAGGGGCGATCGATAGTCGCGGCGGCGGCCGGTCAAGTCATCGAAAACCAGGTGCTCGGCGTGGAGGACGAGGCGCGGCGCCGGATGTTTTTCCACTTTCAAACGGCGGATTTTGTACAGCGGGTCGCCGACGAGTGGATGGCCGATGGCTTTGAAATGGGCGCGGATCTGGTGCGTCCGGCCGGTCAGCGTGCGGATACGAACCAGGGTCATTCCTTTGACGAACCGCTCGACATGGAACAATGTTTCGGCCTGTTTTCCCTCGGTGCTCTTCGGCCGCGCGACCATTAAGCCGGATTTACTTGGACTGCGGGCGATGGCAAAATCAATCCGGCCCGACGCAGCGGTGATCCGGCCCTGAGTCAGCGCCAGGTACTCTTTGACGACGGCGTGGGCTTGAAACTGGCGCTTTAAGTCGGCGAAGGCGGCCTGGGTCTTGGCGATGACCATTAGGCCCGACACATCGCGGTCGAGCCGATGGACGATGCCCGGACGGACCTGCGGCTGGTCACCGACGTCGGCCACCGGCGGCGCGTGTTTGACTGCCCAATCCGTCAGCGTGGCTTCGTGGATGCCCGGGCCGCCATGGACAACCAGACCGGACGGTTTGTTCACGACCAGGTAGTTATCATCTTCATCGACCACCGTCGGCGTGTCCGGCGGCGGCGCGGCTGGTTCGGCATGCAACGGCGCGGTCAAATCGCGCACCGCCACTTCGTCTCCGGGGCGGATGAGGTGATGGGATTTCGTCGGTTTCCCGTTGACCGTCACTCGGCCGGCCTTAATCGCTTGTTGGAGTTTCGACCGTGACAGGTCGGCATGGCGAACCAGCCAGACATCAAGCCGTGTCGGGGCCTGGCTGGCCGGCGCCACCAACGTTTGCGGCCCTACCGGCTGATCCATGCGATGATGCCGTCGAGCACGCCGGCGACGGTCAGCAGTTCAACACCGTGGCCGCCGCGGGGTACGATTTTATCCTGTTTCGGGTTTCCAACCTTGGCCATGAATGTTTTCAGGTCGCCTTGCTCTTTGTCGTCGGACAGGCCGTATACTCCGACGGGCGCGAAGTCGCTCACCTGATGGCCGTCAAGTGCCGTCCCGCGCACGACCGGGGAGAGCAAGACGGCCCGGTACAACCCGAGGCGGCTACCAATGCCGACAAAAGCCACGTCGGCGCCGATGGACGCGCCGATGACGCTGATTTTTTCCGGATCAATCGACGGTTGCCGCTTAAGGTAGGCGATGACCGCCGGCAGATCATTTGGCAGGCTGTCCAGGTGCTCCGCCTGACCGGCCGGGATATTCGCGATCCGGCTGTCCCCGAAGCCGCGCATATCATAGCTTAGCACCGCGATTCCGGCGCCGGCGGCGAGAAATGACTGGAGGTATGGGTCCCATTGATGCCGGTCCTGGCCGTATTGGTGAAGCAGGATGACGGCCGGAGACAACGAATCGCGGACGGGATACTTGACGGTCGCGGCCAGTTGAACGCCGTCATCAGTCGTGATTGTCACGGCCGACGGATCAGTCATGTTCGTCGTCGGGGCCAGGATATGCTTCGGACGAAGCATAAGTGCCACCGCCGCGATGGCTAGGATGACCGCGCCAGTCGCGCCGACCGTCAACCACGGCACACCTGCTGTTGTCTTACGTTTGGTCATGGGCCAATGGATATATGATAGCACATCCAGCCCACTCAGCTCCACTTTTTACTCGAAAAATGGGGCTGGGTTGACCCCGTTAGAGGCGAATATTGATACCAGTTGCATTACTGTTTTTCCTAGCATCCTGAATAATACCGGCTAAGCTGGCGAATTACGTTCGCCTCTAACGGGGTTGATGTCGGCCGGACTGTATGGTACCCTCGTTTCTGTGTTTCTGTTATCAAAGTAATAATCCTTTCCAACTCGTATCCCGCTGGGGGGCAGTTAGCTCAGCTGTCCCGCCCCTGTAAAACAAATAAGGCAGGCGGGATGCCGACAGCTGTCGGCAGTTAGACCCGCCCGCCTGCTTCGCGAGTACATTTAGCCACAAATTTCAGATTAAAGGAAATCTGCTGATGGGTTCGTAGCTCAGTTGGTTAGAGCGCCACATTGACATTGTGGAGGTCAGAGGTTCAACTCCTCTCGGACCCACCAAGAGATTTTCTTTCGCAGGCGAAGCGGGCGGGGCGTCACATTGACATTGTGGAGGTCAGAGGTTCGATTCCTCTGTCGCCCACCAGCGGGATATGAGCTCAGTCGGGTTTGAGCGCCACATTGATCCCGTATAGGTCTCGTTGCGCTCGACATATATGGGGCAGGTATTGTGAAGGTTAACCCGCCATACGGCGGGACTCTGTCGCCCACCAAAAAAAACGCCCAGCCGAATCACCATCGGTCCGTTTAACTATCGTTCGCCGGAAACTTGCTTACGCAAAGCCGGTCATGGAAGGACTGTCGGGCCGTCCTTGTTTCGTAAATTATGATTGCCACACGCTCTTTGAAAATTTAAGGTTTTGGCAATTTCGCAAAGAGAGGTCGGTACATATCGTCTTGAATGTCGATGTGTAGCTCGCTACGATGAATCTTGTCACAAAATTCCACCGCTATCTTCTCGATAAGCGCTAACGGTTGTTGTTCATTGCCTTCACCCATCACTAACACCGCGGCAGTAGCAAGACCATCGGCAATATCGGTGCGAGAAAATTTAAACTTTCTTCCAAAAATGTCCGGGGTGCCGCGATAGTCCTTTACACCACGAAAGCCCGCATAGCCAAGAGCTACACCAGTTACACCCGCACGAAGGGGGATAGTGCGACTATCGGTGATGAGGACACCGAGGCGTTTCACGTCATACTTCCGCTGTAATGCTTTTCGCAGAAAGCGAGCCGATTTGAAGCTGTCTCGCGGCAAAAGTATGAGCTTGCCATTCGCGTTGGATTCATCAATCCCCGCAGATGCCATTACCATGCCGTCCTTGACGGTGAGCCAGACGTATTTGGTTGGAATAGCCAATTCACTTTCGGCGCGAATAAGTTTCTCTTTTGTCTGAGCGTTCTCGATAATCGCCGTCCTCTTCTCTGATAATGCAACGATTTTTGAGGTTACGACGACAATAGATTCTTCCTTCAAGTGCCGAAAGTGGTCAGTAATAAAACCGATCAAATCTTCTCCTTCCTCAAAAATACGCGTTTTAATTTGTTTGATGATCATAGATACTTAGCTACGATTAATCCGGTAATGAAGAAGGATCGTTCCGGAGCGATTGAGCCGCCGCACCGATAAGAGGCGGAGTTGCGTCGTCCGAGTACCGCCGACGAACATTTCTTTTCCACGGCCGAAGATGAACGGCTCGACGGTAACAAAAATTTCGTCGAGCAGGCCGCTCTCAAGCATGGTGCGATACACAATTCCTCCGCCAAGAACCGCAACAGTTTTGTACGGCCGAAGAAGTTCCGCCAGATCAACCTGGGCCGGATTAACAAAGGTGACTGCCCCTCTGTGTCGCACCGTTTTCAGACGACTTGAAAGAACGAAAGTGCTTCGCTTGCGCAGACGAGTAGCGGCGGCTTGGTAGGTATTCCGACCGACAATAACCGCATCAATATGCGCCAGCGAGTTTTGAAAAAAACGCCAATCCTCTTTACTTGTCCAGTCCGGTAAGGTTTTCTTGGTGAGTGAGATTCGCCCGTCAGCACTCGCGGCGACAAAAGCGACAAAGCGGGTTCTACGTGAGGGTTCGCGTTTTCGCTTCACCCCGTTAGAAATTTGTGTGTCATAGCCACTCTATATTTTTTGCCCCACTAGCTAATCCTTGAGATTTCTAACGGGGTTCATAGTAATCACGAAGAGGATAAATCAGATACTTCTGGTTAACGCGAAAGCTAAGATTGAGAACGTGTTTCTTTTCTGCGAGACAGAGGAGGTTATTGACCAGCAGAAAAGATCCGGCAATTCCGATGGCAAACAGAGTGCGTTCTATGGTTACTACGGGAATAAGTGAATTCCAGACAGGCGCCGGAAGCGAAAATGTCCAAATCCATAAAGCACCGCCAACCGCGTGAGCAGTAAATGTCGATCCGAGCGCTCGCGCGAGCAAGAATCGATCGCGAAGGAAATACGCAACCATAGGAACGGTCCAGAAAAGCGCGAAATACCAGACAGTTCTGCCAATAGGATGGGCTACGAAAGCCACGATCGCAATTGCGGGAACGATTAAATTGAATCTTCCTTTTTTTGCGAAGTAGAGGGCCGCGAAAATCATTGGAAAAAAACGAATGATCGTCCCCGCATCTTCAATATGGGCTCCATGCGCCAGAAAGTTGAAAAATTGCATCAGAAATACCGCTATGACTCCGGGGATACTTCCGATGAAGGCGCCAGCGATCGGCGCGAACGTGTCATAGATCGTAAACTTCACCTTTGATCCCTCCAACTGTGCCACTGGAATCTGAAGGGCGATAAATCCAACCACCGCAAAAATCGCGATGAAAAGAAGATTTCTTTTTGTAAGGTATCGTTGAATATTGTTAATAATGTTTTCCATGATGTCTAGTGAGATAAATAGCCGAAATAAGAGCCCGCCCGACAGAGCGAGAGACAAATATAGAAAGGAACGCCGGCCCTATCGGTCGGGAGAAGGGGTGTTTTACACGAAGCCAGGCCAGGTTTTGATTCTATTTCGTCGGTCAGAAACCGACAGCGGACAGATACTTTGTGTCGAGTCAGGGACTTCATACTCATAGTATATAGAAAAACGCCGAAACGAACAATGTTTCGGCGCTGGATTGGCTATTTCTCCATGCTCTTGAGAACTTCGAGATACAGGTCCTCGACGATTTTTCCCTGGGCCTGTCCGGTTTGGGCGTAATGGTCCAGTCCTGGCGCAGAATTAATTTCCAGGATCCAGTACCGGCCTGGTTTTTGGGTGATGTCGCCGGCAATCATGAGGTCAACGCCACAGAGGCGCAACCCCATGTCTTTAGTCACTCGGACGGCGATTCGTTTAAACGCCGGATGGGCCGTGGTCGTGACATCTACCGCGTCTCCTCCCGCGGATAAGTTGGCGTTATCCAAGAGGTAAACGCACTCGCCCTTGGCCGGAACCGACCGTAGACTCAACTCTTGACGCTTGAGTTTTTCCGCAATTCTCGGATCATCCAGCTTGATTCTTGTATCGCGGCTCGAAGCAGTAAAGCGGTGTTGCTTTTCCCGCAAGAGCCGCTTGATGGTTGAGGTGCCGTTCCCAACTACATTGAGCGGTATCCGCGCATAAGCGGAAATTACTCTATCGTCCAGGACAACCAAGCGGTAATCTCTGCCCTTCACTGGCTGTTGAACGAGTGCCACCCGATCTCGTTTAAACACTGCGCGTACCGCTCGGTAAAACTCCCGCTTAGTATGGACTAGGGCCACACCAGCACCTTGACTACCGCTGTTTGGTTTGACGATGACCGGAAATCCCAGCTTTTCCGCATAACGGTACGCAGCATCGATGTTGCGGCGAGGCGAGCCAATCGCTTTTGCCCACTCATTAGAGTAAAACGTCCTGCTCCCAGGTACGATCGGATACCCCATCTTTTCCATAAAGAAGTTGGCGTAGTCCTTGTCCTTGGCGACTTCCGAGGCGCCGAGGGGGTTTAGATCGAGGCTCGAATACCTAAAGTATCGTTTTTGTCCGCTCCGATAGATGATCTGGCCGACGATCTTCCATTTAGGCTCCATAACTACGGTGGCTCCGATGCGGGGAGCAATTTCCTGCAAGACCTGTCCGAGCAAGGGTGTAACGGTTTTCTTCTTCATGATTATCTCCTTTTTTGTCAAAGAACGGCCTTTGACTAATCGCCACAATACATCAATTTTCTTTTTCCCGCAAGCCCAGGGGGCTTTTTGTAAATTACAAGGACGGCGCGGAGGCGTTGTGTGATTAGAAGGTTTCAGGAATTTTTAAAGCAAGTTCGAGCAAAGTATATGATTAGAGCACCAGAAAAAACGCCTAGCCGAATCACCATCGGTTCGTTTAACTATCGTTCGCCAGAAACCTGCTTGGGCCGAGGCGTTGGCCGGCTTCGCGCAAGCCGGAACTCGACCGGTCATCCCATGCGACGGGACAAGTTACGACCGGTCGCAACCACCCATGTGCCTGCCCCGCCGTACGGGGTGGATGATGATCGTCTGTTGGTGGGCGGACATGGATTCGAACCATGGACCGGCCGTGTACCCCGCGCCACTCCGCTTTGCTTCGGGTGCGGGGCAAGTAAGACAGCCGCCTAGGCTCTTAGTGCGCACCCCAGGACTCGAACCTGGAACCACTCGTGTATAAGACGAGAGCTCTACCATTGAGCTAGGTGCGCGCTAAGAGCCCATTGCGATCGCCGCTTCTCGCTTGACCGAAATATCAAAGCCAGCCGGAGTGCTTGCCCAGCACCGCCCGTCAACGCCGGGCTGGTGCTAGGGTAGCACCGGCCACACCGTTTTTCAAGGACTAGAACCCATCCCAAAAATCCATTCCGGCGCTACGGGTCGCAATTTCGGGCTACGGCGCTTCGTCTCGGACTCAAAATACCGCTGGTATTCTTCGTCCTCCGACTCGCGCCTCGCCACGAAATTCCGTCCCTGTGGCTCGCCAGCGATTTTTGGGATGGGTTCTAGTTTATGGCTCGCTTCTGACCGGCGAAATTGGCTAGCTGGGTGGTCCACTGGCCGAGCTTGCTACCCGCCTTGCCCTCGACCAGCCGGAGGTAGAAAATTGTCCAGCCGCTGAAACTGAAGGCGCTCAAGATCGCGTAGAGGGTGACGATGATGACCACGATGGCCAGGAACCCGCCCAGGGTAAAGGCGCTCACGAAAAACATCAGTTCGCCGAGAATGAGGAAGGAAACGGTCAGGTTGACGGTGAAAATGGCGATGGCCATCTCGACGCTGGCGACGACGTTCCGGGTGAAGAGGTGCCAGCTGGCGACGATGGCCGGCATGAGTTTAGCGTCGTTCAGGACGATGCCCGCCGTGGCGAACTGCACCAGGAAAATGACCGCGGCGCTGATGACGATCGACAGCAATGATCCGACGTAGGCCGCCACCGACCAGGCCGTGATGGTGTTCATCAGGAAGATGGCCGCCGGCACGGCGGTCAAGATGACCCAGGCCGCCCAGCCGACCAGCAGGCCGATGATGTTCAGCTGGACCAGGGCCCAGAATTTATCCGCGCCGACGGACAGGCTGTCCACCAAGCCGGTCGGTTTCCCCTGTTGCCCGCGACCGACGATGCGGACTAAGGCCGCCTGGGACATGATAATCAGCCAGCCGACGACCAAGAAGATGACGATTGTCACCGCCAAGTAACCGGTCATCCGCCCGACGTTATTCGTCCACAAGGTTGAGGTCGCGTTCAGGAAACGATCGACCTGGCCGCCGAGGAACGCCTGGCGCACCCCTTCGAGAAACCCCTGCAGGGAGGCGACGGTGTTCAGCCGGCGGAATAGGAAGTTCACCTCGCCGCCGTAAGCAGTCATGCCGGCAAAAAACGCCAGCAACCACAAATACTTTTTCTGCCATATCACCGCCGCCGCCCGACCGAGAATGCCGCGCAGGTGCGAAAAAGCCGCCAGGTACAGGCCGAAGAGCCAGAGGAGAATCCCGACGTAGGAGAAGATGAGACTGAGGGTTTGCATTTTTTCCGTTGTTACGTAACGAGCGAGCTTGACCCTATTCTACCACCCAGGCCGACTTTTGTCCACCGCCTACGCGGCCAGCGGCGCGGCCTTCGGTTTCGGCCCCAGTAGAGCCTCGAAAGCATCGCGTTCGATGGTCTCCTTGACCAGGAGTTCTTGGGCGATCCGGTCGAGCGCCGCCCGCTGTTTGGTCAGGATTTTCTCGGCCATCAGCTGGGCCGTGGTGAGCAGGTGGTTAATTTCCTGATCAATGTCCTGGGCCGCTTTTTCCGAGTAGTCGCGGCGTTCATGGATTTCACGGCCGAGGAAGATCAATTCTTCCTGGTCGCCGAACGTCCGCGGTCCGAGCTTGCTCATGCCGTAACGGGTGACAATTTGACGGGCCAACTGGGTGGCGGCGCGTAAGTCGTTGGAAGCGCCGGTCGAGACTTCATTGAAGACCTGTCGTTCGGCGATCTGGCCGGCCAGCATGACCGCCAGGTCGGCCTGGAACTCTTTCAGGGTGCGGTAGCTTTTGTCTTCGGTCGGGGTCTTGAGGGTGAAACCGCCGGTCCGACCGCGGGAGATGATCGATACTTTCTGGACCGGGTCGGCGTCCGGGAGCGCATGGGCCACGACGGCATGACCGGACTCATGGTAGGCGGTGATTTTCTTTTCCTTCTCCGACATCATCTTCGATTTCCGCTCCGGCCCCAGCAACACCTTTTCCATGGCGTTGACCGAATCTTCGAAAGTAATCGTGGTCCGGTTCGCTCGGGCGGTCAAGATGGCCGCTTCGTTGAGCAAGTTGGCCAGGTCGGCGCCGGAGAACCCGGGCGTCCGCTCCGCCAGACGGCGGAGGTCGACGTTTTGACCAAGCGGCTTGCCGGCGGCATGGACTTTCAAGATCGCTTCACGTTCGTTGATATCCGGCAGGTCGATCGCTACCCGGCGGTCAAAGCGGCCGGGCCGGAGCAGGGCCGGATCGAGAATGTCCGGACGGTTGGTGGCGGCGATGACGATGACGTGGGTATCGGTATCGAAACCGTCCATTTCCACCAAGATCTGATTGAGCGTCTGTTCGCGTTCATCGTGTCCGCCGCCCAGGCCGGCGCCGCGTTGGCGGCCGACGGCGTCGATTTCATCGATGAAAACGATGCTGGGAGCGGTTTTCTTGGCCCGGCGAAAGAGGTCACGGACGCGCGAGGCGCCGACGCCGACGAACATCTCCACGAATTCCGAGCCGGAAATATTGTAGAATGGCACGTCGGCCTCGCCGGCGATGGCCTTGGCCAACAGTGTTTTCCCGGTGCCGGGCGGACCGACCAGCAGGGCCCCTTTAGGGATTTTCGCGCCCAGGTCAGTGAACCGCTTCGGCGATTTCAGGAACTCCACGATCTCTTGGAGCTCTTCTTTGGCTTCCGCCGCGCCGGCGATATCCTTAAAGGTGACCGGCGTCTTTTTTGACGGCTGGTCCTGTTCGCGCGGCGCGACCTGGCCGAAAGTCATGGCCCGGTTATTCTGGCCTTGGACCTGACGGAGCGTCAACCAGATGAACCCGCCGATCAAGAGCAAGGGCAGGAGGAAAGGAATGATGGTGTTCAGCCAGAACATGGCGGCGGTATTGTCCTTGACGGTGCCGGTGACGGCGATGAGTTTCTCCGGCGCGACGCTGTAATTTTTAGCCACCGTCGACCAGTCAACCGTCGGTTCTTTCCGTGAGACCAGCCGGGTATTGTCCTTCAGGGTGATGTCGAGCCGGTCGCCGGTGACATCGACGCTTTTCACCTGGTCGGCGTTGATCTTCTCGATTAACTGGCCGAGCGTTACCTGTTTGGCCTTGTTGCCCTGGACATTGACCGCGCTCAAAACCATGCTGAGAATGACCAGCGAACCGAAAAAAACCAGGATGTTTTTTAGGAGAGGGTTCATCCCGTTATGAATTACCCGCGAATAGTGTCGGCTGACTGGTCATATGCTGTTTATCGGCGATAGAAAATATCTAACGGGATTAACGGAAAGCAGGCACAGTATACCGCCCGCGAACATTTTTGACAAGTCTAAAGCCCGGGTCGCGGACGGACGGTGACCGCGGGACGGACTGGTTGACGTTTGGGAAAAGATCCGACCGTTGACAGACCTGCGCCACTGGTACTACAGTGTGTAGTACGTATGTCCCCCCTGACCGCCTTTATCACCGGAATTTCCACCGGCGGACTGACTTGCATGGCCGTGCAGGGCGGGTTGCTGTTAGGATTACTGGCTCAGCAACAATTAGCCGGCGCCGGACAAATGCGCCGCTGGACCGCGCTGGTGTTGCCAGTGGCGGCGTTCTTGACGGCGAAAATTGCTATTTACACCCTGCTCGGTCTCGGTCTCGGCGCGGTCGGGTCGACCTTAAAGCTGTCGACGGCGGTCAGCGTCTGGCTACAATCAATCGCCGGTCTGTTCATCCTCGTCACCGGCATCCGGCTTATCTTCCCGCGCTGGCTGCCGTGGCTGGCCATCACTCCGCCGGCCGGCATCCGCCGCTTCATCCGCCGGCAGACAAAGAACGACTCTTGGGTGGCGCCGGCCTTCCTCGGCCTGCTGACCGTCCTTATTCCCTGCGGCACGACCATCGCCATGGAAGCCGCCGCGGTCGCCACCGGTAGCGCCGTCAAAGGGGCGGCCATTCTTTTCGCCTTCGTCCTCGGCACCGCGCCGCTGTTCTTCCTGGTCGGGATTCTGGCCAAAGGCGCGGGCTTAGTCCAGCAGAAACTGGTCTGGGCGACCGCGACCATCGTCGTCGTCCTCGGCATCTACACCGTCAACGGCGCGTTGGTGATGGTTGACTCGCCGTACACCGTTCAGAATGAAGTAAAAGCGTTGTCCTGGGCGTTAGCCGGCGGGGAGAAGTCGAATGCAGCCGAGGTGGCGGCCACGAATGTGACCATCAACATCCGCGGCACCGGTTATGTGCCGAGCGAGTTGACCGTGGCCGCCGGCCAGCCGGTGACCATCAATTTAGCCGCCATCGGACGCCTCGGCTGTACCAGCATCTTCCGCATCCCGAAACTTAAAATTGAGACCCAGCTGACGCCCGATACGACCACGCCGCTGGTCGCCACTTTCCCCGCGCCCGGCCAGTACACTTTCTCTTGCGGCATGGGGATGTTTACCGGAACAATTAACGCCGTCTAAACATGACCACGACCTCGTTCAAAGTCTTGAAACTGGATTGTCATTCCTGCGCCATGGTCATGGAAGGCATCTGCGAAGACACGCCGGGGGTGACGAAGGCGGAGGTCAACACCGGCAAACGCCTGCTCACGATCGAGCATGACGACTCGGTGAAGCCGGAGCAGTTGAAACAGGCGCTGGACAAAGAGGGGTATCC
>JBBTRH010000008.1:0-9419 GCA_038065275.1 Patescibacteria group bacterium | reverse complement strand
GTGCAGGAATATTAACCTGCTGTCCATCAGCTACGCCTTTCGGCCTCGCCTTAGGCCCGACTCACCCTGGGTCGATCTGCGTTGCCCAGGAAACCTTGGATTTACGGCGAGCGGGGTTCTCACCCGCTGTTTTGCTACTTATACCTACATTCTCACTTCCGTACGCTCCACGGCGGGTCACCCCTGCCGCTTCGGTGTATACGGAACGCTCCGCTACCGCCACGCTACGCGCAAAAGTTATAAGATTAAGGTTGTAAGATTTAAGCGCATGATCTGGCTCTTAAATCTTACAACTTACAACCTTAGCGCGTAGCGCGGCCCTCAGCTTCGGTACGATGCTTGAGCCCCGGTACATTTTCGGCGCCCTGAAACTTGACCAGTGAGCTGTTACGCTTTCTTTAAAGGATGGCTGCTTCTAAGCCAACCTCCTGGTTGTTTGAGTTTCAAGACCGCCTTTTACACTGAGCATCGATTTAGGGACCTTAGCTGGAGGTCTGGGTTCTTCCCCTCACGTCCGGTGGAGCTTAGCCCCCACGGACTGACTGCCGCGCTTAACACCGTGGCATTCGGAGGTTGGTTGGAATGGCTAGGATTGCTCCACGCCGTCCCATTCAGTGCTCTACCACCACGGTGAAACACGCGACGCTAGCCCAAAAGCTATTTCGCGGAGAACCAGCTATCGCCGAGTTCGATTGGAATTTCTCCTCTACCCACAACTCATCCCAGAGCGTTGCACGACTCACGGGTTCGGACCTCCACGGCGTTTTACCGCCGCTTCATCCTGGTCATGGGTAGCTCACCCGGCTTCGGGTCTGTTCCGGCCCACGGGCTCAGGCGTGAGCGTGACGACATCATAAAGACATCGCCAAGCTCACCCAAGAGCAAGCGCCATTGAAGGCTCGCTTTCACTACGACTCCGGCCTATGACGGCCTTAGTCTGCGTGGGACGCAACAACTCGTAGGTTCATTCTTCAATAGGCACGCCGTAACCCGCGCTCCGCGCGGCGGTAATCAGATTAAAGATTTAGGTTGAAGGATTTAAGAAGCGGACACCGTTGCTTCTTACTTAAATCTTACAACCTACAACTGACAACCACTGTGCGAAGCACAGGGCCACGACTGCTTGTAAGCGTATGGTTTCAGATACTATTTCATTCCCCTCCCGGGGTGCTTTTCACCTTTCCCTCACGGTACTGGTTCACTATCGATCGCCGATGATATTTAGTCTTGGGAGGCTAGTCCTCCCGGCTTCGCACAGGATTTCACGAGTCCCGTGGTACTTGAGGAACGTAACCAATAAAGCTTTTGAGGGTCCATTTCGCCTACCGGGCTATCACCGTCTGTGGCGGGCCTTTCCAGGCCGCTTCGACTATGGACTGATCAAATCATTATCCGACCACACTATTTGAACAGGCCGGAAAATAATTCAACATGCGCTCTATTCCTAGAGTCATCGCGTAGGACGCGACTTACAAGCTCTAGACGTTACGATCTCGCAACCCCCACAGAGTATACGGTCTTGTGAACCTTTCTCCCTTGCGGAAGAAACTCTATAGGTTTAGACTGTTCCCGTTTCGCTCGCCACTACTCAGGGAATATTGCCCCGCCTTGCGGCGGGACGGACTTTTTTTCTCTTCCTCGAGCTACTAAGATGTTTCAGTTCGCTCGGTGCACTCCGCGCGCCCTATAGATTCAGGCACGGGTACGACGGTATTTCTGCCGTCGTGGGTTTCCCCATTCGGACATCCCCGGATCACAGGTTGGTTGCCACCTCCCCGAGGCTTATCGCAGGCTCCGACGTCCTTCATCGTTCATCGGTGTCAAGGCATTCACCATACGCCCTTATTGTTCTGACGTTTCGTCGAGACACAATTTTCGCTTGCGCGATAATTACGTTTACGAGCGTCTGTGACCAGAACCACCAACGTCACGTCAGACGTGACAACGTCGTTGGTCGTTCTGATTCTTGTTTGATGCGTTACCTCTTATTCGGTTGTCAAGTTACGCGATCAACGACACTGAGAGAAGCACGAGTCCTGGGTCGTGCGCCTAGATAGTGGTGTTGATGGAAGGTGCGGAGAGAAGGCGGTGGGGGACAGACCGGACTGTCGCCTCGGGAACGCGCGCCTGAGAAAGGCGGCGGTTCGCTGGGCTGTCGTCTCGCTGGTGAATATGGCCACCAGTGTCTGCCCCCACACTATAAAGGTCGATTTTACCCCGAGAGCGGAGCGCCGCTTCCAACTGTTGACGGGGGCCGCACCCGTCGCTGGATGGTTACGAGCGCTCCGTCTCGGAGGAAGCATCGCGCTGACCGCACCGCCCGCTGGTATGGCCGGGTTCGCACCGAGCGACCCATGTTACCTCCAGCGGATTTGGGAATCAGCGCGAAGGTTGAGCGGATGCCGGACGCGGCGCGTCTCGTGACTCGATAGACAGTACCGAGTAACGCCCGCCGGGCCGGCACCCGTACGGAAACGGGTGAGAAGTGGAGCGCCGATGACGGCCGGCCACGCTGCCCCTAGCCATGCGCCCGCGCGCCAACTGACGCTCCACTTGGGTTAAGACCGCGCCGCGGGTTCCCGTCCGATCGGACTCGTACAAACGTCGGCGGCAACGTGCTCGCGACGCGGTCGAAGGTGGCGCCGAGTGGACGCATGCCTCACAGTCGGCGGTGACCGGAATTGTACCTCCTTGAGTAACCGCTGTGGGACAGGGTGATCGCCGCACTCGGCGTCGATTGGCGGGTACCGCAGGTGGATCGCCATGCGTCCGAGGGAGTCTAGTCCCTACGCCGCAGAGCGAGGTAACCGTTGGCACCCAAGAGCACTTGGGACAGGTCCCCGTGTGGGGGCGCCGCGCGCGAACGCGTGGTGAAGTGGTGACGCAATGTCCGCCTCGGGCTAATGAGACCCTGACCGGACGATCGTGGAGAGTAGCATCACCGTAATGCGCGGCGCCCCCCGGGTTGGAGGCAGGTGAGATTGGTTGGGGACCTCGTGGCCGAACCACGACCAGCGTGGCTGATGCACACGGACGGCCCCTCCGTCCGAGGCGTAGTAGCACGCAAGGTCCCCGATACGAATTGTGAAGAGCGAAGTGAGGCGACAACCGATGTTGTCATGCCACTTCGGTCTTCCGTGCTTGGGTTGTTGAAGGTGCTTAGGGAGGGAGGTCCCGCTTCGTCGCTACTTTAGCGGGATGAGACTGGTGTTGGCTAGAGGCGCCGTGAGACCCCTCGACTCCCCCGCACCAGGCGCGGAGTTTATCCCGCACCCTTACGGTGCGGGACTTCGGTGCGGGGTCGCTCGGGGTCGTTTCTGCCGTGGGCAGAAACGAAAACCGCCTGGTCGGCGGCTCCGAAACGCAGGGCAGAACGCTAGGCCCTATGAGCCGACGACAGTCTCCTTTCTTGCGACTTTCACCATTAGTTTGGAGTGAATGATAAGCGATTTCTTATAGGACGAACAATACATGGAATTGTAAAATGCGTCAAGGAGGGTGGGGGAAACATGGGGACGACCAAGAAAGTTGCAATCTATTACGAAATGTGTTCTGGTATGATATTTCGCCCATTAATAACATCAAATAGTACGGGCAACCTGAAGATATTGCTCACGGCAGAAAAAGACCCGCGATGAAGTAGCGGGCCGGGTCACCGATAGAACACGGTGACGTAGAGCTTGATGATGGACTCGAGAATCATCGCGATTCTGGCTTCGAGCGCATTTATCATGAAACCCTCCGATCGGCAGGCAAATGCGACGTGCTAAGGCTACATCCGTTGATGGCCAGCGTCAAAAGCCGTTCCGTTGGCAGATATCACGGTAGGTGTAAGCGCTTGGCCGAATGGCGCGCTTGAAAGTATGGTAATCAACCTCAACCAATCCGAACCGCGGCGCGAACCCCTCGCGCTTGACACCGGAAAGACGGGTGGTATAGTTTCCGTGTACCTAAACCAAGACGTGAACCTTGACAACCACATAGGGAGATCGCATGGCAGATCCACTCGAAGAACGGGTGCGAGAATCGCTACTGGCTTTTGTCGATTTTCTCTACGCCGTCGTCTTTGGCCTGATAGTGGCTAAGCTGTTTGACGAAGTTGTTCACGGCCAGGACAATGTGCTGGATAAAATAGGCAAAGTCGGCCTGGTCGGCAGTGTCTTTTACTTTCTAACCTGGGATTGGTTACATGGTCGACTGCTAACGCTAAAAAACTCATACCGGGGCTATTGGAGATTCTTCATCGAGATACTGATAGCCTGTTGTGGATATGGCGCGGCGGAAGCGGCGGTCACGGCAAAAGTCTCTGTCATCGGGTACGTTGCCGCTATCCTGTTGCTGGGTGCCTGGTGGGCAAGGATTGCCGTCCGAGAACATCCAGCGTCTCAAGACCTGTACGAGTTCAGGTTCTTGAGCGTTTACCAGGCGATCTGCTCGGCTGCACTGATCGCCCTGCTCGCGTCCTATTATATATTTGTCGGGCAGTACATTCCCTGGTGGGTAGCAATACCGTTCAACCTCATTGGTGCCTTGTTTGTCTTTCTGTATGAGCTAAAAATAGAACGCCCGATTGGTGTTCTAGGCGGTCCGGGCGTACCATTCATACACCGTGACCTCATGATGCGTATTAGGAAGATGGCCCGCTCCAAGACTTCCCTTAGAAGGAGGTAACCATGCATTTCTCAATGGACGTGGGCACGTTGATCTTTTTCGGCCTGGCGATGGTGGGCATTATCATCTCGGCCTGGCTCGCTCGGGAAATTGTTGATCGCAAATGGCGAAAGCAAAACGACAGGAAGATTACCCCTGGGACGTAACCGCAAGGCGGCAATTTCTTTTCTCAACAGGGGATTCTCATTAACCGAGACCCCTGTTTTCTTTTGCTAAAATTATCTGGCGATGGCGTTTTCTATGACCCTAGCGATTGTTGGATAATTTCTCGGTACGTATACGCGCTGGGTCGGATGGTGCGGCGCTGGGTCGGGTAGTCGACTTCGATCAATCCGAACCGCGGCGCGAACCCCTCGCGCCATTCGAAGTTATCGGTCAGGGACCAGTGCAGATATCCCCGGATCGGCAGTCCGCGCCGCCGGGCGGCGACCAACTGGGCGACGTGAGCGCGGATGAAGTCGGCGCGTTGGCGATCATCAGCGTCGGCCAAACCATTTTCGGTGATGATGATCGGCCGTCGGTACTGACCCAGGAAATCCAACAGCGCGCCCAGGCCTTCGGCATGGATCTCCCAACCC
Organism: Patescibacteria group bacterium; assembly: GCA_038065275.1. GTDB lineage: Bacteria > Patescibacteriota > Patescibacteriia > SBBC01 > CAIJZX01 > CAIJZX01. The sequence goes on along the minus strand of JBBTRH010000008.1, from coordinate 4,170 downwards.
ACGTCGCTGGTCGGTTTATCGCCGCTTGGCCGAGGCACAAACCAGTTGCGCCAGCCGGCCAAGACGAATTTTAACGGATGATGGAAGTAATAATTCAAGCCGATGTAGTCTTGTTCGAGATAGGTTTGATCGAGCCACCATTGGTTATGCCAGTAGTGGGCGAAGCGGACCAGGAGCCGGTCGAGAGGATGATGCGGGCGGACCGGCACGAAGTGGCTGAGGTTGTTAGCCGCTCCGACTTTAGCGGTCGAGAAGTGGCGGTGGATGATCTGGTAGGCCAAGCGATGAGCCAGCACGAAATTTCGGATAACCGCCCAGGCCGCGGCGATATTCCGCTGTTCCGGCGGCCAATAGCCGACCAAGTGGGCGTTGGTCGAATAAATCGTCGGCTCGTTGATCGTCACCCAGTAGGTGATCAGGTCGCCGAGTTCGCGGACCACCGCCATCACGTACCGGCCGAAGAGATCGACCGTGTCGCGGTTGCGCCAACCGCCCCGCCGCGCGACCCAGACCGGATTGGTGAAATGCCATAAGGTGACGACCGGTTCGATCCCCAGACGACGGAGCTCCTGCAGTACGCGGCGATAGTGATTGATCGCGTCTTGATCGATGATCCCCGGTTTCGGCTCGATCCGGCTCCATTCGATCGATAAGCGGTGCGCGTTGTGGCCGAGTTCCTTGGCTAAATTAAAATCTTCGGCGAAACGTTCATAATGACCGGCGGCGCGGCCGGACTGCTCGCCGTTTTTCACCCGGCCCAGCTTCTCCCACTCCGTCCAGTCGTTGTGATTATTGCCCTCAACCTGATGCGCGCTGGTCGCGGCGCCCCAGAGAAAGTTGGTTGGGAAGACACTTTTTTGGCTAACTGTAGGCATAACTTTATTCTCGAAGCATACCATCAATATATACTGTTGACAAAAAGCAAAAACCATGATATGGTTCGTCGTTCTTTGATAATCCCGCAGACCGTTTAGCCGTAGTACTTAGATCGCTGAAATAACGTGATCTAAGTACTGCGGCTACAGAAGCCCCAGTCGGTAGGTCTCAGGCCCCGACATCTCGTCGGGGTAGGAGATAGGCCGAAGACTACAGGAGGCCGTGATCATGGCTCGTCCGAAGAGTGAGCTGAAGAGCGCGTTCGGTCGTGGACAGGAGATCCTGTTCGCCCTGCTTGAAGGCGTCGAGGACGTCGGCGGCACCGACAACGACGCCCGCAAGATCGTCACCGACAAGAAGCTCCAGCGTCAAATCGCCCAGCTTCTCGTCAGCATCAAGACGCTGTTCGCGCCCGTCAACTACGACGACCCCGCGCACCGCCGGATCGACCGCGAGAAGTATTACAATGTCGCGGATAGCCTGCGGTCCGAACATTTCCCGATCCGTCACTCGGGTCAGGCTAACGTGACGTACGAGTACGTCACGTTCGACCACGATCCCACGACGCAGGAAGTCCTCGACGAAGTCGAGCGTCGCGGTGACGTGGAGCTCCCGGATTTCGCCAACACGCGCGACTTCCACAACGCCAACCCCGACGAGCGGAAGAAGGCGCCCGTCATCAGCCTCTGCGGCGCCATCGTGACTCGGGGCGGTTACCGGGGCGTGGCGTACGTGTTTGCCGGCGCGGACGGGCTGAGCCTGGTCTGGTTCTGGCTCGGCGGTCGCTGGAATCGGTTCTGCCGTTGCCTCGTCGTCCGCAAGTCCCGTTGAACTTTGTACCTGGGATGCTCGGCCCTTCTCGGGGCCCTTTGTCCCTTGACTTTGCCCCGCCTTTCTACGAAAGGCGGGGCATTTTTCAATTTCTTATTTTTCAACTATACTGAATTTGGATAGTAGGCGAATCTGTCCGTGGTTAAGCCCGCCCGCCAGAGCCGCCCTATGAGGTGGTTCAACGGTCGGGCCTCCCGCTGTCTGCTGGTTCCCGGTGCAAAGCCGAGGAAGGCAAGCGGCGGGCAGGGCTTCGGACGGCCGAATTCTGGGATGTTGAGCAGGCCAGAGTACCCGTGGTTACGGCTCCGGGTAGCGTGCTACTCGCAATCTCAAAAAAGTGAAGATACTTGGTGCAGTGTACTGGTGGAGGTCGCTCCGGCGTGTAGTCGGATGTGTGCTCCCAAATAAAATTCAGCTCGGAGAGCCCTGACAATACGCTTCGGCTAGGTCAGGATCCCGATTCCTCAATCAGGACATCAGGATATTCGACGGGCAGTGACACAGACGGTGCGCTGTACAATGTGACGGCGCCATCGTGAGTCGGGACGGTAACCGGAACGTGGCGTACGTGAATGCCGACGCGAACGGGCTGAACCTGAACTGGAACTGGATCGACGATCGCTGGAATCAGTACTGCCGTTTCCTCGTCGTCCGCAACTTTCTTCACGCTCTCCCTCGGCAAGCTCGGGACAGGCCCTGGCTATTCCGGGGGAGTTTTGTTACTGCCGTTGTCCGAAAAAATATCCGAGCATGATACCGGCCACCAGAGCGACGGAGGTAACGGCGAACAACCAGAATAATGGACGCTTCATTTGGTGACGGAAAATGTGCCCTGACGAATACCGTCGCGGATTGTGCTTGAGACAACGGAGTCCTTAGCGATTCTTTCGAGCATTTTTGCTTTGACCGCACCGTCAGCGACGGCGATTTGGCTCTTTGACGAAACAAGCGGGATAACGTTGACGGTGACGGTTGACGCGGTGAAGGCGAGTTTCAGCATCAATCCCTGTTGCGTGTCGCTGGAAAAGTACTGGTCGAAAATGAAGTTGCCTAAACTGTAGGCGATGAACTTGCTTTTGTAGATTTCAAACGGTTCGACCACATGGGGATGGCCACCGAGAATCATATCAGCGCTGGCGTCAACCAGTTGTTTCGCCTGCTGTTGCAACTTTGGCTGTATCCCGAGCTGGTACTCAGCGCCCCAGTGCGGGACGACGATAACGTATTCGCCTTTTTGGCGCGCCCGTTTCACATCGAGAAGCACGGGCGCGATTTTCCCGTCCAGATTGTCATACCCCAGGAACGTGACCCGCTCGCCGTTGATCGTTTTTGTTAAGTGGTAGTTTGTCCCGTTTCGCGGATCGCCGAAATATTCGATGCCGTTTTTCTTCAGCGTGGTGCGGGTCGCATTCAACCCTCTTTGCCCTTGGTTGAGAGTGTGATTGTTGGCTAGCGAGAGGGTGGTCAACCCGGCCCGTTTTAAGATCGGCGCCATGACCGGGTCGAAGTTAAAAATGAGCGATCCGCCGCTGACGGCGTGTTTGGTGTTGCTCGTGAACGGACCCTCGAGGTTGCCGAGAACGACATCCACGCCTTTTAGTTGGGGGGTGATTTTGGCGAACGGATAGTCCTTGCCGTACTGTTTTATTTTCGCCCAGACGTTACGGTCGAGCATGATGTCGCCGACAGCGGTCAGGGACCAGGTTGAAGCACCGGCCGGAACCGGAGCGGCTAGAACCGGGACCGCCAGGCCCGCCAATAAGCCGGTGATAATGATAACCAAATAACGCATAAAAACAGTGTAGCACAGCTTTTAAGCGATGTTCCGATTGTGTTATACTGTAAGCCGATTCACTATTTGCCATATCGCTTATGATCGACGGCGTTGTACTCAAAACACCGGTTACCCACTCCGACGACCGCGGGTTTTTCCGTGAACTGCTCCGTGCCGACGATCCGTTCTACTCCGGTTTCGGTCAGACCTCAATGACGATTACCTATCCGGGCGTCATTAAAGCTTTTCACTATCACGAACAGCAAGACGACATCTGGTTCGTGGCTGAAGGAATGGCCCAATGCGTCCTGCACGATATGCGTAAAGAAAGTCCGACATACAAGCAAACGCAAGTCGTCTACGCCGGCGAGGATAATCCGGTGCTGATCAAAATCCCGATCGGCGTGGCCCATGGTTACCGCGTGCTTGGGCCAAAACCGGTACTGCTGTTCTACCACACGACTAGAGCCTACGACGCTAAGAATCCGGATGAAAAACGGATTCCGTGGGATGATCCGGAGATTGGGTTTGATTGGACGACGAAAAATAGATAACTAGCTTGTTAGCTCGTTAGTTTGTTAGCTTATTCGTATGTTAGTTAATGGGTTTACACGATGATCAGGGTTCTTATTACCGGTGGAGCCGGTTTCATAGGATCAAACTATATTCACCACGCTTTGCGCGTTCAT
>JBBTRH010000007.1:0-70559 GCA_038065275.1 Patescibacteria group bacterium | reverse complement strand
CGTCTGGTTGACGACGTTGACGGCCGGCGAGGCGTTCGTGACGGATACGTCGGCGCCGCTGACCGGCTGGCCGTTGGCGTCAATGACCGTGATGAACAGCGCGCCGGCGTTAGCCGCGTACTCGAGCGTTTTCGGGACGACCAGCGTCGTTAACCGCACCGGCCGCGCGCACGAACTACTGCTCCAACAGACGCGGACTTCCACCTGCTTGTAGTCGGCCGGCACCGTATCGGTCGGCGCCGTTCCGTCGGCCGGGTCGTCGATGTAGTTGATGGCGATGGTGACGGTGAAAGTCCCGCCGTTGCGGGTCACGGTCTGGGTCGACGACAGCGGGCCCGTCGGGTAGGTGACTTCGCTTCCAACTTGGTCAAAGGGCATATTGCGGATCGTTTCCATTTGCTCCTGGGCGATGGTGGCGGCGGTCGTTTTGCGCGATGACAACGTGGTCAGCTGGTGGATTTGCTGAGACAAGCCGATCACGGCCAGGAGCAGGATGGAAAAAACGGCAATGGCAACGATCACCTCAACCAAGGTAAATCCAGCACCGCTTCTTCGTTGACGAAGACTTGGTGTCTTTAAAATGCCGGATTGTTTTTTAAGATCTTTGATATGTTTTTCTCCGTTGTGGGAGGAAGTGGTGCGGGATAAACCCAGCCCGCTGTTTAGCGACAGCCTGGACGGCAACTTTTTTCTTAACGTTTGTTTCTTTCATTTAAGCGGCGTAACGATACCCGTATTATACAAGAAAATACCCGCTTTGTCCATTTTTCTGCCGCGCCGTTCATAGCACAAAAATGCGAACCGGGCGCGCTTGTACAAAGACGCTTTTTCCTGTATGAGTATCGGTAGGCCGGGGTGGTGAAATGGCATACACGCCAGCTTTAGGAGCTGGTGCTCGCAAGAGCGTGGAGGTTCAAGTCCTCTCCCCGGCACCAGTCGGTAAATGAGCGAAAATCGGCCGCCGTCGTCCACCCGATCCTTCGACTGCGCTCAGGACAAGCCTTTCGCTTCGTAGCCGAGTTTTCTCCCTTTTTTCTTATGGGCGCCTGCCCGCCGAAGTGGAACGTAGGCGGGAACGCGGGTTTTTCTCTACGGATAGGACTGAAGATAGAATATTTATCCACAAATGAGTATAATTATGGAAGTTTTAGTAGACAAGCATAAGTATACTATCACACTTAGGAAATAGTCAATGAAAGATGAAACAATTGGGGAGAAAATCAAGAAGATCAGACTGAAGCAGGGATTAACGCAAGATGTTTTGGCTAGGAAAGGTGATCTTCCCTATACGACTCTTACGAAAATTGAGTCAAATGTGATTACCAGACCCACAATTCAAACTGTTGCTAAGATAGCCAGGGGGCTTGGGGTAACTGTGGATGATTTACTCAAATAACCCCTTGACATTCGGTTTTTCTTCGGGTATGATGTTAACAGAAACCAATGAACTTCCCTTTTCAATAACCCGCTAGGATATGTACGACAACGCAGTCGCACAAAAGATCGCCATACAATATCGCCAGAAACCCCTGATAGATTTTTCTAGTATACGACCACAAACCCCACTAGACACACTAAATCTAAACTGGCGAGAGCGTGATTTACCGGAAAATGAACGGACAAAACATGTTCATCGTTTGCATCCCTATCTTGGTAAATTTGTCCCCCAACTCGTAGAAATTTTTTTACGTAAGTATAAACCGGTACTCGTTTATGACCCGTTTGTGGGAAGCGGGACTACCTTGGTTGAGGCAAATGCACTGGGCATAGATTCGATGGGCACGGATATATCTGTTTTCAATGTTTTGCTCTCAAAGGTAAAAACTGCAGATTATGACATACTGCTTCTTGAAAAAGAAATTTACGGTATCTTGAAACGTCTCGATACTTACAAAAGTAAGTTTTCTAAAGATGAGAAAGTAAATAAACTTTTTTCAACCAAAAACAAGTATATTCAAAACTGGTTTGCACCGAACGCACAAAAGGAACTCCTGTGCTATTCCAGATTGATTAAGGACTATACCTACCAAGATTTACTAAAAATTGTTTTGTCGCGTTCGGCGCGTTCGGCCCGGCTTGTCACGCACTATGACTTAGATTTTCCCAAGGAACCACAAACAAAACCATATCAATGTTACAAGCATCAACGCACCTGTCAACCAGTTGAGGAAGCACATAAATTTTTGTCGCGCTACACCATCGATACTCTTGATCGAATAAAAGATTTTTCAAAAATAAAAACAAAAGCGAAAGTTGTTGTAAATCATGCGGACTCACGTGAAGTTGAATTACCAGGGGGCATTGATATGGTTTTCACTTCGCCACCTTATATTGGATTGATTGATTATCATGACCAGCATAAATACGCCTACGAACTACTTGGCCTAAAAAACAATGAGACGCAAGAAATTGGCCCCGCAAAGAAAGGACAATCACAGCAGGCAAAAAGTGATTACATCAAGGGAATAAATGATGTTTTGCTCCATACTCGTGATTTTATGACTCCCAAAGGCCTGGCACTCATTGTTGTAAATGATAAATACGCCCTTTACCAAGCCGAAACCGCTGGATTTAAGGAAATTGGTCGCGTTGAGCGCCATGTGAATCGTCGGACCGGGCGGCGCGAGGGCGCATTTTACGAAAGCATCTTAATTTGGCAAAAAGTATGATTTCCAAAGAAACCAGAAACACAATTAAGGGCTATCTCGAAGGATTTATCCAGGGAATGGTAGATGAAGCGAAACACAATGGCTTTGATCCGAAACAGCTCCGCCCATTGAGAAATGAATCTAAGGATGGCGAACTAAAACCATTCCATGAATCTCTTTTACTAGATGGGGTTTTACGTGTAGCAGAATTTGAACGTTCGTTTTCTACAAAGCTCGGTACAACGTTTGAGGAGTGCGCACGTCTTATTGCTAAATCGGTACATAAAAATGCGGAACGCGGCTTTCGTGTGCGGGGCGTCGTAACAGCAAAGGCAATTAAACGCATCGAAGCAATCACCAACCAGATTGGAAGTGGCGGAATGAAATGGAAATATCCGGACTTAGTGAAGGAAGTCGTTGAACTAAGCGAGGGCGGACGCGGAGTTGAAAGGGTTAGTATTGCTGACTTATTCATTGAGACAAAATCCGGTGAGGAGTGGTTTTTCGAAATCAAGAGTCCAAAGCCAAACAAAGGCCAGTGCCTAGAGGCAACAGGACGCCTACTTCAAGTTCAGGCAATTACTCATGAGAAATACCCTAAAGCAAAAGCATTCTATGCAACCGCTTACAATCCCTATGGCATCGAGAAATCAACATATCGTCATAGCTTTGTTGTAAATTACATGGATTTGGCTAGCGAGGTTCTGGTCGGTAAGGAGTTTTGGGATTTGATTGGAGGCAAGGGAACATACGAGGAAGTTTTGAGCATTTACCAAGAAGTTGGTAAGGAAAAGGGGCCAGATATGCTCGATCAACTCGCCCTTGGATATTAGAAATCATAAACATATAGTTAAATAACAATATACAATAACCCTCAAAAGTGCCTTAAATGGGGCATTTATTGTCTATTGACTAATTTAACGTGTCCCATTATTCTATAAATGGCTTGACAGGAATTTCGCTTCCTGCTTAAAATATGGATATTAAAGGTCATACGCCACGAATCGTCGGTCGCGGCATAAATCGAAGGTTAAATTTATGGACAGAAACGTCGAAATCATAGCAAAAATGGAGGCACTTTTATTAGAACTTAAATCTTCTCTGGGGGGCAATGCCCCGAAAATTAAAAGGGCAACAAAAGAAAAAAATGCCGGGCAGGAATTCTCCGGTCTTACCGGCGAAATATTCGATCTGGTTCAGGACGGATTTTTCAAAGAGCCGCGCACTATCTCTGAAATCCAGAAGAAGCTCCGACTCGAAGGTGTTAACAAACCAACAACGTCACTAATGAAACCGCTTTTACTCCTAATCAGAAAAAAGATTATTGGGCGTAACGAAGCTGCCGATGGAAAGGGCCCATTTAGGTATCGTCAACGTTAATTTTAAAAAATTATATGAAAAAAGACCCACAAATAATTGCTAAACAAATTAACACTCTGGTAATAGAGCTTGCATCGCTTGCGGGTGTGCCTGCTACTCACAGATCAGTAGGGGTACACAAAACTCCTAAATCACAGAATAAAGATATGTCCGGCGCTACCGGCGGAATTCGCCTGCTGGTTGAAGAAGGAAAAATTGACTCACCAAAACAATTGACAGAAATTATTGAATTTCTGCGGCAAGAAGGAAGGCATTATTCAAGATCTACAATATCGATGGGGCTGTTGAATTTAGTACGCGAAAGAGTTTTAACGCGTTTTCGCGACAAGGACGATAAGAATTGGAAATATGTTGTACGTAAATGACAAGCAAATATGACGGCAAAAGCACTAAAAGAAAGGGCTAAAAAACTTTCTTTACGGGCAAAGGGTAAACACGAATTTATTAGAACTCTTATTCTCGAAGGATTTTTTGATACCCCAGTTACTAGCCCGGCACTTATCCTAAGAGTGAAGGAAAGATTTGGGAAAAAATTGAAGCCCAATCATGTGCAGACATACATGCAGAAATTCATGATGGAGGGAATTATCCAAGCTATCAAGAAAGAGGGCTTGATTGGCAATCTATGGGTTCTTTCAAGTGTTCTCCGCGCCAAAGCCTTAAAATTGGCAGCCGGCGGAAGCAAAGCTGTTACCGCAGAAAGTGAATTATTTTCTGAGTCACTTGTAAAAAAATTGAAAAGGAATTTCAATGTTGAACTTGAAGATTTGCAGTTAAACTTTGGGAAGAGCGGTAACTGTACTGCCTTTCTGCTTCGTAAAGTTTTAGAGAAGTTGATTTATATTTCATTCAACAGAAACCGTCTCGGATCAAAATTAGAAGACCGTACCAAGCCCGGTGGTTTGGTAGGATTGGAAACAATGATAAACAGTGCTTCTTCTGAAAAGATCCATGGAGCGCCCTTTCTTACTTCCAAAACTGCACGAGAAATTAAAGGAATAAAATTTCTTGGAGATGTATCTGCACACAATCCTCTTGTCGATGTTGATATTAAAACTATCATTCCTCAAATGCCATATATCATTACAGCATATAAAGAATTAGCTCGAAAATTATAATAGGAATTTGCCGTCATGGTTCGGCCCGGCTCACCACAGGAAGGTAAAGTCGAATAGACTTTACCTACGAATTCCGAATCTGTACTAATTCGGAATCCGTAGAAAAACCGTGTCCTGAGCGAGCGGAGCGAGTCGAAGGATTATCCCGCGAAGCGGGATCCCGCCCACATAATCACCTGGATTTAGGTGGCGGGAAAATCGTCCCCGCACCATTCTGGTGCGGGGTAAACTCCAAGGCGCGCCCGGCCTGCTCGCCGTTGGAGGGGCGGCGACTAGCGGCACCACTGGGACGGGACTCACGGTGCCACTTGACGTTTTCCGGCGCTGGGGTATACTGTCCACATAGACAAATTTTGGTGGCTCCCTAGGAAAGGAGTCACCAAAATGCTATCCAGAATTCTCAGTATTATCGCGGTTTTCAGCGCCCTGGCCATGCCGGCCGGGCTTGGTTCCGGCCGCGTCCAGGCCGACGGACCGACGGTCGTCATCAACGAGCTGATGTGGATGGGGTCGTCGGCCTCGTCGGCGGATGAGTGGATTGAACTTCGCAATGTCACTGATCAGCCGGTCGATCTCTCGAATTGGACGCTAACGAAGAAGAGCGGCGGGGCTGAAGCGCCGATGCTGGCTATTCCCGCCGGGAAAAATATACCCCCGGGGGGTATATTCCTGATCAGCAACTACGCCGTCACCAGCGCCAACTCGGTCCTTAGCGTCGTTCCCGATTACGTCACGACCGACGTCGCGTTGAGCAACACCGCCTTGCAGATTAAACTCTACGATGCGGCGAAAACGCTCGTTGATACGGTCGATGACGGCGTCGGCAACCCGTTATCCGGCGCCTATGACAGCGCTAAAAAGCTGTACGCCAGCATGGAACGCAATCCCGTACCCGGCGACGGTACGCAAGCCTCGAATTGGCACGCGGCCAGCCGAGGTCTCGGATTCAAACCGTCCGCCGTCGAGCTCGGCACGCCGGGCAGTGTCAATTCCAATGGCCTGCCGGCCGCCCATGCCGGTCCGGATCAAACCGGAACCGTCGGCCAGGAGCTGAACTTCGACGGCAGTGATTCGTCCGACCCGGAAGGCCAGCCGTTGACCTATGCCTGGTCGTTCGGTGATGGGGTGTCCAGCACTGAAGCTACCCCGAAGCACATCTACGCGGCGGCGGGCGCGTATGCAGTGACCCTGGCGGTAAACGACGGGAGTGATTCGGCCAGCGACACGGCCAAAGCGACGATCGAAAATACTCCGGCCACGCCCGTTGCCGCACCGTCCCCGACTCCCACCGCCCCTAACCTCTCCCCAGCAGAGGCGGGGAAAACAGCGGCGACGGCCCCGGCCACTTCGTGTCTTGAGTTGCATATTTCAGAGCTGTATCCGAACCCGCCCGGCGTCGATAGCGGCGAATTTATCGAATTGGTTAATGACGGCGATGAAGAGGTCACCACCGGCGCGTGCGCGGTATTCACTACGGCCACGCGGTCGTACAAAATACCGGCGGGGAAAACAGTGGCGCGCGGCGCGCGGCTATTGTTGCCGAAATCGGAAACGCATCTGACTTTGAATAACGGCGGCGCGACGGTGCGATTCGTCGACAGCGACGGCGCGGAACTTGATCGGGCGACTTACGGCGCCGCGGCCGAAGGAAAAACGTGGGCGCGGTTCGGCGACGCCTGGTCGTGGACAGGCAAACCAACCCCGGGCGCGATCAACGTTCTGGCGAATGTGGCCGTGGATAAGTCGAGCGCGCCGAAAAGCGCTTCAAGCGCGACCAAGGGTGCCGCGACGAAAAAGAAAACGATCAGCACTAAGAAAACGGCGTCAACCGAACCGCCGGCCGAACGGGTATCATTGACCCAGGTGCAAGAGCTTGACTCGGGTGATCGGGTGATAGTCAGCGGCATCGTCACCGTGCCGCGCGACGCGCTCGGGGCAACGCTGGCCTATGTCCAAAGCGACGCCGGCGGAGTGAGCCTGGCCATTCCCAACGGTGAAAAGAGCATTCAGCTTGGGCAGGAGGTCGAAGCGACCGGCACCGTCCGGCTGAAGAACGGCCGGCGGTACGTCAGCGTCGCCGCCCACAGCTTGCGCATCCTAACCTCCGCTCCGGCGGTCCCGACTCCGCCGACGGTGACGACCGATGAGGTCGGGCCGGACCAAGCCGATCAACTGGTCCACGTCAAAGGGGTGGTCAGTTTAGCCAGCGGCAACCGGATCGAAATCGACGACGGCAGCGGGCCGGTATCGCTGTACCTGAAGTCGTCGACCGGCATTGTCCGGCCGAAAGTTAAAGCCGGTGATACGGTTGATGCGGTTGGCGTGGTCGGCGTGTCGACCAGCGGCGTGCGGATCCTGCCGCGGATGCAGAACGATCTCCGCGTTGAACGCGTGCTCGGGGCGGCCACGGTCGCGCCCGCGCCAACGATGACCGCGCCGGCGGCATCGCGGAACCAGACGCTGTGGTACTGGGCGTTGGCGGCGCTCGGGGGGTTAGGGGCCGGGGCGAAACCGGCCTGGGTGGCTTGGCGGAAAGGACGCGGCCGCCCCCATGAACCCGGCTAAACGATGCCTGGCGGTTCCGGCCATCGTTCTGCTCTTACTCTGGCCCACGCCGGTCTTCAGGGCCGAGGCGCTGGTCATTGATGGCTCAGGGGACGATGGGTTTACCGCTGGCGTTGCGACGCACCGTGCCCTGGTGATGCTAACGTACTTTGCCGGCCAAACGCCGCCGACGGGAATTGATCAGACCTCGATCCAGACGCTGATGTTCGGCAGTTCAGTGCCGAGCGTCAGCGGATACTACCGCGAGAATTCTTACGGCCGTTTCCAGCTTGACGGCGAAGTCCACGGCTGGTACCAGTTGCCGATCGACTCGACGTGCGCCATCAGAGACCTGATCCTGACGGCGGTCAATGCTCTGGCTACCAGCGGCGCCAACGTTCACTTTCTCGACTACCAGCATTTCATCGTTGTTGCGCCATATACGAATGCCACTTGCGGTGATGGCGCATCGCTTATCGGCGCTACACCCTTCCTAACCCCTGACGGGACGGTGACCGGCAGTCGGGCCGTCATCCGCGCCAGCGCCGCGACCCTCTACAGCTTGGCTCATGAGTTAGGGCATGGTCTGGGGCTTCACCACGCCGGGTTGCTCAACTGCGACCTGGCGGTGATGACTGTTTCGCAGTGTCCGGTCTGGGAATACGGCGATCACTTTGATCTGATGGGCGGCGCCTACGAGACGATGGGCGGACACTTTGACGCATTGCACAAACAACAATTGGGGTGGCTTAACGAAGGCGATGTGTTGACGGCTCCAGTTTCCGGCACCTACAACCTGTTACCACTTGAATCGTTGTCCCCCGGCGTGAAGGCGCTGAACATATCGCGCGGTGACGGGACAGTATTGTCGGTCGAGTATCGCCAGCCCATCGGATATGACCTTAGTTTGGATGACCCGGCGGTATTTTCCGGTGCCTTGCTACACATTAGCGGTGACGGCGGAAAAACCTTTCTTGTTGATCCAACGCCGCCGGCCTATGTCCGCGTGAATATCCTGCGACTCGGCGCGAGCTTCACTGATCTTCAGTCCGGCGTGCGTTTGACCACCCTAGATGCGACGCCGGAGAAGCTGACAGTCAGAGTAGACTTTCCACGGACGGCCAAACCGTTGCCGATCGGTGGGGGAAGAACGTTGTAGGATTTAAGTTGTAAGATTGAGGTTGTAGGATTTAGGTTGAAGGATACTATGACATGAGAGTTGAGGATTTAGAGGTTTATCGGAGGCTCGTTGATTTGGTGATACGGGTGCATGACTTAACGATGACGTTTCCGAAATTTGAAGTGTATGAACTGGGTTCACAACTGCGACGATCGTCAAATTCGGTGGCGGCCAACCTGGCCGAGGGATTCGGCAATAAGCACACCAATATCTATACGGAATGCATCAGTCGCGCCCAGGGTGAAACACGAGAGACGAAACACCATCTACGCATAGCGTTCAACAAAGGTTATGTCCCGAAGAAAGACTTTATTCAGTTCTACAACGACTTTGAGGTATGTTCGAGGATGCTTTTTCGGCTTGAGCAAGCGTTGGAGAGGTTGTAGGATTAAAATTGTAAGTTGTGGTTTGTAGGATATAGGTTGTAGGGTTTAGGTTGTAAGGTGTAAGTTGTAGGATTTTATGATTTAAGCGGAAGGTTGGAAAACGTTTCGCGCAAAAGCTTAATTCTTAAGTCTTAAATCCTAAATCCTACAACTCGTACTCCCATCGTGGTAGAATGTGCTCATGCCCGCTAAGCAGAAACTCTTAATCATTGATGGGAATGCTTTAGTACACCGGAGTTTTCATGCGTTGCCGCCGTTGACGAACGTGAAGGGTGAGCAGGTGAACGCGGTCTACGGGTTTGCTTCGTCGTTGTTAAAAGCCTGGAAAGAGCTGAAGCCGACGCACATCGTGGCCACATTTGACTTGAAGGGGCCGACGTTCCGGGACGAGATGTACAAGGAATATAAAGCCACGCGAGTCAAAGCGCCGGATGAATTGTACGAGCAGATTCCGCGGGTCAAGGAGATGGTCAAGAGCTTCAATATTCCGATCTACGAACAACAGGGTTTTGAGGCGGACGATGTCATTGGGACTATCACCAAAGAGGCTAAGGGGGTTGAGAAAGTCATTTTGACCGGCGACATGGACACGATGCAGTTAGTCGACGAGCACACCAAGGTCTTCACCATGCGCAAAGGATTGAGCGACACCGCTCTGTACGATTCGGCCGGGGTGAAGGAGCGATACGGTTTGCGACCGGACCAAATCATCGACTACAAAGCCCTGCGTGGCGACGCCGCGGACAACATTCCGGGAGTCAAAGGCATTGGCGAAAAGACGGCCACTGAATTACTGCAAAACTTCGATACCCTGGAAGATCTCTACACCGCGCTGGCTGACAATACAAGAAAATCTCAAGCTATTCGCGGGTTGATTCGTGAAAAATTGCTGTCGCACAAGACCGACGCGTTCTTGTCGAAAAAACTTGCCACCATCAAGCGCGACGTGCCGATTGATTTTGATGTCAACACCGCCGCCATCAAGCATTATGACCGGTCGAAAGTCGTGAGCATGTTTCAGGATTTAAATTTTAAGTCGCTCCTGACAAAACTGCCGGAGATCGACGCCAAGACAGGCAAACAAGCGGCCATGCGCTTCGATTTGTCCGCGCCGGCGCCGAAGAAAGAGGGACACAAATATACCCTGGTGAATGATGAGGCGACGTGGGGAAAGTTCATTGGTGAATTGGGGAGAAAAAGTGAATTTGCTGTTGATACTGAAACGACCGGACTTGATCCTTGGAGAGCGAAACTTCTTGGACTTAGTTTTTCCTGGGAAGCCGGAGAGGGTTGGTATGTAGTAGCGAAGCCAGAATGGCTGAAAACTCTTAAACCAATCCTGGAGGATGAAAAAACAGAGAAGTACGGGCATAATATGAAATTTGATGCTGCGGTGTTGGCCATGAGCGATATTCGACTGAATCCGATGAGTTTCGATTCGATGCTGGCGTCATATTTGCTAAACCCTGGCACGCGCCAGCACTCCCTCGACGCACTGGCCTTTACGGAGTTCGGGTACGAAATGATGCCGATTCAGGCGCTGATTGGGCCGAAAGGAAAAAAGCAACTTTCGATGGCCGACGTGCCGCTCGAAAAACTGTCGTGGTATTCGAGCGAAGACGCGGATTTTACCTGGCGCTTAGTGGAACGGCTCCGGCCGAAACTTGAGGCGGCGGACGTCAGCGGCGTCTTTGAATCAATGGAGATGCCGTTGGTGCGAGTCCTGACCGACATGGAACTAGCCGGCATCAAAATTGATACGGAATTTTTAGCGGCCATGTCGAAGCGCATACGCGGCGACCTGAAGAAGATCGAATCGAAGATTTATGAACTCGCCGGACACGAGTTTAACATCAACTCACCGCTCCAGTTGAAAGAGGTGTTGTTTGAAACACTAAAAATCTCGACGGCCGGATTAGGAAAAACGAAAACCGGCGTCTCGACGGCGGCCGATGAACTGGAGAAAATGAAGGACCGTCATCCGATTATCCCGCTGATTTCTCAACAGCGAGAACTGGCGAAACTTCTGTCAACCTATATCGACGCCTTGCCCGAATTGGTGAACGAAAAAACCGGCCGAGTGCACACGAGCTACAACCAAACCGTCGCCGCCACCGGCCGGCTATCCTCGTCCGATCCAAATCTGCAAAACATTCCGATTCGCACCGAACTCGGCGCGGAAATCCGCAAAGCCTTCATCGCCGAACGCGGTTTCCGCCTGCTGTCGGCTGACTATTCGCAAATTGAATTGCGTATCGTGGCCTCGATGGCGAAGGACGAGGCCATGATGGAATCTTTTCGAAAAGGCGAAGACATTCACGCCCGCACCGCCGCCAACATCAACGGCGTGCCGCTCGATAAAGTGACGCACCAGATGCGCCGGGCGGCCAAGGCGGTGAACTTCGGCATCATCTACGGTCTCGGGTACGTCGGCCTGGCCCAGGGCGAAGGAATTTCGCGCCAGCAGGCCAAGGAATTCATCGACAAGTACTTCGCCATCCACCAGAACATCAAAACCTGGATTGACAACACCAAGAAACTGGCTCATGAAAAAGGCTACGTGGAAACGTTGTTCGGCCGACGACGGTATTTTCCGGAAATAAACTCATCGAATGGAATGTTGGTGGCGTCGGCCGAACGGCAAGCCATTAACGCGCCGATCCAGGGGACGGCGGCGGACCTGATGAAGATGGCGATGATTAAAGTGCACGCCGAATTGCCAAAAATCAGCCCCCAGGCCAGGTTGTTACTGCAGGTGCATGATGAATTGGTGGTCGAGGCGCCGGTTGATGACGTTGAAAGGGTGAGCAAGTTTCTGCAGAAGACGATGGATAGTGTGTACACATTGAATGTGCCGATTGAGGTGGGGGTGGGGGTGGGGAAGAATTGGGGGGAGGCGAAATGCCCACCCCTTTTCTGCGCCCTCGCGCAGAAACCCCTCCTCGACTAAGGAGGGGTGTTGACTACGGACGATAAATCATGAAACAACGAGTTTTCATCATCCACGGTTGGCCCCGCACCGCTCCTCAGCCGCTCGTCGGGTGCGGGGCAAGGACGGCCTCTAATTAATATATGACTAAGAGGGTATTTATTATTCACGGCTGGGAAGGATCGCCGCAGGAGGGCTGGTTTCCCTGGTTGAAGAAAAAACTTGAGGCAGAGGGCGTTGAAGTTCATGTGCCGGCCATGCCCGATCCGGCTCATCCGACCATCGACACCTGGGTGCCGTTTCTCAAACACGTTGTCGGTCGGGCCGATGAGCAAACATTCATGGTTGGCCACAGCATCGGCTGTCAGGCGATATTGCGCTATCTCGAAACCTTGCCGGCGGGAGTGAAAGTTGGCGGGGTGGTGCTAGTGGCCGGATGGGTGACGCTCAAACCGGTGGCGATGGAAGACGAAGAAGCGGCCGCGGTCGCGACGCCCTGGCTCGAACGGCCGCTAAACTGGCCGAAGATTCGTTCGCATTTTGAAAACCTGACCGCCATCATGTCCGACGACGATCAATATGTCCCGGTAGAGGCCGGCAAACTCTTCGTCAGGGAACTCGGGGCTAAACTGGTCATCGAGCACCAGAAACGCCACCTCGGCGGAGAAGACGGGGTGATGGTCCTGACCTCGGTCGTCAAATCGCTTAAGGGGATGATGAACCAATAACGCTTTATCAACTTAAGTATACAACAATGGGTCCAGAAGATCGCGAGCCAAAGGATACGGGGTTTGAGGACGAGGAAACTGAACATGAAGTCGACGATCGGGTGGGTCGGGAATACGTGAAAGATCCGCCAGACGACGAAAAACCGGAAACACCCGAAGTCGTGACGGGCGACGTCGGGGATAACGAATCGAACGAGGCTCCTGCCCTAGGTGACGAAGAAAGCGATGTCGAGAACGAACAATAATTCCCGGCATACCGACCCCTCTCCGTCGTTCAGCTCTCGCTTCGCTCGGCTTCACTTCCTCCCCATCCCCTCCAGTACAGGGGAGGAGTATAAAAAAGACCCCTAGCTCACAGCGGCCTTTCGATGACTTTGTGGTCCTGGAGCGGCCCCGAAGGGCGACTGTAGCGGACCCGGCGGTCGTAGTCCTCCCGAAGGAGGTCGGATGGTCGTGAGCTAGGGGACGAGCTGTGTTGCCGAGGCGGCGGCGCTAGCCGGGGTGGTCCCAGCAACAATGACACTTCATGTGCCACTCTCCACAATTGGAGAAAGGGGAAGACGCCTGCGGACATCCGCACGCCGATTCCGTGGCCCCGCAAAGGGAGCGAAGGAAACGACACACGGTTATTGGTAGTCTATTCTTACTTCCCCATCAATGTCAACATGTAACTGTCCACAGAAAAAAGAGCGCCGATCTTGTAATCAGCGCTTGGGGAAGCGGTCACCGTGATTCCAGATCAGGCGAAAGACCGGGAGAATCGCGGCGGCGACCGCGATCAGGAAGAGCAGTTGACCAAGATGCATGAGTCGTCCCCGCTACTTCTGGCGCAGACGCGGTGGGAGAATTCCTCCGGCCGAGCCGCTGATGATCACGTTCAGTTCCTGATTCGTGTGCGGCGCATCGGCACCAGCCGGCGGATCACTGGTCTCACTGGTTAGAGAGAGCGGGAAATGCCGCGGAAGTACCCGGTCGAGATCAGCCCCGGAACACTTGTCGGGTGAGCCGGATCGCGCCGTCAGGCCCAACTGGCGCAACCGCCAGCGATGATACCGCGACAGATGGATCATGCGTTCCTCCTTGAAGGTGCGTTGTGTTCCAACCGTGATACTGTTACGATAACGCCTGATGCTAGCAGAAGGAAGACCGATTGTCAACCCCGTTAGACGCTGATATCAAGAGAACGGTTGATCTTTCCGGCGTCCGGAATCGCACCAGCTAACTGAGGCAAACAACTTTCGCCTCTAACGGGGCCAACTCCATTAGCGTGGGCATGATCATGTTCAAACCCAACCATTGTTTCCTCGTTACGCATAGTCGTCTTATTGTCCGGTTGGACGGAAACTGTCTCTGATGAGGTCAACGCCATGATCTCGTTAGAGGTGACGAATACTATGTTATTTCCATTAGGTGCACTCCAAGCATCCACCAGAAGCAGTTCGATATGTTCTTATTTCCATCACCTCTAACGGGATGACCATCCACCTGACCGGCGCCGACACCTACCGTTCAGCCCAACGACTGGCCGAACTGCGGTCGGCATTCGTAGCCAAGCACGATCCGCGCGGGTTCAATACCGTGACGCTCGACGGCGCCACGACGAGCCTGGAAGAACTGCGGACCGCCGTCACGACGACGGGTTTTTTTGCGGCCAAACGATTTGTCGCCCTTGACCGCTATGCGCCTGACGGGCCGCTCAAACCAGACCGCTTGTCGTCGCTACTCGAACCGGTCGCGGCGAAGGACAGCGACGTAGTGGTTGTTATTCGTGACCTGCTGGCAGAGCCGGAGCGTTCCGCCAGGCGACCGGCGGCGGGGTCACGCGCCAAAACTACCGGACGAACAGCGCCCGGCCAACTGGTCCTGCCGAAGGAAAAACGTGAAACATTCGCCCAGCTGACGGCGGCGCAAGCCGTGGCCTGGCTGGGCCGGGAAGCTCAAGCACAAGCCGGCCTGCTCGATCCCGCCGCGGCCCAGCGCCTGGTGGCGCTGTGCAATCGGGATTCCTGGCGGATGGCGACGGAACTGGAGAAGCTGTTGGCCTACGCCGCCGGCCGCGTCGTGACCGTGGCCGATGTCGACGCCATGGTCAAGAGCGAATACGCCAGCGACATCTTTGCCTTGACCGACGCGCTTGGCCAGCGTCAGACCGCGCGGGCGCTTGAGTTACTGCACCGCGAATTGTCCGCCGGATCGAACGAGTTCGCCCTGATCGCCACGCTGGCCAGCCATGTCCGTAATTTGTGGCAGGTGCAGCGGACCAAGGAACGCGGCCTCAGCCCGGCGGCGATCGCGGCCGAACTTAGCCTGCACCCGTACGTCGTCCAAAAAGCGTTAGCCCAGACATCGCATTTCCGGCCCGCTGAACTACGCGATCTCCACCATCGCCTGCTTGAGATTGACCACGATCTTAAAACGTCGCCGCTCGACGCAGAGACGTTGCTCGATCTGATTCTGATTGAACGCTAGGCTGACCGCAACGCGGCGGCTAACCGCGACTTCTTGCGGGCCGCGGTGTTCCGAGTGATGACCTTCTTCTGGGCCGCTTTGTCGTAGGCACGGACGAGTTCCTGAGCGACGGTCTTCACCTGGTCGGTCTGGTTGGCGGTGAGCGCTTTCCGGAGCCGGACCTGGAGTTTTTTCAGTTGATGCTTGACGATCGCGTTGCGCGCCCGAGCTTTAAGATTCTGGCGGTAAGCTTTAGCGGCGGCGGTAGTAGTGGGCATGACGAGTCAGGAATAAATAAACAGCCAAGCAGGCGGAGTGTACCACAACCTGTGGTGTCCATCAAGCGATATAGCCAGCTACCAGCCGGAGGGCTATACTGTAATTGTTGGGTGCTGGTTGGACTAAAATCGGCTGGACCCGCGATCCGCCGATCCGTCCCTGATGTCGAGGTCCCCCCTCCGCTGCCGGAGGCCCCTCCGACGGAGAGAACGTCAACGGTGAGTCTGGCACCTCCATCAGCCGTTGACACCAGCACCCTTTTTCATGTCCACGCCGTTCGTGAGGGGGGAGTTGCCTTGACGAACGAAAAGTGGAGGAGTAGGGTGGGGGTAGAAACCCAGCATTAGCGACTATTTAGCATAGGCAGACCCCATAGATCGCTGGGTTCCGGCGATCTTTGACAACAAAAGGAGAATCAACCATGGATCCTCAAAGGACTGCGATGGCTGGCAATCCGTCTCTCATCATCTTGATGATGATCGTGCTGACGGTCACGCAGGTCATCAAGCGCTGGGCGTTCGACGCCTACGGATTGCTCCGATTCGATCTGGGGAAAGACATGCTCGGCACAGTCATCGGTTTCTCGATAGGGCTGTTCCTCTGGACCGGTCTGGTCTGGAAGTTCATGCACGTCGTGAACCCCAATGCGCCGCGCTGGTCGAAGTTCGTCGAGCTGTACCTGACGACCAGTCTGATCCTGGTCGTTTACACCCTGTTCAACCTCATCTATTTGGTGACTGTCGGCGAACAGTTGCAACGTAGTTGGCCGACATGGCCGCTGGTTGATAAGTTCATGCAACTCGCTGGTTTCATCACGGCGAGTTGGTTGGTCACCCGCAAACACAGCGTCGCTCCGGCGCCGCTGATCAGCCCCGGATCGCGAGGTGCCGTATGAGATGGCGGTGGTTGCTGATATTGGTGCTGGCAGCCGGACTGCTGTCGGAGGCGCGGGCCAGTTCGTATGAGCAGGCTCCTTGGCGCGGGAAACTGTATTTCTCGACCGCCGGCGACGATACCCTCGAGGTCACCGTCGATTCCGGAGCGATGTACCGCGGACGGCGACTGAGCTTTTCGGACACGCAACACGCCGCCCGGAACTCGTGCGTCAACTGCGGACCGAATGCCTGGGAAAAGTGGGCGCGGGGCACGTCGAGCGGTTACTTCTGGAAACGGATCGTACTCAAGGATCAGCAGTACCATCCGCTCGAGAACCTGACGTTCCTCATCGTCAATATGTCCGTCACGGGCCCCTTCCCTCAGTCTGGGCGTCCGAGTTGGCGAGCATCAGACAAGGACAAGGTGACCATACGGCTATCCGATGGTCGGGTGGTGTCCTCGATCGGACCAGTAACGCTGCCGGAACCGCGGCCCACGGTGAGCAATCCAAGTTCGGTCATCGAGCATCACTGCTGGCAGATGAAGGCCATGCTTAGTTGGAAGATTCTCTACAGTCAAGCCGAGCTTCGGCAGCTCTGGGACAAAAGTCCGTTGTACCAGGATCGACCGACAACGAACACGTTTCTTGTCGGTTTCCAGAATGCCGGCCGGGACTTCGACTTTAAGGATATTGTCGGTATCCAGATCAGCGTGATCGGCCGGCAACTCACCCTGGAGCGGAATCCAGTACTGGCGCAACGAGCCAGCGTCGGACCGTAGCCGGAGCTGGCTATTCCAGAGGAGAGGAGGTGATACGTGTGCGGAAATTCCTGAAGCTGCGGCGGACGCTGGTAGCGACGGCAGTCATGTCAGCGGCGGCAGGCAAGGCGCTCGCCGACTGGGACATCAACGGGGAAGTGCAGGTTTTCATCCCCTTCTGGTATACCCTCCAGGAGGCGGTCTGCCGCTACATGATCTCGTCGGGCTGCTTCTAGCCCGGTGAGATCGACGTCCGCACCCTCTGGCTCCAGAGCTCTTTGAATCTGATCGGGGTTCCCCCCCCTCTGGCTCCCGAGGGAGCCAACAGTACCCCTAAACCCCGTCCGGTCGCGTGTTCGGTCTTCGGCACACGACCGGCGGGTATTTTTTTAAGAAAAACCCCCGTGGGTACAGGGGTCAACGCAGTCGCAGTAAGGAACGGATCTGCGTCTTGGTCAGCTTCGGGATCGGTCCGTGGGCGACGAGAACCAGTCGCCCATTCGTAAAGATCATTCGTGCTACCCGGCGGGTCAGGCGACAATCGACGCGCCCAAGTACCCGCCGGTAACGGGGGGCGGAGAGTACCGGCGCTCCGCCGCAATTCACCCACCCCCGGCCGTAGAACGGCGCGGCGTCCTCCGGCTTGGTGAACCGGACCCCGGCCTCCATGGCCAGGTTATGTTTGGCGTGGTCCAAGTCGTCAGCCGTGACGCCTTCGGCCCGGAGGAGATTGAGCTCAGCGGCGATGATTTCCAGGGCCCGGGAAAACTTCTCGGGGAAGAGGGGAACCTGAAAGTAGTATTGACCGACATCACGCCAGAACCACAAAGAGTCGGTGGAACTGTAAACGAACCCGGCGGCGTCCAACTTCATCCCCAGCCGTGAAGTGATCCGGGAGGAAAAGTGGTTGCGGATCACGCCCAGGGCTATCCGTGGCAACTCCTGGTCGAATCCGAAAGTCGGGAAACCGATCAGGAACGTCAGTTTCTGGCACTCGGCCCTGGTCAGGCGGATGCCGCCGCGGAGCCGGCGGTAATTCAGCGCCGCCGACTGGTGAACCGTTCCGGGCGGGAGGTCGGAGAACAGCCGGGTGATAAGCGGTTCGACCAGGTCACGGGTGAATCCTCCGGACACGATCAGCGCCAAGCGTTGGCCGACGAATTTCTGCCGGTAGAGGGTCCGCAGTTCCGCGGGCCGGAACTGGCCGACGGTAGCGTGGCCGCGATCAACCGAGCGCCCGAGCCCGTCGCCGGCGAACATCAGCCGGTCCAGCACCTCGTTCAATCTCGTTTCGGGAGAGTCTTCCTCGTCGCCGCGCTCCTCTTGGAGCCGCTCCGTTTCTTTCCGGACTTGTTCCGCCGGGAAGGTCGGATGCTTAGCGATCTCGGCCATCAGTCGGATAGCCGGCCGGACATGCCGGTGGGACGTCTCGCAGTGGAACACCACTGACGATTTGTCGGTTTCGGCGTGGAGCATCGGGGTGAACCGTTCCCAATGACGGGCGAACGACATCCCGGTCGGATGCAACCGGGTCGAACGCCAGAGTTTATGCTCAAGCGCGTGGCGGATGCCCGGCCGCTCCTGGTCGTCGCGATAACCGCCGATGACGGCCAGGGCCACCCCGACGGTCAAACTGACGAAGGGGTCGTAAATGACGGTAAATTCGTTGGCCAATTTCCGTTGGGACAGCCGGCTCACGGCGATCACCTCCTAGCGGGTTTCGGGTTTAGCCCGACTACGCCTCCACCTACGCTGAAGCTTCGGTGGACAAGAAGGCTTCGTCGGACAAGCCCGACTACGCCTCCACCTACGCTGAAGCTTCGGTGGACAAGAAGGCTTCGTCGGACAAGGAGAAATGACAAAGAACGGGGGCTATCTTAGCACGTTCCGCCAGGAGCGCAAGTGTCAGCTACCGTCGGCCAATTGACCGCCGCCGAACGTTCTTGCCCCGGCCGCTGCTCCGCAAACCGCCCCTTGTCCGGGCTTTCGGCGGCAGGCTTTTTTCAAGCTTGGTTATTTCATCCCGCAGGGCGGCCGCCTTTTCAAATTCGAGGTTCTTAGCGGCTAAGTCCATTTGATTGGTGAGCGTCTTGATGAGAAAAGGCAGTTCGTCGGGCGGGACGTCAGCGGCGGCGATGGTCGGGACATCTTCCACCTCGCGCTTCCGACCGGCCAGGCGGTCCTCGCGGACGGCCTTCTCGATGGTCTTCGGCGTGATGCCGTGTCGCCAGTTGTACGATTCCTGGGTGGCGCGGCGGCGCTTGGTTTCGTCGATCGCCCGTCGCATCGAGCCGGTGACCGCGTCGGCGTACATGACCACGCGGCCCTCGACATGACGGGCCGCCCGGCCCATGACCTGCATTAGGGCGGTTTCCGAACGGAGGAACCCTTCTTTGTCGGCGTCGAGAATGACTACCAGCGACACTTCGGGCAAATCAAGCCCCTCGCGGAGGAGATTGATGCCGACCACCACGTCATAGACGCCGAGTCGCAAGTCGCGCAGGATTTCCAGCCGTTCAAAAGTCTCGACGTCGGAGTGGAGGTACTGGACCTTGATCTGCAACTCCTGGAGGTACTCGGTCAGGTCCTCGGCCATGCGCTTGGTGAGGGTAGTAATGATCACCCGCTGACCCCGGCCGGTCACCGCTTTGATTTCTTTCAGCAGGTCATCAACCTGGTGTTCGGTCGGACGAATTGCGACGGCCGGATCGAGCAGGCCGGTCGGCCGAATGAGTTGCTCGACCACTTGTTGCGATTCTTGGATTTCATACGGCGCCGGCGTGGCCGAGACGAACACCCGTTGGTGGATGCGACTCAGGAACTCCTCAAACTTCAAGGGACGGTTGTCGAGCGCCGAGGGCAGGCGAAAACCGTAATCAACAAGCGTCTGTTTCCGCGCCCGGTCGCCCTCATACATGGCGCGGAATTGGGGGATAGTCATGTGGGACTCATCGATGAACAGGAGGAAATCTTTGGGCCCGCTCGCCATAGCCTTGGCGGGGGCGGGGAAGTATTCGAACAACGTCGCTGGCGGCTGACCCGGTTGGCGGCCGTCGAAGTACCGCGAGTAGTTCTCAATGCCGCCGGTGAGGCCGGTGGCGAGGAGCATCTCCAGGTCGAAATTCGTCCGCTGGGCGATCCGCTCGGCTTCGAGGGGCTTATGCAGTCGCTCAAACTCTTTTACCCGTACGGCTAACTCAGCTCGGATAGCTTGAGCGATGGCCGGCAACTGTGCGGCTTGAGTCACGAACTGCCGGCCGGGAAAAATGGTGATGCGTTGATGCTCCGCGGCGACTCGACCGGTCAGCTGGTCAACCGTTGAGATGCGCCGGAGGGCGTGATCATCGAATTCAAGACGGATCAAGTCCTGGGCATAGGCCGGAACGATGTCAATCACCTCGCCGCGGACGCGATACGTTCCGCGGGTCAGGTCGTAGTCGTTCCGCTGGTAGAGCGCCGAGTTCAATTGCCTGAGGAACGGCAGGCGCGGCAAGCGCTGACCGCGGGCGACGGAAATCGCCGCTTGCCGGTAAGCCGTCGGACTGCCGAGGCCGTAGATGCAGGACACGGAAGCCACGATAATCACGTCGCGGCGGCTGAGCAAGTCGCGCGTGGCGGCGTTGCGCAAGCGGTCGATTTCCTCGTTGATCTGCGATTCTTTTTCGATGTACAAATCTTTCTGCGGCATGTACGCCTCGGGTTGGTAGTAATCGTAATACGAGACGAAATAGTCGACGGCGTTGTGCGGGAAAAAGTCCTTAAACTCGCTGGCCAATTGCGCGGCCAAGGTTTTATTATGGGAAATAATCAGCGCCGGTCGGTTGAGCTCCGCGATGACATTAGCCATGGTGAAGGTCTTGCCCGACCCGGTCACGCCGAGGAGCGTCTGGGCTTGGTGGCCGGCCCGCAATCCGGACACCAACTTGGCGATCGCCGCCGGCTGGTCGCCGGTCGGCTGGAAAGGAGCGGCGAGTTGGAACCGCGGCGGGGGCATGATGCGGGTAGCCTACCATGTCTATGGCATATAGGTCTTGAAGAAAAAACTTGATTTTTCTCCCAATCTCTGCTATAATAGCAGTCGAACAGAATAAAAAAATCTAGATTGACAAAAGAACGATTATGGTGTAAGTTGCAACGTTTACCCAGCACCACAATGGTATAATGCGAACTAAAAAAAATACGTATACGTGAGTAAAGACTGCACTTTTTTCAGAAATAACAACGAATCAACCATTGTGGTGCTGGGTTTATGTCACATACTTTTCAATCATTATGAGCTCTGAACGAGGCGGTACCCATCCAATTTGGGAAAGAATCGAGCAAGAGGTAGAACCGCTCCCTCCCGAGACCACGGGTTCGACGCGCTCACCGCAAGGGGCAGAACCGCAAGGATCGCCGGAGACTTCCGTCTTCAACTCCGAGGCGGTTCGAGGAGCGGAAGAGCTTTTTGCGTTGTGGGAAGACTACGGTCGCCGGCGGCACGAAGAGCATCCAGGCCCTGATAGGATAGCTACCGTCAAAGATGCCATCGCACAGCGGTGGCACAATCCAGAAACACAAAAAGCATTCATGGAAAAATTACGTCAGTGGTACGAAGAAAGGATCAAGCTGGCCGAACCGATGGTTGATTTTCGAAAGCTGCGCGACACTCGCGACTCGTACCTCGCCGAGAGAGAAAAACTCTACCGCACTGTTTTCCGGCATCGCGACCGCGACCCTGACGAACTGACGCAAATCCGCCTTGGTGAGTTATCCGCGCAGATCGAGGCGCAAGAACGGCGATTGGATTCTTTGGAACATCAAAGCCCTGAGTTTGCGGCTCGGTTGTCGTTTGAGCGCATGGTGGAATACAACGACCAACTCCGAACCGAAGGATTCGCCTGGACTCCGTCGCGCGAACAACATTTTGAGAAAATGATCGAGTATCTGGTCATCTTCAACCAAAATCGCCCGCTCCTTCTTGTCGGCGAAACCGGGACAGGAAAAACCGCGCTCGCCAGGAACGCATCCCGACGCCTGGTCGGTCGATCCCCGCTTGAAGTCGGGGAAGAGGCCAAATCCGACATTCGTCCTTTGCTGGGTTCGAAAGCCATTGACGGCGAAGGATCGTACATCCACTACGGTCAGCTGGGTCAGGCCTTAACCGGCAAGGAAACCTCGCGCAGCACGGAACCAGGGCCGGGCGGTATTTTCTACATGGATGAAATGAACGGCTATCCACCGGATGCTCTGCGGTCGCTGATCAAACAGATCTCCGGCCGCCGGCCGGGCGAGGCCATCACCTTCGCGGCTTGGGCCGGCCGGGTTGAGCGGCTTTCGTCCGAGTTCGGGTTTATCGGCTCGGCCAACCTGCCGTCGGAAAAACACCCCGACCGGTCGGATCTGCCGATTGAAGTCGCTCGCGAGTTGGGGGAAATAGAAATCGGCTACCAGCCACAGACGCCGGAAAATCCGGAACTCTACGAATTGCTGACGGCCGGACTGATGGACCAAAACGGCCGTCTTCGTCTACCGGCCGAGGAACTTGCGCCGGAATATGAAGACGTGGTGGACGCCACCACCAATGTTAAGCGCCAGGAACTAAAAACCCAGCCAGAAGCCGGCGGAACGCTGTGGCGGTTTGCTAATCTTATGGCCGACATCCAGCGTAGCTATACCGGCCAAGCCAACGCCTTGACCCCGACGGAAAGGGAAGCCTCCTACCTGCGGGCGGCGGTGCTTGATACCGGCCTGGTCTTGTCCTGGCTCGGCGCCTACCGGAAAGCGCTTCACAGCATGCGCCGGCAAAGCCTGACCGAGTTTCTGACCCACCAGTTGCACGAATGGGCCGGCCGGAAGGGTTTACCGTCGGAAGATCGCGTCCTGCTAGGGAAATTTCTTCAGGCCTATCGGCTGGATGAATCGGTGGACTCCATTCATACCGAAGGCGGACATCGATTTCTCACCCCGCAAGAAATCGGCGCTCTGTCTCCGCGCGTACCGCGAGAAGCCGAAACATTAAAAGAGGCCCCGAAACCGGTTGAGGCCAGCAAGTTTTTAGCTGACGGCACGGAAGTGGTGTACAGTCCCGAACAAACGGGCGGCCGGTCGCAGTGGATGAAAAAAGGAGACCGTAGCAAACGACCATGGCGTATGTTAGGAGTTGGAAAAGGCGCGCATCAGGGTAAAGTCGTGATGGAGGGCGAAGCAGGCATTGAGTTAGTTGACCAACGAGTCCTGCGACGCGAATGGGCAGCCGCCTCGTTGACTTTTGCCGAAAGGTTTGAAGGAAAGGAAATCAAGCTTGACGTTACGGAAACACGGCGCGTTTCGGAGGAGTTCTATGAAGAACACGACCTCTACGACTTTGTCGACAATCTGCCGAAAGAAATTCGATTCTCCCCGGAGGGCGAAGCGCGAATTCGAGAAGCGCTGAAAATGGGGTTTGATAAGGCGATGATATTGCCGCAGGCCGAACTTCAAGGGCGATCCATCAACGCCGTTATTGAGCAGATGGCTAAAAAACCTCATACCGGCTTGTCCGCCCCCGATCAATACGGCGATCCATACATTGCCGAGGGAACAAAACAATCACAAACCCGTAACCGTCCGGTGAAAGCATATATGCTAATGTACCAATCAAGACCAGTTCCGTCGGAAACGAAGGGTAAAACGCCGGATCAACTGGAAACGCTGTTTCAACAAAAAAAGTGGAATGGCTTAACGATGTCCGAATATCTTCTTCTTCAACGCCGTGAACTTGAAGAGCATAATAATCACAGTTTCGACGCTTATGACGACGATGCGACCAAATCTCAATGGTCATGGCTATTAGACAGCCGCGTGTCGTCATCGGGGGTCGCCGATGCCCACTGGGATCCGCGGGGTAGGCGGGTCAGCGTGAGCTGGAGCGACGCTGGCAGGTCGGGCCCGGGGTTGGGTGCCCGCCCCGCGGTCGTTGTTGAGATACTTTAAGTTTTAATGGCTAGACTTTTCTTTATTATTTATCATTTCGAATGAGCTTGCAATCTGATATACTGATAGTGATATGAAATTTAGGCCGACGCTATTTTGGGATGTTGATCCCAAAAATATTGATCCGCGTAAGAACGCCCAATATATTGTTGAACGGGTGGCTGATTTTGGGAACGATAAAGAGGCGCGGTGGGTCTTGGATTTTTATGATCAAAAACTGCTAAAAAAAATAATCACACGTTCCCGAAGTCTGCGACCGAGGACTAGGGCGCTCTGGACACTTCTACTCAAAGCATGAACTGGCAATACCAAACATTACCGCACCGCACTAGGAAGGCACTTGATTTTTTGTCTCAACAGCAATGGCTTACTACGTCGGGATGGTATTTGGCGGGCGGAACGGCTCTGGCGCTTCAGGCCGGCCATCGTCGGTCTCTGGATTTAGATTTTTTTACGCTCGATTCAGATTTTGATACCAAAAAGTTGCTATCGAACTTTGCCCGCTATAAAAACTGGGAGACGACCGTGGAAGAAAAAAATACCATTTACGGCGAGCTGTCCAAAAGCAAAATA
Organism: Patescibacteria group bacterium; assembly: GCA_038065275.1. Classification (GTDB taxonomy): domain Bacteria; phylum Patescibacteriota; class Patescibacteriia; order SBBC01; family CAIJZX01; genus CAIJZX01. The sequence goes on along the minus strand of JBBTRH010000007.1, from coordinate 45,757 downwards.
AGTTTCATCGCCTACCCATTCTTTCTCCCAAAACAAAATTTTCTCCGTTACGGATCGATCCGGATACTGAATCAGCTTGATATCGCGGTCATGAAGATCACCGCCATCTCACAGCGCGGTAAAAAAAGAGATTATTTTGATTTGTACTGGTGCGCCAATAATGTTGAATCCTTGGAGGACATTATTAAGAGATTGAAAATTCAGTATCCGTCGGTGGCTCACAATTACCACCACATTTTGAAGAGCTTGGTCTTTTTTGAAGACGCCGAAACCGACCCAAACCCGGAAATATATTTTGACGCTACCTGGGCGCAGGTAAAGAAGTATTTTTTACGGGAAGTACCGATCATTGCCAACAGAATAATCAGATAGCCATTTTCGGCTTATGAAGCCACCCTCCTGTACGACATACGTATGTGAGAGATTGGTTCGCCGACTCTCATTCCACCGAATCGGAGATCCAACAGTGTTGGCTCCGGGCGGGATGAACAAGTGAAGCACAACGACGTTCCTTGTGGGAATATCGGTCAGGGGTTTTCTGCGGAAGGCTCCGCGCGTATGGATGGATCAAGGAATACGGGGCGTGGCCGCGTGTCGTCATCGAAGGTCGCCAATGCCAACTGGAATCCGCAGGATAGGCAGGTCAACGTGAACTGGAACGACGCTGACAATTCGAACCCGAAGTTGGGTGCCCGCCCCGCGGTCGTTGTGAGAACAGTCATTACTTTACCGGCAGATGGCGAATGTATTTGATCCATCCTCCCAGCATTTTACCAACCTCCTGAAGATTAGACATGAGTTGGAAGTACTGCGTGTTATTGATGATGCTACTCTCGCATGACAGCCGAATAAGTATCTTTGTCAATTCGCATTTCGCCATCGCTCGGAGGAGTAAGGACTCTCGCAAGGGTAGCGGCATAGCATTGGCCTCAAAGATGTATTCCAACATGCTTAAAAGGGAACGATCAATCACCTGTCCGAGAGTATATCGTTGCGGTTTCGGGAAATTCGCCAGTAGCGGAATGAAAATCTGATAGGTTTTATAAATCTTTATAACGACCGGCGGGTCGAAAGAATCTTGTGACATATAGTTTGCAAACATTTAGTGGGTTAATAGGATTTGATAATCTCTATCTTGCCTGGAGACGGTTTCGACGCGGAAAACAGGAACGACGGGATGTTATCGATTTCGAGCGCCATTTAGAATCGGAGCTGATGCAGTTGTCGAAAGAGCTTAAGTCGGGAACGTACCGGCACGACGAGTACAACCGATTTTATGTTCGAGATCCTAAATTTCGTTCTATTCATAAAGCGACGGTGCGGGATCGAATTGTGCACCAAGCGATATATTCGGCCTTGTGCCCGCTGTTCGATCGGCAATTCTTTTTTGATTCATATTCGTGTCGGCTGGGAAAGGGCACGCAAGCGGCTATCAGCCGGATCTGGGATTTTTTGCGGCAGGAAAGCAAGAGTTTTTCTCGAGAGGTCTATGTTTTTCACGGAGACGTCGCTAACTTTTTCGGGAGCGTCGATCATCAGATTTTACTGTCACTCATCCGTCGCCAAGTGAAGGATCCGCAATATATCCGACTGTGCCGGACAATTATTAACAGTTTTTCCGGCGAAGCCGGATCCGGCTCCGCCGGAGATGTCAGTCCTCGACTTCGAGGCTCGGACTCGAGAAGTGGCGGTCGTGGGATTCCGCTCGGCAACCTTACTTCCCAAGTATTCGCCAATATCTATTTGCATGAGTTCGATTACTTCATGAAACAAGTGTGTGATATTCGTTGCTACGCTCGGTATAATGACGACTTTTACATCGTGTCCGCGAATAAAAATCATTTAATCGAGGTATCGCAGAAAGCGAAAGATTTTTTACGTACTCGACTCCACTTAACCTTACCAGACGAGAAAATCATTATCCGTAGTTTAAGTCAGGGAGTTGATATGTTGGGAGCCGTAGCTTTTCCTTATGGGTTGGTACCGAGAATCAGATTGCGGAGGGCATCGTTGGCGGTGGCTGGCGACGCGGCTAGCCAAGGATATCAGAGTCTGGTCGGGAAACAGCTCGCTTCATACATTGGTTTACTGGCGCAGTTGAAAAGCTATAACCTGCGGGAGAAACTTCGCCTAAGCCTCGGACTAAATACTGATTATGTCTAACCCGGAATTAAGTCGTCATCCCGAACAACCAGAGATCGCCAGTTTTGACGCCAAAGACGCTTTTCGCCAGGCCAAAAATGCGGCTATCGGCCAGGCCCTACAATCAAGAGAGGGAATTGCCGGCCTGCGCTCTTGGCAATCGCTGGGCAAGCGGAGCAAATCAGCCCGGACGGCGAAACACGTTTTTGAAACCCTCGGCGCATACGATCGATCGGTCAGGGCGTCCCCAGAAAACACTGAAGCCTTACAGGCGGAAGTCATGGCTCAAACTGAACCAACTGGCCTTGAACCAAATCGGGTTAACGAACTCCTCTCTTGTTTTCGGGCAAAGCAGTTGGGTCAGCCGATGCCAAAAGTTCGCCCGGAGGTGGAGCGGATTTTTACCCGGATTGTAAAGAGCCAATCGACCGAAGGAGAGGTTGATGTTTCTGAACTGATGGCTTCAGGGAATATCAGTTACGGGAGCAAATTTCAATGGTTTGAATCACGATTAGCCGGAGCACTGGATTGGTTGGAATCTCGTGATACGGAAGAAGCTCGAGCGAAAGCCCAGGAGCCACCGCCGCCGGAAGTCATGAAACAGAAACAGGAGCAACCCGATTTGAATGTTCCGCCGCCGCAAGAGGACACGTTGACCCCAAGCATGGAGGAGATGGAACGATCCAAAGAGAATGAACCGGGCGCATATTTCACTGTCCGACCATTCTACGGCGGGTATTACCGTGGTGATGATTTTGACACCTGGAACAATCGAGCCATGCGCTGGGAGAAGTCGGCTAGCTCGCTTGCTGATGTTGAAGAAACGTCGCTTGATGCAAAAACCAGGAAAACCGTAGCCGGAACGATACATGGAGGCAAGAGAACCATTCTTCCGATGCCTTATGGATACGCGCCTGATGTCCAAACCATCCGGACCCATGGTGGTGAAGTCTTGCCGGTGAAAAGTGATGGACATGGCAGTTTCATTATCGACGCCAGTAAGCAACGTGGACTCATTTCTTTTTCAGCCGAGATTGGTAAAAATACAACACCGGTTTTAGAAGTTGCCCCCAGTGCGCCACAGCCAGGGACAGAAGTTCTTTCTCCTGAAACTCAACGTAAGTTGGAAGAAATTGTAAGATCCAATCAATCAGCTCTTGATAAAGCTCGGGCGTTGAAGGCTTTTGTCAGAAGCACACTAAAATACTCCAATGATTCCAGTTTCAATGCGGTTTATCGGTCCGGCGACCCGAATGAATACTTTTCACGCATCGAGCAACACCGGCAGGCGGATTGCGATGTCGCCAACACCTACTTTGTGGCTTTATTGCGCCGAATAGGAATTCCATCGTGTCTGGTATCCGGCCATTATGTTAAAGTAAAAGATAAGCAGAATGCCACCGTGATGTCTTCCGGCACGGCGCATGCCTGGGCGGAAGCCTGGGATGGCCAGCGTTGGCAGAGATTAGACGCCACCCCGCCGGGTGATCCAAACATGGACGTCCAAGAAACGGACGAAGAAAAATCTGATGATGCTTTTGAAGGTGATTTTGGCGAACAAGAGGCGGAAGTGTTAAGTGACGAACAGCTGGAAAAACTGATGGCTGATGCTGAGCGAGCCCTGGAGCAGAAAGAGCGAGCGCCGGAGGAGCTGGCCGCACTTCGTTTTGCCGCCGAGGCCGATTGTACGCCAGAAGAGGCCAAGGTAATTATGAGAAAGATTTCCGAAGCACGAGAAAAGAGAGACAACCAAGGACGGAATATTCGATCACGGTTGCTGGCGGAATGGCAAAAAGTCATTCAAGATAATTTAGTAAACCGAATTAGATACACCGCACCCATCAGACTTTCTCGCGGTCAGGAACTCGTTGATCCGGTGGAAACGGTTTTGGATATGGCGGCCGGCGAGGCTGATCCGTCGGGTTTTTCCAAGTACGAACGAAAGGTGGAACGTGAACAAATTTACGGCGGGTTTGATGCATTTTTGACGGTTGATAAAAGCGGGTCCATGTCTGAGACCGATCCAAGCAGTGGTCGGCCGAAATGGGAAGATCAGCAAACGTTCGTGTTCCTGATGATGGATTCCATGTACGGGGCGGCCCAGGAGTTCAAACGACAGAAAATTAAGTTGATTTCTCCGCTGGATTTGCGCGTGGCGTTAGTGAGTTTTCAAGGTGGATCGGGTAAGGTGGAATTGCCGCTCGGCACATCATGGGGGCCGAAAGAACAAGCCAGGGTTTGGAGATCTTTGCAGGAGAATGTCGGCGGCGGAACTCCCGATCACTTGGGATTGCAGACCGTTCGACGAATGATTCAAGAAGACGCGAGTGAACATACTTCAGGCAAGGAACGTTTACGATTAGTCTTGGTTTCAGCCGATGGCGGCAGTGATAATCCGGCCACGACCATTGCCGCCAAAGAGTCGCTGAAATCTTTAGGCGCGATTGTGAAAGCTGGAGGCATCGGATCCGGTGCCCGACAAGTCGTATCAACATATGCGCCGGACGGAACGAACTTGGAAAGTTTCGGTGATGCTCCTGACTGGGCGGCGAAGGAAGTCATCGGTCAAGCTAAAAAGCTTTATCCGAAGAAAATAAGAGGTAAACCCTAACGTTAAAAAACATCCATCAATTTTCTCGGGTGCTTTAGAAAATTCCTTCAGTTGACCCCCCTTCACATTTTTGCGGTTTTTCAGTATGCTATTATCACGATTCTTTATGCCCCCGCGCCGCACAGAAATCGCCACCAAGCAACGAATCAACACCGTCCATCAAGTGTCGATTGGCTTGATTGCCATTTCCCTCAGCCTCATCTCGCTGGCGCTCGGCACCGCCCTGTTCGTCAGTCCGGGCGCCGGGTTTTTGTTCATCCCGGGCCCGGTCAGCGAACAATCGGCGCCATCAACGGCCACGGCCGTGACGCTGACCTGGACGGCGCCTGGTGACGACGGCAACGTCGGCCAAGCAACCAGCTACAACCTGCGGTACGCCGCCAGTCCGATCACCGAAGCATCCTTCGATTCAGCCATCTTGGTACTTGGGCCGCCAATCCCGGCTCCGGCCGGCACGACCGAGACCGCCACGGTCACCAACCTCCAACCGGCCACCACGTACTTCTTCGCTTTGAAGTCGACCGATGAGGCCGGCAACGTCTCGACCATGTCTAACGTGGCTACGAAAACCACCGCGGCCACGTTGCAGGCGTGCGTTCCAACCTATACCTGTTCGGAATGGACGGCCTGTGTCAGCGGCACCCAGAGCCGGACTTGCACCGCCACCAACGGTTGTCCGGCCGGACTCGACGTGCCGCTGATCAAGCAATCATGCGTTGGGCCTGTTGTTTCACCCGACAAACCGTCACCGACCGGCGGCGGACCGGTGCATGTTATCAAGGACATCATCGTGGCCGGTTTGGCTCCGGGTCGCGAACCGACAGTGCGGGTGATTGACCCCGTCACGAAAAAAACGACCAAGCAGTTCAACGCGTTCGCCAAATCAGATCGAAACGGGATTAACGTCGCCGCGGGGGACGTCACCGGGGACCATCAAGCCGACGTCATTGTCGGAACCGGCGCCGGCACTGACCCGCTGGTGAAAGTGTTTACGCCTGACGGCCGGCTCGTCACCAGCTTCAATCCCTATTCCACCGAGCGGAAAACCGGGGTGGCGGTCGCGGCGGGCGACGTGAACGCTGACGGTGTTGACGAGCTCATCACCGTTCCGGCCAAGTCTTACCCGCAGATTCGTATTTGGACTTATAACCAGACCACGAAAAAATTCACCAGCTTGGCCCAAGGGTTCGCCTACGACCGGACCCAGCGTCAAGGGTACTCGATTGCAACTGGCGATCTCGATGGCGATGCCCGGGCGGAGATCATCGTGGCCCCGCGCCTCAACGGCCGCTCAGTAACGATTCTCAACCTGAATGACAAGAATGAGCTGAAAGTGGTGCGTCGCTTTAATCCCTACCCCATCCAGTTTACTTCGGGGCTGACCGTGGCCAGCGGCGACGTCTTCGGCACTGGCCGGGCGAACATCATCACCGTCGGCGGACCGGGGTATTACTCGGACATCAACGTCTTCGATATCAACGGCAAACTCCGAGCGCACTTCTTGCCGACGTCGAAGGCCTACCGGGGCGGCGTGACGTTGACCGTCCTGGATGTCAACCGCGACGGCCGCGAAGAAATCATCACCGGGACATACCGGAACGGCGATCCCGGCCTCCGCGTCTTCCGTTACAGCGGCCTGAAGAAAAAGTTCGAGCAGATCCAGAACTATTTCGTCTTCCCGCGGACGGTGAAGAACGGTCTGCGGTTGGGGAGCACCTAGCGATGCTGGCTTCGCTCCGCGGCCTGGTGACGGCCCACGACGAGCGGTCGCTGACCGTTGATGTCCACGGCGTTGGGTTCCGTCTCTTTGTGTTGCCGCGCACGCTGGAACAGTTTCCGGTCGGCAGTGAAGCCGCGTTGACGACCCATCTCCACGTGCGGGAAGATGCGCTTGAACTCTACGGCTTCGCGAGCGCCGCGGAGCGACGTCTCTTTGAGAAGCTCCTAACCGTGTCCGGCGTCGGGCCGCGCCTGGCGCTCGGGGTGCTGTCGGCGGCCAGCGTCGAAGATTTGGAAGCGGCCATTGAACGCGGTCAAGCCGGATTGCTGACGAAAGTTTCCGGCGTCGGCACCAAAACCGCCGAGCGGATCATCGTCGACCTGAAAGGAAAACTGGTTCGCGATGAAGCGGCCGGCGATAGCGCCATGGGCACCGTCATTGACGCGCTGGTCAATCTCGGTTACACGAGCCGAGAAGCCCGCGAAGCCGCCGCCACGACGTCGCCGGCCCTGCCGATCGAACAGCGCGTCAAACAAGCCCTGAAACGCGTCGGATAAAACTATGGTCACCGTCCGTACGCTTGACGACAAAGAGGCACTACACGATCTGGTCGGACGCCAGCCGTTGCAACCATTTTTACAATCCTGGACTTGGGGTGAGTTTCAGCATGTACTCGGACGGCCAATATGGTGGCTGGGAGCTTTCGATGAAAACCGGTTGGTCGGTTCGGCGTTAGTGATCGGACACGAGCTACTGCTCAGAAAAACGTACTTATACTGTCCGCGTGGCCCGCTGGCTGATAGGTCGGAAGTCGCTCGAACACTGTTCGTTGCGATGCGGAGTCTGGGAGAAAAAGAGAATGCTATGTATGTCAAAGTTGATCCGGGAATTTATCATTTTGCCGATGACGTGACGCAGTTAGCCGGAAAATATACATTGGGCACAACGTTACAACCGCAACAAACCCTGGTCATTGATACGGCCCAATCGCCTGATGATCTACTGGCCTCGATGCATCCGAAAACCCGTTACAATATTCGTTTGGCGGAAAAGAAAAAGGTGACGGTGCGATGGAGTACTGAGCTTCAAGACCTGGAAACGTTTCTCGGTTTAATGCATCAAACTGCTCAGCGGCAGGGCATCCGATTGCATCAGGATCAATACTACCGCCAACTGTTCACCGTGCTACAAACGGCGGGCATGGCCGAACTCATTCTTGGAGAATATAACGGTGCTGTTCGATCCGCGCATATGATCATCTGGCACGGCCGGACGGCTACCTATCTGCATGGTGGCTCCGATGACAGCACAAAAGAGGCCATGGTGCCATATCTGTTGCAGTGGGAGACGATCAAGCAGGCTCACCAACGTGGAGTGAAAGAATACGACCTGTGGGGGATAGCGCCGGATGATGAACCGACGCATAAATGGGCCGGTATCACACGATTTAAACGCGGGTTTAGCGGACGGCAGATCGTTTTTCCGTTGTCACTGAACGCCATTCTGCAACCACAGTGGTACCAGGCATACCGGTTGGCCAAGCGCATGCGGGGCGGGGTTGATGAATAGGAAAACTTCTGATAAGCTGTTTCCGTTCCGCACTAGATGATGCCTCCCTCGTTTCCGGCGGAGCCGGACCCGGCTTCGCCCGGCAACGCACATCCCGCACAAGACCCGTGCCCTCGTAGTTCAACGGATATCCCGCCCCAGCCTGGGCCTCCCTCGTTCAACGGATAGGACACGAGATTCCGGATCTCGCGATAGAGGTTCGATTCCTCTGGGGGGCACCAGGCTGGGGCGGGACGGATCACTGCGAGGCGTCGATTCCACTCGAGGACAGGGGCTTCGTGCGGCGATCGATTAGAGGTTCTAGAGGGCACCACCTGGCGCGGAAAACAATGTACAGACTACGATGTTTTCCGACGTTCGTACAGTAGCCAATATTATGAGCAAAACTTCCCACGACAGCGAAACCCCAGCCCGTGGTCAGCAAGTGATAACCGCCTGTGCGCTGATTCACCACAATATCGATGGGGTGGAAAAAGTGTTGGTCGCGAAACGGGCGGCTACCAAGAAATTCCTGCCAGGCGTATTTGAACTTCCAGGCGGTCATATCAACTGGGGCGAGGACATTGTCGAGGGTTTGAAGCGAGAGGTGCGGGAAGAGCTGGGGGCGCACATCAACGTTGGCGATCCGTACGCGGCCTTTACATATACCAACGAGATCAAGGGTTCTCATTCCATCGAGGTGGTATACTTTGCGAGGTGTATTGATCCGATCGAAAAGATCACCCTCCAGCCCGATAATCATTCCGAATTTAAATGGGTGTCGCAAGAAGAAACGGCAACAATCGGCCCGACGAGTGATGAAGAATTACGGAGCGTCATAAGAGATCTGGCGATACTGAACGGTCAGTCGATATCTTTAGGAATGTAGCAACTATTTTTTACACATGGTCTCCACCGTCGTCATCATGGCCGCCGGGCGCGGCACGCGAATGAAAGATTTAGCGTCGGATAAGCCGAAACACCTGTTGCCGGTGCTCGGGCGGCCGTTCCTCGACTACACGCTCGACCGGCTCCGCCAAGCCGGGTTTACCGACCTGGTCATCCTCATCGGCCACAACGGCCATACTTTTTCGATGTACAAAAATGTGCCGGACATTCGCTTAGCGGAACAGCACCGCTTCCATGAACGTTACGGTACGGCCGCCGCCGTAGAGAACGTTAAATCCGCGGTCGGAGGCAAACCTTTCGCCGTCATCGCCGGTGATAACCTTTACAGCGTCAATGACCTGCGGAAGATGACGCGGTATGACGGACAGATGATTATCGGCGGCTACCGGACGCCGCAGTGGCAAGGAATGGGCATTCTCAAACAGAAACCGGACGGCACGCTCGATAAAATTATTGAAAAACCGACCGAGTTCGTCGGTGATTTAATCAACGCCAGCCTGTACCTGTTTACCCCGGCTATTTTCCCGATCATCGAACAATTACAACCTTCGCCGCGCGGCGAATACGAAATTACGGACGCGATTAATGTCATCGCCGGACGCGAAGCGGTCGAGGTCGTCGCGCTGGAAGACCGTTGGCTCGACCTGACGGCGCCGACGGACATTCCGAAGATTGAGGCGGCATTGCAGACTACGACGTAGCCCGCCCCCCTCGTCAAATGTTACTGATTGTCTGAATTACAAAATAAATTACACATTTAGCGAAATCGTTGCCCCAAACGCACCCCTCCTCCCGCCCGCGCGGGAGGAGGGGGGTTTATGATAAAACCAAAAACGTTTTGTATAGATGATGGCATTAGAAAGTACGAATGTTACTATTTGACGGGGGAGGTAGGGCGACGGTGTCTTACACACGCGCTTGACTTCTGCTAAAGATAGAGTATTGTCCAGCCATGCTTTTTGGGTTTGATCTTTCACAGGGAGGCACATAAATGAGTATGCGCCCCAACCGTGTCAGCGGCACGGCCGATTTCATCGCTTTGCCAAGGGTCTTTATTGATCTGGAAACCACCGGCGACAGCCTGGCCGAAGGGGGCGAGGTCTGTGAAGCCGGACTGGTGAAAGTCGATCCGGTCAGCGGCGACGCGCTGGCCGAACTCAACCTCATGTTCGGGGTCGCCAATCCGTTCGGCAGGTCGGAAGAGGAGCTGTCGTACCATCGCTACAACGGTTTCACCTTCGCCGAGTGGGTTGACGCGATTCTGGCGGAGCAGGCGCTTGATCAGCTCAACGCGTTCTGCGCCGGATGTGTGCCCTGGGCGTATAACGTCAGCTTCGAGTTCCGCTGGCTGGCCGACTATTTCTACCGCTACGGTCGGGAATGGCGGGGCGACTACCACTGGCACTGCCTGATGACCAAGGCCAGCGAAGCCCTGCGGCCGGATTTCCTGGCCGGCCGCATCACCAAGTTGTCACTCTCGTCCGTCGGCGCGTACCTCGGACTGGGTGAAGAAGCCAAACCGCACCGCGGGCTGGCCGGCGCTCGATACGAAGTTCAGATCGACGCCCGGTTGAACGCCCGTCGTCAATCGGCATGATAGTGCTTGCGCCTCGGAAGAAATTCCGAGGTCTTTTTGTGGATAACCTTTTTTTGGATACACGGCGGTAGAAAACACCTGGTTTTTCCTAAGAAAAATACCTCTTGACGTAGAAACCGTATAGGTCTATAATTCAGCTGTAAGTAGGAAATGAGGTAGCTCTCGAGCGAAATGGTTTCCGGAAGCACCAAGCTCCCAAAAAACCTTCGCCCCACGGCCACCTCAATCAACCCCCCTACTTACCACGACACACTCTCACCAGTGTGTCTCTCCTTTTTAACTGGCATTTTTTTGCGATAGTGCTACGATGGCGGTAGGCTTCATCATCTCATACGATCCATATGAGCAACCACCAGCTGACCGTCCACGGTCATCGCGTCACCTGCGACGACGAGCGGTCGTTTTTCGGGGTTAAGCATCTAGCCTACAAACTCAGCCAAGACGAGGCGCTGGAGTTGTTCAAGCAAGTTGAGGCACAAAAAGAAGTCGCCTTCGAGGACGAGGACCACCGCAAGTTCAGCTTGGTAGACGGCGAAAACGGCGCATTCGTCGTCGTAGCGACCAACGTCTCCCATGGCTGGTTTTAAACGCACGAACATTCAGGGGCACATCGTCATCGGCGATCCGGAGCTGGCCCTAATTCTCCGCCGGCAATCGGCCGCCTACCTTAACCGACTGTTCGCTGAGGCCCAGGAACATGGGCAATCCCGCCTCATTCTCGACGGACAGGAACGCATCCTTCGCCGCCATCCCGACCACACTTTCACGCTTGAGCCGGGCTCGTTCGTCCAGGGGATTCTCTAAGCATGAAAAAACCCTACCGCCAGACTGACGAAGAATACATCGTCGTCCATCGTCTCCACGGCGATCAGGACGCCATAGATTACCTCAAGGAGGGCAGTCACCTGCGGACGGAAGAGCTTCTCTACCGAGCCAAGCGGCGCGGACAGAGTACGTTTCATGTTCGCGGTACAGCGTATGTTATTAATCATGATCGCGACAACAGTTACACGATTATCGCCGCGGACGACGACCTGGTGATCTGATAATCCCCGCGCTGGCCAGGCGACGCCATGTTTGCTAGACTAGCGACCTATGCCGTTGCCGAATGATAAACCGCGCCGCGAGCTGATCAACGTCCACCAAGTTGAGGGAGATAAAGACGCCATCGTCTACCTCAAGAATGCCGATCACGACGTGGTCGAAGGATTGTTCTACACGGCCAAGCGTTACGGCATCACCACATTAATTTTCCAGGGCCGGCGTTACGATCTCGTGCGTAACAAGGATTTTTCGTTCACGGTGCGCTTGAGCGACGATCAGGAGTTGACCCCGGAATCGTTCGCTTAATTCCTATGCCCGCGCTGGGAACACTAAAGCGCCTAGCTCCGCCGACTATCCGCCGGCAGTACCATCACTTGCTGGCGCTTCTGGCTGGCTGGCGGTACGGACGGCCGTCGCGCCATATAATTGTGGTTGGCGTGACCGGGACTGACGGCAAAACCACTACGGCGTCGCTGATCGCCGATGTGCTCGGCGCGAGCGGCGCGCCGGTCGGGTTGTCGACGTCGGCGGTGTTTCAGATTGGCGAACAGCGCTGGCTCAACGAATCGCACCTGACCATGCCCGACCCGTTTCAACTACAGCGGCTCCTGCGACGAATGGTCCAGGCTGGCTGTCGCTACGCGGTCGTTGAGGCGTCGTCGGAAGGGCTGGTTCAGTACCGCCATACCGACGTCGACTTCGACGTGGCGGTGATCACCAATCTTACGCCCGAGCACATCAAGACACACGGTTCGTTCGAAGCCTATCGGCAAGCTAAAGGCCTGCTCTTCACCTCGATTATCCGTAGCGGCGACAAGCACTTGTTTGGCGCCGCCATTCCCAAAGTCACCGTCGTTAATCTCGACGATGCGTCACACGACTATTACCTGAAATTTTGGGCCGAAAAGCACTATGGAACAACGTTAAGTCATCACCGAACGATAGCGGATGCCGAAGGGAAAATGACGGTCATTGCGGGGAGCGGCGCGCGGCCGACGGCGGACGGGATGATGTTCACCGTTGACGGCCGCGATTTCACGCTACCGTTGTCCGGCGAATACAATGTCCGTAACGCGTTGCAAGCCATCGCCGTCGGCCGCGCCTTGGGGCTGGAGTGGGAAGCGATCGTTAAGGGGCTGGCTAGCGCACAGGCGGTGCCGGGAAGAAGCGAAGAAATAGCCACCGGCCGACCGTGGCGAGTAGTGGTTGATTATGCGCTGACACCCGCCGCGCTTGAACAATTCTATCAATCGCTGAAATCAGACGGTGCGAAGCGCATCATTGCTGTCTTCGGTGCGGCCGGCGGCGGACGGGACGCCTGGAAACGCCCGGAACTGGGGAAGATTGCCGCGCGATACTGTGCCAAGATTATTTTAACTACGGACGACCCGTATGATGAAGATCCGCAACAGATTTGCGCTACGATTTATGACGGTCTGCCCGTTGATCAACAGGGGAAGGCGGAAATTATCCTGGATCGCAAAGAAGCCATACATCACGCGATAAAACTCGCTCAACCGGGGGATGTGATTGCAATTACCGGCATGGGTTCGGAGACGTCGATGATGGTCAGGGGACAGAAAATGGAGTGGAGTGATGTCGAGACGGTGCGGAAGATGCTGTCAAACGGGTCATGAGATTGGCCTGGGAAAAAATCAGCGACCGCGTTATCAAAATCAATCGCTTCCGGTCACTTCGAAAAAAGCGTTTCCGGTTGCCGAATGGCGCAGTGGGAGACTTTTATACAATCAATAGGCCGAACATTGTTTGCGCTCTGGTTATTACGCCTGACAACAAGGTAGTGATTGCGAAACAATTCCGCCCCGGCGTCGAACGAGTAATGTTTGAACTTCCAGGCGGAAGGATCGACCGCCGCGAGACACCGAGGCAAGCGGTGATTCGTGAAGTTCTTGAAGAAACCGGATATCGTGGACATAGCCGCTCATTAGGCAGAACATCTAATGATGGATGGTCAGACGGCTGGCGCCACCATTTTTTATTCACCAATGCGAAAGCGGCGCAAAAACCGAAGAATGACGAATACGAAGCCATCGAAGTCGTAACCGTGTCAATGAAAACGTTTTTCACAATGCTGGCCGAAGGAAAAATGACCGACGGCGAAACGGCGTATCGGGGGTTGATGGCATTAGGGGTTCTGGAAGTGCGACGTTGACCTCCCCCGTCAAATAGTAACATTCGTGCTTTCTATTACCAGCATCGTTAAAAACGTCTTCGGTTTTGTCTTAAACACCCCTCCTTACGAAGGAGGGGTGCGTTGGGGGGCAACGATTTTGTTAATTGCGTAGTTTATTCTGTGTAACAAAGGTTGTCATTATTATTTGACGGGGGAGGTCGACGATGAATCCCCCAGGGCTTTACGACCGCACAAACATCCTCGCCAACCGCAACTCGTCATAAGAATATTCCTCGCCCAGGATTTCACGCACCGGCGACAAACTCATGCCGCCAGTTTTTTTGAAAGCGGCTGTTATCTTTGCCAGGCGCGTCGATTCCGGCCGCAGGTAATCCAGGTTGAGCGCCGGGTCGATCCGGTGAATTTTTTCGAGATGCCCCATTATAGTGCCGGTTACTAAACCGCGCCGCTTGGCTATCTCGGCGATGGAAAGTTTTTGTTTGACCAGGGCCTTAGTTTCCTCGTACGTGGCGCTAACAATATCCGTGTCGGCGGCTTCACGTTCGCGCCAAATCGGACGGGCCAGTTCTTTGAGGTTTTTATCGGCGGCGTGGCGGCGGATCAGCTGGACAAATTGCGGGCCGAAGTCGGTGATTTTGCGTTGGCCGACGCCATAAAGGCGGGCGAAACTGGCGAGGTTTTGCGGATAATAGGTCGCCATTTCCTGCAAACTGCGGTCGCCGAAAATGACGAAGGGCGGCACGCGGCGCTGGTCGGCCAGCATAGTGCGCAGTTGCCGCAGTTGTTCAAAGAGTTCGCGATCGAAGGTCGGGGCCGGCATTGATGCTACATCCGGCGCTACTGACGGTAAACAAATGTCACAGCCCCGACAATCGTCCGCCGTCCACTGTTCTCCGAAATAGTTCAGCAAGAATTGTCGGCGGCACGACCGTTGTTCGCAATACTGTACCATCTGCTGTAATTTTTCCTCGACCCGCTGTTGCTCGGCTGGATTCTCAATTTCTCGAATGAAAAAACGATGCTTCATCACGTCGCCGTACGACCAGAAAAGAAAACACTGGCTCGGCAACCCGTCGCGTCCAGCGCGGCCGGTCTCTTGATAGTAATTTTCGACGGATTTAGGCAGGTCATAATGGATGACCAACCGTACATCCGGTTTATCAATCCCCATCCCGAAAGCAATGGTGGCGACGATGATCCGCGTTTCATCGCGGATAAACCGTTCTTGCGTCTGGCGGCGGGTCTCGCTGTCTAAACCGGCGTGGTAGGCTTCGGCTACAAAACCCTGCCGCCTAAGTTTGTCAGCCAGTTTTTCCGTGCCGGTGCGGGAAAAACAATAAATGATCGCGCTGGCGTGGGGGTCTTGGCGCAGTAAATCGACCAACACTGGGAAGGCGTTGCGCTTTGGCCGCACGGTGTAGGTCAGGTTGGGGCGATTGAAACTGGACACGAATATCCGCGGTTGGCTGAGGCGCAATTGCTTGATTATGTCCCGCCGCACGCGGTCGGTTGCGGTGGCGGTCAGAGCCAACACCGATACGCCGGGGAAATACGGCCGGAGCGTGCACAAGGTACGATAATCCGGTCGAAAATCGTGGCCCCATTCGGAAATACAATGCGCCTCGTCAATCGCGATGAGCGAGACAGCGAGAGTTTTAAGCCAGGCCCGAAATGACGGGATCGCTAATCGTTCCGGCGCGACATATAATAATTTTATCCGTCCCGACTCGGCTTGTCGTTTGATCTCGCCGATGGCGGCGCCCTCAACGGCGCTGTTGATCTGGGCGGCGGCGATGCCGTTCGCTCGCAATGCGTCGACCTGATCTTTCATCAGCGAGATGAGCGGCGAAACGACGATGGTCATTCCCGCAGACATTAGGGCCGGCAATTGAAAACACAGCGACTTACCTCCGCCGGTCGGCATCAAGACTAACGCATCGCGCCGGGCCAGGACATGAGTGATAATATCAGCTTGCAAGGGCCGAAATTCCTCGTACCCGAAATGTTTTTTTAGGATGGCGCGCATGGGATCATGGAAATCGGCGAAGGCTTATGGGACGGCAAACACGCTCGAACACCGCGCTCTTTAACATAGAGGCGCATACTTTCCGCCACCGACTTACCTTGAAGGTATAGTATTCGACGTCGACCAGGGTGTCAAGCGGTTGGGCGGTTAGCGCCCGGCGGCTGTTGCCCCGAGGCGCGAAATTTCTTTAGCCGCCGTAAATTTTTCTTAGCCAAACTGTAGTTTGGATTGAGGCGAAGCGCTTTTTTGAAATACTCTTCCGCCGCGTCAAAGTCGTTGAGTTCGCAGGCACAAGCGCCGGCGTTCCCGTAGATCCGCCAGATTTCCGGTACCTGGTCGTCGCCGTAGGATAATAATTTTTTGTACTGGCGGAGCGCGGGGCCGAATTTTTTGTCTTGATGGGCCGCCACGGCGTTGTCGAGCAATCGTTGAAATTTCGCGACCGCCGGGTTGGGTACGGGCTGGGCCGAGAATTCGTAATGCCAGCCCGTATCCGGATTGCCCCGCTCCTGCCGCTCGGCGAGGATCATCTGCCATGGCGTGCGTCCGTGCAACTCGGCCTGGGGGAGATGCAGGTAGCGTTGGTACCATTCCTCGCCGAAACGTTTCGCCTGGTCGGAATCGTTCAGGTGGGACGTCGGTTGTTCAACTTGCATCTTGGTTAGCAGATCGTGGATGATGGCCGTTTCGATCGGGCCGGCACCCGGTTCGCCGCGCCGCGGAACCTTCGCTTGAAAGGCGTTCCACAGTTCGATGATGAGCCTCGACAGGGTGTTTACTTCGGCCGTTGTTTTCAGCGGCACCTCGTTCAGCAAGCGACGGAGAACCCCGTTAGGATCGTCGAGCCGCTCAAACTCGCGGACGATGGCCGTCGCCGATTGAGCGGCGTACTTTTTCGCCCGCAAAAAATCATCCAACTCGACGATCAGTTGCCACTTCCGGAGGGCCGGCGTCGGTTGAATGATAAACGGGGCCAACTGCGGCGCGGTTAACGGCGGGAGCGGCCCGTCCCGCCGCAAACGATCCCAAGTGTACCGCATGGCCACGGCCTCCGGTTGTTGGACTAACCCGTACGAGGCGCCGATGAGAAAGGTCTGCCCGAAGGGGAGGATCCGGGCTAACAGCACGTCGCCGACTTGGGGGCCGACGGTGCCCTGCTGTTCCTGAACTTCGAATCGGCGCCCGCTGGCTAGGTCGAGCAGGAGCATAGATTGGAGCGGCTGAATGGCCTCAAGGCCGAACGCGCCGACCCAACTTCGTTTGAAACCTTCAAACACCGATCGCTCGACCGGCCGCTGTTTGACCTTGGCATCGATGAACAATTCAAGCGGCGTGCGATGGTGCGTCGACGTGGGCCGGTCATAGATGATCCACTGGTTCAAAAAAATCTCCAGCGTCTCATCGGTCGGACGATCATTCTCCGGCCATAGTTCCGGCGACCAGAGCTCGTGCCAGGCCGACTCTTGTTCTTTAGGGAACCAGGCTTGGGAAAAAACCCAGTGGGCCAAATCGGGAGTGAAGAGTTGATTAGCCATGTCTACACCTTAACGCATTGAAATGGGGGTCGGCAATGGGGAGGCGCTGATCACCGCCTCCATTGGTGTGCCCCAGCGATAGCTCCTCAGGACCAACTTTCGCCGGTTATTATTAGGTGTATTTATGAAATTACCTCCTGTGGATACCTTCTGGATATAATTGGGGATAGTTTTTTGTTGCTGTACACCATGACGAAAAAGGATGGCTAACCCCGTTAGAGGCGAATGTAATTACTTTTTTTAATACGCCACATTGCTGTGGATAACGACAACTAATCTCCACCTTGTTTTCGCTATCACCTCTAACGGGGCTAACATTAGCTAAATATTTGTGTATTGACAACCTATCACATTTATCCTTGACAGGGACGCACAATGTTGTTATTATCAGTTAGCGTATTTTGAGCCATATTTTGAGCGTATACTCGGCGCCTTTGAGCGCCCGCCGTCCCTTGGTGCGGGGCGGAATCTGAGCAATCGTAACCACTCTCCGGCCCAGGAGAGGATGGGGTATTTTCTTCATGTCTGACCAAGCGACAGTGGCCGAGCGGAAGTACTTCACGACGTTGCACGAAGCGACGTCGTTGCCGAACCTGATCGAAATCCAGCAACGAAGCTACGACTGGTTCTTCCGCGACGGACTGAAGGAGCTGTTTGCCGAGATCTCGCCGGTGCGCGACTTCATCGGCCGCGACCTGGAGCTGTCCTTCCTTGATTATTACCTCGACGAACCGAAGTTCGACGAGGTGACGGCTAAGACCAAGAACGTCACCTACGAAGCGGCGTTGCGCGTTCAGGTCCGCCTGGTGAACAAGAAGACTGGCGAAATAAAGGAACAAGAAATCTACCTCGGTGACTTTCCGCTGATGACCGATCGCGGGACGTTCATCGTCAACGGCATCGAACGCGTGGTTGTCAGCCAGCTGATCCGCTCAGCCGGCGTCTTTTTTACCGCCGAAAGCATCCGCGGCCGCCGCTACTACGGAGCCAAGATCATTCCCAACCGCGGCGCTTGGTTGGAACTCGAAACGGACGTCAACGGCGTCATCACCGTCAAAATCGACCGCAAGCGCAAGGTGCCGATCACCGCGCTCTTGCGTGCTTTCGGCACGCCGACGGATGCCGAACAATTCGAGCTGTTTAAAGACGTGGACACGAACCCGAAGGTCAAATACTTGGCCGCGACGATCGCTAAGGATGTGTCACACGACGAAGCGGAAGGATTGAAAGAAGTCTACAAGCGGATCCGTCCGGGCGACCTGGCGACCATCGATAACGCCCGCGACCTGATCCACAAGATGTTCTTCTCCTTTGACCGCTACGACTTCGGCCGGGTCGGCCGCTACAAACTGAACACCCGTTTCAATTTTGATTTCCCGATCACGCCCGAGTTCCGCGTCCTCCAGCGGCAGGACATTATCGAAATCGTCAAGCAAATCATCCGCTTGAATAACTCCCAGCAGGAACCGGACGACATCGACCATCTCGGCAACCGCCGCGTCCGCGCCATCGGCGAGCTGGTCCAGAACAAATTCCGGGTCGGGCTGGCGCGGATGGAGCGGATCATTAAAGACCGGATGTCGACGCTCGACATTAACACCCTGACTCCCAACCAGCTGATCAACGCCCGGCCGGTGATCGGCGCCATCAAGGAATTCTTCATGAGTTCCCAGCTGTCGCAGTTCATGGACCAGACGAACCCGCTGGCTGAGCTTGAGCATAAGCGCCGCCTCTCAGCCATGGGCCCCGGCGGCCTGTCTCGCGAACGGGCCGGGTTCGACGTCCGCGACGTCCATCGCACGCACTACGGCCGCATTTGCCCGATCGCTACCCCGGAAGGCCCGAACATCGGCTTGGTCGGCCACCTAGCCAGCTACGCCCGGGTCAACGATTACGGCTTTATCGAGACGCCATTCCGCAAGGTCGTTCACGACGTGCCGAATGACGGTGAAGCGGCGATCGGTGAAATAGCCCGTGAAGATTTCGACAACGTCGTTAAGTCGGGCGAAAAAATATCCCCGGCCCAGGCCAAGCGGCTCAAGGACACCAATCGGCAGACGATCCCGGTCAAACCGCGAGCGACGAAGGACGTGCTCTACCTCGATGCCTTCACGGAGGAACGCCACGTCACCACCGCGGCGACCACCGCGCTCGACGAGCACGGGTACTTTGTTCAGGAGAAAGTCGAAGTCCGCCGGCACGGCGAACCGACTATGGCGGCGGTCGAGACCGTCGACTACATGGACGTCTCACCCAAACAGATCGTCTCCATTGCCACCGCCTTAATCCCATTTCTTGAACATGACGACGCGGTGCGGGCCTTGATGGGTACGAATATGCAGCGACAAGCCGTGTCCTGCATTAAGCCGGAAGCGCCAATCGTCGGCACCGGCGTCGAAAGCCGAGCGGCGGCCGATTCCGGGCAGGTCGTCTTGACCCAGAAAGCCGGTCGAGTCATCAAGGTCCAAGCGAGTGAGGTGCAGGTGATGGAAGACGATGGTAATGTCCGTAGCTACCACCTGCGCAATTTCTTCCGCTCCAATGCCTCGACGTCGATTAACCAGAAGCCGGTCGTCAAGCCGGGTCAGTCGGTGGCCAAGGGCACGCTCTTGGCGGACGGCGCGGCCACCGAGAACGGCGAACTGGCCCTCGGTCAAAACCTGGTCGTGGCTTTCATCCCCTGGGAGGGCGGCAATTACGAAGATGCCATCCTCATCTCCGAGCGCGTCGTCCACCAGGACCGGTACACGTCGATCCACATTGAAGACTATACTATCGACGTCCGCGATACCAAACTCGGCCCGGAAATTGTCACCCGCGACATCCCGAACATCTCCGAAGAGAAACTCAAGGACCTTGACGACGAGGGCATTGTCCGCATCGGCGCCCAAGTCGCTTCGGGCGATATCCTAGTCGGCAAAATTACGCCCAAAGGGGAAACTGAGCTGTCGGCCGAGGAGAAGCTACTCCGCGCCATCTTCGGCGACAAGGCTAAGGACGTCAAAGACTCATCACTCTATCTCGAACACGGCGAGCACGGCAAAGTCGTCGACATCAAAATCTTCTCCCGCGACAAAGGCGACAAACTCCCGGCCGGCGTGATCAAGCAGATCCAGGTGTCGGTGGCCCAGCTCCGGAAGATCCAGGTGGGTGATAAAATGGCCGGTCGTCATGGGAACAAGGGCGTCATCTCCCGCATTGTGGCGGTCGAAGATCTGCCCTACTTGGCTGACGGTACGCCGGTCGATATCATTCTTAATCCGCTGGGCGTGGCTTCGCGCATGAACCTCGGTCAGATCCTTGAGACCCACCTCGGTATCGCCGCCAAGCGCCTGGGGCTCCACGTCGCCTCGCCGGTGCTCGACGGCCTGCCGGAGACGAAAATTCAAGAGCTCTTACGGTCAGCTGGCTTGCCCGCGGACGGCAAGATGACCGTCTACAACGGCCGGACCGGCCAGCCATTCGACCTGCCGGTGACCGTCGGCGTGATGTACGTCCTGAAGCTCAACCACTTGGTCGAGGACAAGATCCACCAGCGCTCGATCGGACCGTACTCGCTAGTCACCCAACAGCCGCTCGGCGGCAAGGCCCAGTTCGGCGGCCAGCGCTTCGGGGAAATGGAAGTCTGGGCCCTGGAAGCCTACGGCGCGGCCGCGACCTTGCAGGAAATTCTGACCATCAAGTCCGACGATGTTCCCGGCCGCTCGAAGGCCTACGAATCCGTCATCAAAGGAGAGCCGATCAAGCGACTGAACGTTCCCGAATCGTTTAATGTCTTGGTGCGCGAACTCAAAGGTCTCGGCCTCGAAGTTGACCTGATCGGCGCGCAAGTAGCTCCGGAAGAAGAAGAGCGGCCGAACCGGAAGTACGAGATTCCGCCCGATACACTTGTCGCTGAAGAATTACCCGCACCAGAATCACCGGTCCTCATCGAAGAAAAAGAGGGCCAGACGCTCAAGGAAGAAGAGAAAGTGGTGACCTAGCTTTTTAGCTTGTTAGCAGTTAGCTCTATAGCTTGTCAGCTAACGAGCTACCCAATATATCATATGCCCTACGAAGAAACCCACGCCGTCGACTTCAAAGCCATCCGCTTGAAAGTGGCGTCGCCGGAAGACGTCCACCGCTGGTCATTCGGCGAAGTCACCAAGCCGGAGACGATTAACTACCGCACCCAGAAACCGGAAAAATCCGGACTGTTCGCCGAAGAAATCTTCGGACCCTCGAAAGACTGGGAATGTTTCTGCGGCAAGTACAAGCGCATCCGCTACAAGGGCATCGTTTGCGACAAGTGCGGCGTCGAAGTCACCCGGTCGGTCGTCCGGCGCGAACGGATGGGCCACATCAACCTGGCCACGCCGGTGTCCCACATCTGGTTCCTGCGCGGCGTGCCGTCGAAAATCGGCCTGATGCTCGACCTGGGCGTCCAGGACCTGGAGAAAGTCATTTACTTCGCCAACTTCATCATTACGGCGGTTGACGAGAACCTGCGCCATGAAACGCTCCAGCAGCTTGACGGCGAATACAGCTCGAAAAAGAAGCAGATCGACGGCGAGTGGCAACAGCAAGCGAATCAGTTGAAACAGCAGATCCTCGGCACGACCGACGCCAAAGCGAAATCCAAAATTGAGACCGACCGCCAGAATCTCAGCCTGGCCAAAATTGAGAAACTGAAACTCCTCGACGAGGCGGTGGCCACGGCGCGGCGCGAACTGAACAACTTAGCCCCGCTCCAAATCCTGACGGAGCAAGCCTACCAAGACCTGTCGCTGAAATACGGCCATGTTTTCGAGGCTTCGATCGGCGCTGAAGGCATCCATCATCTGCTGTCGAACATCGACCTCGACGCATTGATCGCCCAACTCGAAGACGAGGTGGCCAAAGCGACCGAGTCGAAACAGCGCCGCATTATCCGCCGCCTGCGCCTGACCAGGAATTTTAAAGCCAACAGCATCCGGCCCGAGTGGATGGTCATGACGGTCATGCCGGTCATCCCGCCCGATCTCCGACCGATGGTCCAGCTCGACGGCGGCCGGTTCGCCACCTCTGACTTGAATGATCTGTACCGCCGGGTCATTAACCGGAATAACCGTCTGAAGCGATTACTTGAGCTTAACGCTCCGGAAGTCATCGTCCGCAACGAAAAACGGATGCTACAGGAAGCCGTTGACGCCTTGATCGACAACGGCGCCCGTCACGGCAAGACGGTCACCGCCTCAACCGGCCAAAAGCGGATGCTCCGTTCAATCGCCGATATGCTGAAAGGCAAACAAGGCCGGTTCCGTCAGAATCTCCTGGGCAAGCGGGTCGACTACTCCGGCCGTTCGGTGATTGTCATCGGTCCGTATCTCAGACTCGACCAGTGCGGCCTGCCGAAACGGATGGCCCTTGAACTTTTTCGGCCGTTCGTCATCTCCGAGTTGATCAAGCGCGAATACGTCCATAACGTCCGCTCCGCCGGTCGGTACATTGAGGCCGGACATCCCGAAGTCTGGGACATCTTGGAAGGGGTGACGAAGGGCGCGACCGTCCTCCTCAACCGCGCCCCAACCCTCCATCGCCTGGGTATCCAAGCCTTCAAACCCATTTTGATCGAAGGCAAGGCGATCCAGATCCACCCGCTGGTCTGCAGTGCCTTTAATGCCGATTTCGACGGCGACCAGATGGCTGTCCACGTGCCGTTGACCGAACAGGCCAAGTGGGAAGCGGCCAACCTGATGATGTCGACGAAAAACCTCCTCAAGCCGGCGACCGGCACGCCGGTCATGACGCCGAACATGGACATTGTTTTGGGTTGCTACTACATGACTCAATCCGGTGACCAGAAAGACTACACTTTTGCCCACCCCGATGAGGCTATTCTAGCCTACGAATCCGGCCGGATCGGCCTCCAGACCCGGGTCACTATCCGGATCGAGGGCGAACGCATGGCCACCACGGTCGGCCGCGTTCTGTTCAACCGCATCTTGCCGAAGGAACTCGGATTCATCAACGAGAACATGGATAAGAAATCCCTCTCGGCGCTGGTTTCACGATCATTCGTCGAGCTCGGCCAGGAGCGGACGGTTGAACTGCTCGACGCAGTCAAGAACTTCGGATTCAAATACGTCACGCAGTCCGGCATCTCCTGGGGCATGAGCGACCTGGAAGTCCCCGCCCAGAAAGCCGACATTCTGTCCCGCGCCGAACAACGCATCCGGGAAATTCAAGAAGCCTACGAAGCCGGTTTGCTGACTGATACCGAGCGCTATGTCCGGGTGATCAATACCTGGACGACGGCTAAGGAAGACATTCAAGCGGCTTCGAAAGAAACGCTGAATAAGCTCGGCCCGGTGTACATGATGATTAATTCCGGCGCGCGCGGATCGTGGGCTCAAACCACCCAGATGATGGGCATGAAAGGGTTGGTCGGCAACCCGTCGGGGAAGACTATCGAGTTGCCGGTCAAGGCCAGTTTCAAGGAAGGGTTCGATGTGCTCGAATACTTCATTTCCACGCACGGCGCGCGGAAAGGGCTAACGGACACCGCGCTGAAGACGGCTAACGCCGGGTATCTGACGCGACGGCTGGTCGATGTGTCCCAGGATGTGGTGATCAACCTGGAAGACTGCGGCGACACTGAGGGGTTCACCATCACCACCGCCGAGAGCGAAGAGATGGGCTACGACATCATCCACCGCATCAGCGGCCGGGTGCTGGCGGCCGATCTGGTCGACGGGAAGGGGAAGACGCTAGTGAAGAACGGCGAACTGTTGACGCCGAAAATCGTCGCCAAACTAAAAAAGGCCCGCCTTACCTCCGCCACCATCCGCTCCGTCCTGTCCTGCAAAGCGGTGCGGGGGGTTTGCCAGCGTTGTTACGGATACGACCTGGCCCGGAATGATCTGGTGCAGATTGGCACCGCCGTTGGCATCATTGCTGCCCAATCAATCGGCGAACCGGGCACCCAGCTGACCATGCGCACGTTCCATACCGGCGGCGTGGCCGGTGGTGATGACATTACTCAAGGTTTGCCGCGGGTCGAGGAGTTGTTCGAGGCCCGACCGGTGAAATCGCCGGCCCTGTTAGCGACCGTGGCCGGTCAAGTACAGATCGATTCCAGCGGCGACCACCGGGTGATCAAGCTCGCCCATCAAGCGCCAGGCCACGACCGCTATGACCTGCCGAAGGCGCGGGCCAAGGTGAAAGCCGTTCTCCAGGTCAAGGACGGCGCTCGGGTTAGTGCCGGCGCGCTACTGATGACGATCGGCGAGAAGACGGTGACGGCCAAACGCGCCGGCATCGTCAAGATCGCTCCTACCGCGGCCTACGTCGAGTTTGATCATCAAGCGACGACCGACTTCGACGTGGCCGGCAATACCATCTTGCGGGTCAACGACGGCGACCTGGTGGATGTCGGCGCCGTCTTGACCGACGGATCGATTAATCTCCAGGAACTCTACGTTCTCCAGGGCCGTCAGGCGGTGCAGAAATACATCATCAAGGAAATCCAGTTCATCTATTCGTCGCAGGGCCAATACCTGAATGACAAGCACATCGAGATCATCGTCCGCCAGATGTTCTCCCGCGCCTACGTTAAGTCGGCTGGCGGGACTGAACTAGTAGTCGGGGAAATCGTCGATCGGGCGGTCGCCGACGAGCTGATCGCCAGGCTAAAAAAGTCGCCGCCGGAGATTGAACCGCTCCTGCTCGGCGTGACGAAATCATCGTTGACCACCGAAAGCTGGCTGTCCGCCGCCTCATTCCAGGAAACCGCCCGCGTCTTAATCGACGCCGCCGTTTCGGGTAAGATCGATCCGCTTCGCGGGTTGAAGGAGAATGTGATCATCGGTAAACCGATTCCGGCCGGGACCGGATTCGAACTTCATCAACGCCAAAACGCCGCGAATGAACTAGCGGCCCAAAACGCCGCGACGTAAAGACCGCATCATTCCGCACGAGGGCGGGATAGGTGAGGATGGTTGCGGTCTGGTGAGGAGTGGGGCAGGTGAGGGTACGAAAGACAGAAACTGTGCCGACCCCATTCACGCCGGGTCGACACAGTTTGGGTGAATATTAATGCGCCGAACATTGATTGGGTAAGGCAGATGCTAAATTGAAGAAGCATAAAGCGGATTTACCCATTTTTGCTTTGAGAGAGGGACAATTTGAGATCCTAGAAAGCTAAATCTATTGGACGACCCGGGAAAATTTGGGCTGACAGTGAGTAACACTTATTCTTCTTCGGCGACCGCCGGCGGGGGCGCCGACGGTGTTTGAAGAGGTAGTAGTTTTCTTGCTCCGCAAGCTCTCCCCTTTTCCCACAGCGCATGCTCCCCAGCGTGTGCTGTATGTAGTGAAGATGGCGTGTTGAGGCATAGCTTCTCCTCAGCCACCGGATAGTATCGAGCGTACTCTATCCTCGCCTGGGCGTCAGGATTACAAATCAGATTGCCGCAAGGCCATTTTTATGCTATCCTAAGCGCTTCCATGTCCCGTTGGAAGCCGTAATAACAAGCTTATCACGTATGAACAAACAATTCACTTTTTTTTCAGATAGCTTCTAACGGGATATGGCTCAGTCGAAACGATCAGCGCGACGCGCTCGTGCCAACGGCGATCAACAATCCGGACGCCCAGTTTCGGCTGAACCGCCGCGGTCTAGGCTAACTCCTGAAACTCGCCGCGCCGTCACGATCGTCGCGCTGTTCATCCTGGCGGCGGTTGGCGCGTTGAGCGTTTTCAACGGCGCCAGCGGTCTGGGTAGCGCCATCAGCGGCGGGTTGGGGACATTGGTGGGCTGGCAACGCTACGTGATTTGGGTGTACCTAGCGGTCGTCGGGACACTGCTCCTGTTTCCCGAGCGTTTGCATATCAACGCCACCCAGTGGGCCGGATTCGTTTTAGCCGTAATCAGCGTCTCCGGCATCCTGCAACTGTTCCTGCCGGCGGCGGAGTCGGTCAGCCGGGCGATCGGCGGTGAGGGCGGGGGATACTTGGGCGTGTTATTGGACTATCCGCTCCGCCAAGGGTTCGGGGCGGTGGCCGCCGGACTGATCATGGCCGGATTGTTTATTATCGCTCTGTTGATCATGTTCAACACGACCCTGCGCGGCTTAGCCGATCGCGGGAACCTGCCGGCGAAATTCTTGGCCTGGGTCCGTCACCGCTGGTGGCGCCGGAAATTAACGCTGGATGCCGGTGGCCATGAAGAGCAAGCAACGGAAAACGCCGCGCCGGGTTTTACGAAGCAAGCGATCGCTGATGCGCCGGCAGACGATGATCGCGCCGGCGATGAGGACGAGGAGGAAGCCGACGCTCCCCGGCCGCCAGCACCGGCGAAAAAAGAGAAGCGGCAGATCACTATTCCGCTTGACCTGCTGGACCTATCGACCGGCAAGCCGACCAGCGGCAACATTGAAGCGAATAAAGAAAAAATCCGCAAAACGCTGGAAACTTTCGGCATTGCGGTCGAAATGGGCGAAGTCAATGTCGGCCCGACGGTCACCCAGTTCACGCTCAAACCGTCGGAAGGAGTACGCTTAGCCCAGATCGCGTCGCTATACAACGACTTGGCCCTGGCCCTGGCCGCCCACCCGATTCGCATTGAAGCGCCGATTCCCGGCAAGTCCCTAGTCGGCATTGAAGTCCCGAATCAGGCCGTGGCGCTGGTCAATCTGCGCGATATCCTGACAGCCGACAACTTTAAGAACCGGAAGTCGAACTTGACGTTCTCACTGGGCAAAGACGTGTCCGGGCAACCGTGGGTAGCCAACCTCGATCCGTTGCCGCACCTGCTGATCGCCGGCGCGACCGGTTCGGGAAAATCGGTGCAAATCAACGGTTTGATTCTGAGTTTGCTCTACAGCAACTCGCCGGATGATTTGAAGCTCATCTTGGTCGATCCAAAACGAGTCGAGTTGTCGTTGTATAATGACATCCCGCACCTCTTAACACCGGTCATTACCGACACGATCAAGACCATCAACGCCCTGCGCTGGGTGGTCAGCGAAATGGACCGCCGGTTTCAGTTATTCCAGAACGCCGGCAAGCGCAACATCGCCTCCTATCGTAAAGACATTAATGACGACCTGCCTTATATCGTGGTGGTGATCGATGAGTTAGCTGACTTGATGTCGGTCGCGGCCAAGGAAGTCGAGGGCGCGATCGTGCGGTTGGCGCAAATGGCCCGAGCCGTCGGCATCCACCTCGTCTTGGCCACGCAACGGCCGTCAGTCGATGTTATCACCGGCCTAATCAAGGCCAACGTCACCGCCCGCATTGCCTTCAGCGTCGCCTCGCAGATCGATTCGCGGACGATTCTCGACACCTCTGGCGCCGAAAAATTGCTAGGCAAAGGAGACATGCTCTTCGTCTCGGCCGAGCTGAGCAAACCGAAGCGTTTGCAGGGCGCCTATGTTTCGGAAAAAGAGGTGGAACGCGTGACCCAGTTCCTTAAGCAACGCGGCCGACCGGATTATATGAACGACATCGTCGAAAAAGCCGCGCCGATGATCAGCGGGAGCATGGAAGATCTCGGGGATGACGAACTGATGACCCAAGCCAGAGAAGTCATCCTCCAGAGCGGCAAAGCCTCGACCACTCTCCTCCAGCGCCGCCTTCGCCTCGGTTACGCCCGGGCGGCGCGCATCATGGATCTGCTTGAACAACAAGGATTCATCGGCCCCGGCTCCGGCGCCAAGCCTAGGGAAATCTATGCCGGTCAGGTATCGGCCACGGCGGATGGAATCCCGGTCGACCCGCGAGACCTGCCCGTTGATGACAGTCCAGCCAGCGATGAACGGACGCCGGTCGGGGGCGGGGAGGACGAGGCCGGCCGCGCATGATCCCGTTAGAGCGGCCATCGTCGGATCAGACCGTAATGAGAATAATAATGCTTCAATATAACGCTCTAACGGGATGACGTTCACCAAGCGGCCGCTCACGGCCGGGGCGACGCTCGGTGACCGCCTACGGGCCCTGCGGACTGAAACCGGATGGTCAGTTGAAGACGTCGGACGGCGGATTCACGTCACCTCGAAATACCTCACGGCCGTCGAGGAATCGCGTTATCGTGACTTGCCCGGGCTGGTCTATGCTCGGCAGTTCGTCCGCCGGTATGCGGAAGCGCTGGAGACGGACGTGGAAACGGCGGTCGGGATCTTCGAGCAAGAATATGCCGTGGTGGCCAAGACCGGACCGACCGCGCGGCCGCTCCTCACCCCGCGAGCATCGACGGAGTTTCCCTGGGTGCGGCGCCATCTTCGCTTCATCGTCTCCGGCATCATCGTGGTCATAGCCGTCACCTACCTCGGCACCCAAGCTGTGCGGAATTTCCTGCCCCCGCGGTTGACCGTCACGCAACCGGCGACGGATATTTCAACCTCGGCCGTGACTTTGATCATCAGCGGTACGACCGACCCGAACGCCACGGTGACCATCAACGACCAGGACGTCCAGACTTCCGGTGACGGTCGGTTTAATGAATCGATCGACCTTCATATCGGACTCAATGCGCTGAAAATTTCGGCCATTAAGAAACACAGCCGACCGCGGACGGTAATCAGGAATATTCTTGTCGAATCGGCTGTGGCACCGGCGAGCACAACGAATAGTTAGGGCAATAGAAAGCCGCCGGTTTGATCGACGGGCGGCGGTTGGCGTTTTTCCCTAAGTTCTTACCCACGCACCAGACGTGCGATCGACGCCACCTCCCCGTCAAATAGTATCGCCCCAATGTTCTACCCCCTTTATCTTAAATGAGCGCTAGCAACGTACATCAACACACCCCTCCTTCGCAAGGAGGGGTGCGATATGAGGATTTTTAGTGCAGGTACTTACTTGATAGGCATTATTGGATGAAAAGGTGTTACCTTATTACGGGGAGGTAGTTATCCACAGGGACAGTCTTGACATTCGGTATTTCTTCGGTTAACCTATAGTTATTAAGCCCCGACTGCCCCCGATTCGTGGGGAGACGAGCGGCGGAAGGAACAATACTATGGCCAAAGGCCAAAAAGAGTCCCGCTCAGCGGGAGAAGTTAAGCATAATGCCGCTTGGGCGGCGGTCGAGCAGATTCGCGAACGCTTCGGCGAAGGCTCGATCATGAAGTTCAGCGAAGCGCGGGCGATGGACGTCGATGTCGTCTCGACCGGTTGTTTGTCGTTGGACCTGGCCCTGGGAGTGGGCGGCGTGCCGCGCGGACGGGTAATTGAGATTTTCGGTCCGGAAGCATCGGGGAAAACAACGCTGGCCCAGCACATCGTGGCCGAAGTTCAGAAACTCGGCGGGACCGCCGCCTTCGTTGACGCCGAGCATGCCCTTGACCCAAGTTATGCTAAGAAACTCGGGGTCAATATTGACGACCTCCTCATCTCACAGCCGGATTCCGGCGAACAAGCGCTGGAAATTGTGGAAACATTGGTGCGCTCGAATGCCGTTGATGTCGTGGTAATTGACTCGGTGGCCGCCTTGACGCCGAAAGCGGAGATTGAAGGCGAAATGGGCGACTCACACATGGGGTTACAGGCGCGCTTAATGTCCCAGGCGCTCCGCAAGCTGACCGCCATTGTGTCCAAAACAAAAACTATCGTCATCTTCATCAACCAGACGCGCATGAAGATCGGCGTGTTCTTCGGCAACCCGGAAACAACCACCGGCGGCACGGCCTTGAAGTTTTACTGCTCGGTGCGGATTGAAGTCCGCCGTATCGGTCAACTGAAACTCGGCGACAAGATTGTCGGCAACCGGACGAAAGCTAAAGTGGTGAAAAATAAAGTCGCCGCCCCATTCCGCCAAGCCGAGTTCGACATTCTGTATAACCAGGGAATTAATCTCGAAGGCGATGTGCTCGACACGGCGCTCCAGTATGGTGTGCTGACCAAATCAGGTAACACGATGGCCTACGGCGAGGTGAAGCTCGGCGTCGGGCGCGAGGCATGCAAACAGTACCTTCATGATAACCCGAAAGTGACGGAAGAAGTGCGCCTCAAGGTGCTGTCGGTGGCGAAAGAACGGCAAATCGAGGACGATGCGATCGGGCGAATGCCGAGTGTGCCGGAGCCGGCCACAAGCGAACCGGAGAAAAAGGAATAAGAAAACGTAAACAACAGCCACAGGCTGGGGAGCCTGTGGCTGTACATTGGTGGAGAAATTATTCGGTAACGCGCTCCGTATACTCTTCGGTCTCTGTATTTATTCTGATGACGTCGCCGGTCTTAACAAATTGCGGGACCTTGACGACGTGACCGGTTTCGAGAGTGGCGTCTTTGAGCACCGCGCCGGTCGTGTCTCCGCGGACCACGTCGTTCGTCTCGGTCACTTTTAGTTCGATTTTCTTCGGCAGTTCGACAGTGATCGGCTGGCCCTCGAAGTTGACAAGCGTGTACTCGGTGCCGTCTTTCATGAAATGTAATTGCTCAGCGACCATTTCTTTCGGCACGGCGACTTGCTCGTAACTGGTGCTGTCCATGAAATGGGCACCGGTGGCGTCGGAGTACAGATAGCTGGCCTTGCTCCGTTCCACATCGGCTTCCTCGATTTTATCACCGTGCTTGAAAGTCTGTTCAAGGATGTTGCCGGTGATGAGATTCTTCAGCTTGGTGCGGCGAACTGGTTTGCGCTGGGCGGTGCGCATGAAGTCCGACCACAAACAAACGTACGGCTGGCGGTTGATTTTAACCAACGTGCCGACGCGAATATCGTTCATGTCCAGCATATCCGTACGGCAAACGTTAGTGCGTCGTGAACGGCAACAGGGCCATGATCCGGGCGCGTTTGATGGCCTCGGCGATGACGCGCTGATGTTTCATGCAGGCACCGCTCCGGCGGCGGGGAAATATCTTGCCCGAGGCCGAGGTGAAGCGCTGGAGACTGCGGACATCCTTGTAGTCGAGGTCATCGATGACGTTGGCGCAGAGGTAACAGGTTCGCTCTTTGAGCGGGGCGTGAGATGGTTTAGGACGCATGGGGCAGCTGGTTAGCTCGTTAGCTGGCTAGCCGGTTAGACGGTTAGCTTGATAGCTCGTTAGTTGGTTAATGGGCTGACCGTTTATAAATTAGAAGGGGATGTCTTCAATATTTATCTCGGCCTCGGTCGGCGCGGCGGGTTGGGCGGTAGGATCGGCTGGCGCTGTGACTGGAGTAGCCGGAGCGGCGCCGGACGGAGCGTCGCCTTTCTTGTCGAGCATAATCAGATTATCGGCCACGATTTCAGTGCGGTACTTCTTGACGCCGGTCGGGTCGTCCCAGGAACGGGTCTGGATCCGGCCTTCGACGTAGACTTTACTGCCTTTGCGGACGTAGGTACTGATCGTCTGGGCCAGCTTGCTCCAGGCGACGCAGTTATGGAACTCGGTGGCTTCTTTCAGTTCGCCCGAGGTTTGATCCTTCCAGCGGCGGTTGGTGGCAACACTGAACGAGACGACTGACTGGCCGCTGGTGGTCGTCCGCGACTCGGGGTCGCGGGTGATATTGCCGAGAATGGTGGCGCGGTTGAGGCTAAAACTCATAGGCGTGTAATGAGTGAACGATGTTTAAAATTCAACTTTGTCTGACCCAAGAATCTCCTCCAGCTTTTCTTCGAGTTGCTTGGTCTCAACCGGGGCCGGTGCGACCGGTGCGGCGACCGGTGCGGCCGGTTTGAGCATGGCCGCGGCTTCTTTCTCTTTGGCCACTTCGCGCTTGGCGGTGATGCGTTCGCGAAGCTGGGTGGCGGCGGTCTGTTGTTCGGACGTCAAAACTTTGCGTTTGGTGATTTGGGATCGTAAGATGCCGGCGTTTAAGCGCAGAGCTTGTTCCAGGGCGCCGAGTTTCGTCGATTCCATGTCGAAATCAACGGTGTCGTAGTAGCCATAGCGAATGTGATTAATTTCATAAGCCAGTTTACGCTTGCCCCAAAAATCGTTCTTGACGATAGCGGCGCCATTCGTCTTGAGTAGCTCGTGAATTTGGGCGGTCAGAGCCGGGACTTCGTCTTCGCCTTTGGTGCCGGGTATGATGTAGAGGAGTTCGTAGTGCTGTGGCATGGAGTGGATGAATACCTAATAAGCGGGAGGCGCCCGCCATGACCGTCGAAGGTGTGCCTCGATCGGATCGATGGCGCGCGGGTCCCCACAATCTGCGGGGAGTCCCGAAGGCCGTAGCGCTTCGGGACACAACCATCGTGGACGCAGGGTACCATGAGCCGGAAAACCTGGCAAGCCCAGCCCCACTTTTACCCGCGCACCAGGAGGCCACCGACTCTGTCGGTGGAGGAGTATGGTGCGCTCGGCCTCCGGTGCGGGGTTACGCTCCGCACCGCATCTCGGTGAGGCCGCCAGCTCCTGCTGGCGGAGCTTCACCCTTGATTTTCCGGCGACGCGTGAGCGCCGCGAGTATTGGCAGACGTTTTATAAACCTTTCATCAAGCGATTCATTGGGCGTAAAAGTGGGGCTGGGCAGGAAAGTCGGCAGGAGCGCCCAATTCCGCTATACTGACGACCTATGTCGGAAACCCTGTTTATCCTGGGTCGTGAGCCGGAACTGTCGGTGGCGGAATTGGAGGCCATGACGACCGCATGGTCGGCCGCGGTAACGGTGGCGTCAACAAGTGTCGCGCTTGTTCGTCATGAGGGCGGATTGCCCGATCGGGCGCTTGACCGCCTCGGCGGAAGCGTCAAGCAGGTGACCGTACTTGAGCGCTGGCCGATCACCACGAATCTGGTGACGACGCTGATCGAGGAGTTGTCCGGAGACTGGGCGCAGAAACTCTTTCCTGACCGCGGCCGCATTGAATTCGGCCTAAGCGTCTACGGCGCGTCGAATTCTGAACGCGCGGCCGGGAATCGCCAGGGGCTTCGCTTGAAAAAAGAATTAGTTCATACTGGGCGACCGGTGCGGTACGTCACGTCTCGCGAACCGCAACTGTCGGCGGTGACCGTGAAGAAAAACGGATTGTTGGAGAAGGGGAAAGAATTGGTATTCGTAAAAACAGCATCGGAGGTAATTGTCGGCGTGACGACAGCCGTGCAGGATTACGAAGCCTATGGCCGACGCGACTTCGGCCGCCCGGCCGCGAACGCCAAGAGCGGCATGGTGCCACCAAAACTGGCGCAGATGATGTTGAATATTGCCAATGTCAATGAGCAAACAATCCTGCTCGATCCATTCTGCGGTGCGGGTACGATTTTACAGGAAGCGGTGTTGATGGGCGTGAAAGAAATCTACGGGACAGATGCGGACTCGCGAGCGGTGCGAGAGAGCCAGGAGAATCTCCGTTGGCTCTTTAAAGAATTTCCAAAAGTTCAGGCTACGGTGGAAATTACCTCACGCAACGCGCGACATATCAATGTGGCCGCCGACGTGATCGTGACCGAACCGTATTTGGGTAAACCGTTGCGCGGACATGAACCGCGACCGTGGTTGCGTCAGCAGGCTAAAGAAGTACAAACGCTGTATCTTCGATGTTTTGAACAGTGGGCGACGAAGCTACGGCCCGGCGCGCGGGTGGTGATGATCTGGCCGGAGTATGTTTTTCCCGACGGGAACATTCGCGTTGACATCGAACAGGCGGTCGCAAACTTAGGATTCAGGCAAGAACCGCTACTGTCCGATGCGTCGGCTACCATTTTAAACATTCCTCATCCAAACATGCTTATCTACGCGCGAGATGGGGCGCGGGTGTTACGGCAAATCCGAAAGTGGACATTGACGTGAAAAAGCCAGCCCGCGAACGGACTGGCAGTATGGCGTACCGGGGAATTAGCCCGGCGAAGATACGGATCACCTCCTCGCTAGCGCAGGTTGTGGGTGTGCGTCAGCTGATGCCTTCGCATCGGAGGCTCCTCCCCGAGGTGATTTGTGTCGAGGGGTGATGGGCGATTCACGTTCGCGCACTGATCGGCCGGGTGTCCTTGACCCTCCAGAACGGTGTCAGCCAGCGGGCCAGCAGGTTACGGTAACCGTGGATCAGCCGACGGCGGTGCTGGGTGGTGCGAACCGTGCTCCTCTTGAACACGCGTCCTCCTTGAAGTGTGAGCCGCAAATCTCCCGTGAGTGTTTATCACTGGGAATGGAAAGGGCTACTATGTACAAGTCTACGACTTCCGTCGACAAACGGCAACGGCTTGTCAACCCCATTAGAAGCGGGGAAACCTGCACCAAAATAGTGTACTCTGTTTGTGGCCACATAATAACACTTCATCAATAATTTTTGCTTAGCCGCTTCTAACGGGATTAACCCAGACACCACATTGGTTAACTTGTTGATTTACTGAGAAGTCACGTTGTAGTAATCAATGAATCATCGGCAAGTCTTTTGTTTTAGCCAATGTGGTGCTGGGTCAACCGTTCAAACACTCACTCGGAAAAACACGACATCACCATCCCGAATGACATATGTTTTTCCCTCGATTCTGAGTTTCCCCGACGTTTTTGCCATCTCCCATGATCCAGCGGCGACAAGATCAGGGTAACTTACCACTTCGGCGCGGATGAAATGCCGTTCGAAATCAGTGTGGATAACCGCGGCGGCTTGGGGCGCTTTCGTGCCGGACGGAACTGTCCAAGCCCGTGTCTCATCCGGGCCGGTGGTGAGGAACGTCACCAGGCCGAGCGTTCGGTACGCAGTTTGGATCAGCCGGTCAAGGCCGGAAGCGGATAATCCGAGTTCTTTGAGGTACGCGGCGGCATCAGCCGGACTCAAGTCGGCTAATTCCTGCTCGACTTTCACGGCGATGACGACAGTTTGCTCCGGCGGTAAGCCATACGTTTCCGCTCTGGACGCGGCTACTTGGTTTTCACTGACGTTGAGGATGTAGATCAGCGGTTTAATAGTCAACAAGTTGAGAGATTTCAGTTCCGAGCGCTCTTCATCGGTCAAAGGCAAAACACGAACCGGTTTTCCATCGCTAAGATGAGCGTGGACCCGTTCGATCAACGCCAGTTCCGATGTTTGTTGTTTGTCCAATCCGGCCTTTTTTTGTTTGGTCAACGTGTCAAGCCTTTTCGCGATGGTGCTTAGGTCGGCCATGGCCAGCTCGATGTCGATCGTCGCCGTGTCAGACGCGGGGTCTATCTTGCCGGCGACATGGATTACATTCGGATCATCAAAAGCCCGCACCACTTCAGTGATAGCATCGACTTCGCGAATGTTCGCCAGGAATTGATTGCCCAAACCCTCGCCCTTATGCGCGTCTTTGACCAAGCCGGCGATGTCGACGAATTCGATGGCGGTGGCGATCGTCTTGGCCGATTTTTCCATCTTTGTCAACACTTCGAGCCGCGGGTCCGGCACGGCCACGACGCCGACGTTCGGATCAATGGTGGCGAAGGGGTAATTCGAAGTGTCGACCTGTTTTTTCGTCAGCACTTGAAACAGCGATGATTTTCCGACGTTGGGCAGACCAACGATGCCAACAGAAAATGACATAGGGGAATGTAGCGTACCACGCAGTTGACGCCGCGACAACGGCACTCTTCATAGCGCCTTGACATCACCATCAACATCACGTAGTGTATCCTCATCGCACCTTGCATCGCACCGTCGGAGAACCGGGAGGGAAATGATACGGACTTTGCTACACCGCTGTTCAGGGAGGAGCCATGGAACAGCTCCAAGAGTTTATGTGTCGCCTGCGAGGAATCGACACGATCCACCGCCAGATTCTCGGCGGCTACCGCGCCGACTTGCTGGCGGCCAACGATCGCGCCGTCTTGTCGCTGATCGAGGGGAACCTCGAAGCGGTCTGGCAATACGCTGATCGAGTTTGGACCGCCTACGCGGTTCTGGAACTCCATCAAGCGTGCACGCATTGCGTGCGCCTGTCGAACGGCATCCGGTACGGGACACTGCCAACTCGCCGCCCCACCGCCGCGTAATCCACCACGCGGCGTTTTTCTTTTTGCCGCGAAAGATTGACAACGTAGCGTCCACCCGCTATTATCCGTCCGACATTACCGACGTTCTGATCTTTCTCATGTCCAACGGGGGTTCGAGATGCATCTGTCTCGGTGGATGATAGCCATTCTGCTCCTTGGCCCGATGGTGAATCCGACAGCCGGATTCGCGAGGGATGGCGGACACATCAAAATCGTTGAAATGTGCGTCGGGGTCCGGGTCCTTGACGGAAATGGACA
The DNA here is from genome assembly GCA_038065275.1 of Patescibacteria group bacterium. Taxonomy (GTDB): domain Bacteria; phylum Patescibacteriota; class Patescibacteriia; order SBBC01; family CAIJZX01; genus CAIJZX01. Next base: position 9,377 of record JBBTRH010000007.1, on the reverse strand, counting down.
GCCGCTCCATCCGCCGACGGGCGTCCGCTTGGAAGTATCCCGTTTCGGCCAGACTACCTGGGCGCCGGGCCGTTGGGCGTACATCATCGGCCGGCTCGACAGCGAAGGAAACATGCTGGTCATGGCCAAGTTTCCGGTCGATTCGATGTTCCTCACCGGACTCATTCGTCGCGCCGGTAAACAGGATCAGGCTGATCTCGGCATCAGTCTCCGGATCCTTGACGGCGACGGCCGCCCGTTGCGTCCGGCAAACGGCATTCGGTTGGAGATCTATCGTTTCGGAAAATACCCCTGGCCGCCGGGCCGCGTCGCGATCGTCACGGGACGTCCCGATGAGGGCGGGTATCTCCGCACGACGATTCGACTGCCGATCGACTCGGTCACGCTCCGCAATTTCATCCTCTTGGCCAACGGCCAGGGGATATGACAACGAAAAACCGCGATCGATGGGCGCGGTTCTTTTTTACCCGCGCACCAGGAGGCCACCGACTCTGTCGGTGGAGGAGTATGGTGCGCTCGGCCTCCGGTGCGGGGTTACGCTCCGCCACGTAAAGCGCCTGGCTTCTACGTGGCTCCGCACCGCATCTCGGTGAGGCCGCCAGCTCCTGTCACCGCCGCAAGCGGGATCCCGCCAAAGGCGGCGACTGGCGGAGCTTCACGCTTGCTCGCCGGTCAATTCCTTTTTCTCGAACCCAAGATTTTGGAGGATCACGACTGATGTTCGGCCAGCTGATAAGTATTTTCGAGGACGCAGGAGACCGTCAACGGCCCAACTCCGCCGGGTACGGGACTGATGGCCTTAGCTTTTTTCCAGGCTGAGGGATGAACATCGCCGATGGTTTTTTTACCGTGCCGACGTATTCCGACATCGACGATGATCGCGCCACGCTTGACGTCGCGGGCCGTCAAGCGCGCGCCCTGACCAAGCGCGGTGACGACAATGTCGGCTTTGGTCGTGACCAGGTTCAGATTACGGTGCGGTTCAACGACAGCCGGAACAAAACCATGGCGGGCAAGTTCGGTCGCCAGTCGGGCGGTAAAAACTGACGGCTGGGCGACGATGGCCGCGAACGAACCTCGCGGCGGTTGGCCGAGATTGATAAGACGCAAGACGGCGGCTACCGGCGGGGGAACAACTACGGCGTTGCGCGGGTGAAAACCGTCAACATCTTTGCGGGGATCGATGACGCGGATGGCCGCGTCAGCATCGAGGCGCGGTGGCAAAGGGAGTTGTAGTAGAATGCCGCTGATGTTTTTGCGGTGGTTGAGCGCGCGAATCAGGCGCGTCAAGGACGCTTGTTTTGTCGTTGCCGGAAGATGATGCGCTTCGGTTTTAATCCCGACGCGAGTGGCCGCGCGGCGCTTGAGGCGGACGTAGAGGGATGAATCATAACGCGAACCGACGAGAATCGTGGCTAACGTGATCGGTTCCCGCGTGCGCCGAATTTTTTTCTTTAATTGTACCAACATTCGATCAGCCGCGCGGCGGCCGTCGAGCTTGATCGCGCTCATCCCGTTAGTCCCGTTAGAAATGAATAAAACGTTATTTTTGAAAAATGTAGCGGAAGTAAATACAACCTCGCTTTTACCAATAGTTCATCTTCGTTCATTTCTAACGGGATTAGAAATCCATTTGAACGAAACGGGATCATGCTTTCAAACCCGGGTAGAGTGGAAAACGCTTGGTCAGTGTTCGAACAGCGGCCGCGACGCGGCGTTTGATAACAGCATTCGTGGGCGCTAGGAGCAGTTGTAATATCAGATGAGCTAAATTTTCGACATCTTTTTCCTTGAGCCCACGCGAGGTGATAGCCGGCGTGCCGAGACGGATGCCGGAGGGGTCCAAAGCTTTTCGCGGGTCGTTCGGGATTAAGTTCTTGTTGACGTATATTCCCGCCGATTCGAGTAATACCTCAGCTTGTGCGCCGGTGAGATTCATCGGCGTGACATCAGCCAAGATAAGATGGTTATCCGTGCCGCCGGTGGCGAGGGCTAAGCCATGACCGGCCAGCGTCTCAGCCATTCGCGCCGCGTTTTTAATGACTTGCTGTTGGTATTTTTTGAAGGCCGGCGTCAGCGCTTCGGCGAAAGCCTGTGCTTTTCCGGCAATAACGTGATCAAGCGGACCACCCTGAATGCCGGGCATAACGGCTTTATCGATCAGATCGGCATGCTCGGCTTTACAGAGGATGATCGCACCGCGCGGCCCGCGTAATGTTTTGTGCGTGGTGGTCGTAACGACATCAGCGTACGGGATTGGATCAGGATGTAAACCGGTCACGATCAAACCGGCCACATGAGCCACGTCAGCCAGGTGATAGGCGCCGACCTTCTTGGCGATGGCGCCGAAACGCTTGAAGTCGATCTGTCGCGGGTAGGCCGAGGCGCCGGAGATGATCAGTTTTGGTTTCCGGGCAAGCGCCAAGCGCTCGACTTCATCGTAGTCGATGAAACCGTCGGCATTGACGCCGTAGTGGACCACGTCGTAGACCTGGCCGGAAAGATTGAGTTTGTAACCATGAGTGAGGTGGCCGCCGGCGCGCAGACTCATCGACAATATCGTGTCGCCAGGTTTCAAGAAGGTAAAAAACACGGCGATATTCGCGATCGCGCCGGCGTGGGACTGGACGTTAGCGTGTTCGGCGCCAAAAAGTTTTTTCGCCCGAGCAATGGCGAGCCTTTCGATTTCGTCGATGAACTGATTGCCGCCGTAATAACGTTTGCCGGGGTAGCCTTCGGAGTACTTGTTCGTTAAGACACTGCCGACCGCCTTCAGGACCGCCGGCGAAACAATGTTCTCCGAAGCGATCAATGTCAAACCATCACGTTGACGCTTGAGTTCGGCGTTCAGCAACCTCTTCAATTGAGGATCAACCCCGCTAGAGGCCGCATTTTTCGAATTGTTCAACATGCGTGTCGGATAAGTTTTATGAGTGAAGCCTCTAACGGGGGTCAAACGGAACTGGCAGGTGTGCGGCGGTAGCGGATGAAGAGAATAACCAGCGCGACCACGATTATCAATCCGCTGACGAGAATGGGCAAACGAACGCCGCCGATGATGGGCGTGCGGTCGAGGCGAAGCGATTCGGTGCTGATGCGCAGGACCGAATACAGGACGAAATAGGCCAGTGCAATAGCGCCGTAGGGTTGAGGCTGTGACGAAGCCGACACCCGCCACCGACGCCGGTGCATCAGCCACAGCAAAACGGCGATGACCAACAGACCAAGCGATTCGTAGAGAAAGGTGGGATGGAAATACGTCTGCGTCACGTAGGCCGGCGGGCGGTTGAGGGGATCGATCGGGATGCCCCAAGGAAGCAAGGTCGGCCGGCCGAACAGTTCCTGGTTGGCGTAGTTGCCCCAGCGGCCGATAGCTTGGCCGAGGGCTACCGCCGGAGCCATGACGTCGGCGATCAACCAAGCGTTCCATTTCCAGCGTCTGGCCATGATGAACAGCGCCGCGGCGCCGACGATTAACCCGCCATGTAGGGCCAAGCCGCCGTTCCAGACCTTCCACATCTCCGTCGGACGAGCCCAGTAGTACGTCCATTCGTTGAGGACATGGTAGATCCGGGCGCCGATGGAACCGGCGACGAGGGTGATCAGCGCCAAGTCGAACAGGCGGTTGACGTCGAGCCGGTAGCGCCGGCCGATCCGTTGAATCAGGCCGAAACCGACCAACGCCGCCAGCGCCAACAGCAAACCGTACCAGCGAAAGGAAAATCCGCCGAGGGCGGCGATCAATGGTTGCGGGTGCCAGGTATGGAGGAACATCGGCAAAAGTATAGCAACTTTTCGTAAAAAAAACGAGCCGCGGATTGCTCGGCGGCTCGATAGAGTTGAGGTGCTAGCCGACGTTCGTCGGTGTTTTACCGTGGTCGGATGACCGGTGAGGAGGGTCTTCACGGGTCGTTTTCAGACGCCGTCGAGTCGGCGGAATCTGGGCCTCGCGGTACTTCAGATAGGTGCTCATGTTCTCCGGCATGAGCTTGAGCAGTTGATCACGCCACCGGCGGGCGATCTCCTGGCCTTCACTGGAATAAACGAGCCGACTCGTCCCCATCAGGCTGTTGAAGAGCTCGTCAGCCGCGTCTCTCCAGTCAGAGAGTTGAGTCTCGAGGCCGAGAATACGGTCTCGATCTCCCCGGATTCGGCTTTGTAGCCGCTCGTTGTCCGTCCGCAGGCCTTCGATCTTGAGCTGAGCCTGGTACAGGATGTCACGCCATGCCCCGGAGGGATTTTCTCGAAGCAGTCGGAGCACGGCGGTAGTGTCCTCGTAGCTGGTGGAGACCAAATCATGATAGAAGGGATCGCGAATTTGGATCTTCTTTCCCATCCACTCAGATTTTTGCCTCACGTCGAGCGTCAGGCGGTCCGAGCCGTTCCAGATCTGGCCGGAATGCCACCACCCGCCGAGCGGAACACCGAGAGCGAAGAGATTAGCCGTCTTGAGCCGCGGCCGCTGGCCACGGGGGGTGACGACGCGCCACTCACGACCGCTCGAGCCGGTCAAGATCCACAGAACGTAACCGCGAATATGCTTGGGCCACAGCTCCCGGGAAAACAGAAGAAAGGACACACCCCCTGTAGCCGAGATAATGAGTCCGGTGAGAAGGGTCAGTCCAAATGCCCGAAGGACGGTGATTGGTGCGGCCGTGCCCCCGAGAAAAGCGTCACCCCAAACCCGGAACAAGCCGATGACGCTACTGGCAGTGAACGCGAGAAAAAGCAGAAAGAAAAACCACAACGACCATCCAGAGCGAGGAATAACGTGTTTGTGACTGTACCTTCGGTCGAACCACGCTTTGGGACGTTTCATTACGTTCTCCTTTCCGGCCATGTCATTCGCGGTGTCAAGGGAGAGATCCCTCGACTCCGCTCGGGACAGGCGGGTGGCGATACGGACGCGGTCCATCCGGTCCCTCGGCTTTGCTCGGGACGGGATCCTCCGGTCGGTACGCCAGGCGGAACGCCCGTTGTCAAAGGGCAAGCCTCGAGCGTTTCTCGAAGCTAAGGCTTCTTACCACGAAGTCGTCGAGACGTCAATAGTCGTGATATACTGCTTGTATGAATGTTGATCCCAGACCCTTCGCCTCGAAAGATTATGGCTCAGGGTGGACTAGTAAATTACCAATTTCACAGTTGATAGGCACACCAAGCGGGTATTAATAATTACCACTATGCAAGTAGACTCGTCCATCTTCAAAACTTACGACATTCGCGGCGTGGTCGGCGACAACCTTTCAACCGAGATCATGCGGGCGATCGGCCAGGCGTACGCGACTTATTTGAAGCCGAAGCGAGTAGTGACGGGCCGCGATGTACGCGTCTCGGGGCCGGAATTGCAAGCGGCGTTGATTGACGGCATCCGCAGTCTCGGCGTCGCGGTGGTTGACATCGGCGTGGTGACGACGGACGCGTTGTATTTCGCCGTTGGGAAATACGGCTATGACGGCGGGGCGATGGTGACCGCGTCCCATAACCCGCCGCAATGGAACGGCGTGAAATTTACGCGTGAACAGGCTATCCCGCTGTTCGGCGATCAGGGGATCAAGCAAATCGGTGACATAGTCGCGGCCGATGGCTTCGCTAAACAGGCGGCCAGACCCGGCACCTTGACCAATTTCGACATTCAACCGGCCTATGTTGAACAGGTGTTATCTTTCGGTACGTTCATGTCAGCCCGCAAACTGAAAGTAGTCATTGATCCGGGCAACGGAACGGTCAGCCGTTTTCTGCCGGACGTGATGGCTCGTCTGCCGTTCGCCTGGTCGGCCATCAACATGGAGCCGGACGGAACGTTTCCCGGCCGCAATCCGAACCCGTTAGCGCCCGGCGCGCTTGATGGATTGAAATCAGCGGTGCTAAGCGCCAAAGCGGATGTCGGCGTGGCGTTCGATGCCGACGCCGATCGGATGTTCTTCACCGATGAACACGGCCAACGCGTCTTGGGCGACGCCATGACCGCGCTCCTGGCCAAACACTTTCTCAAGCTATATCCCGGTTCGGCCATCGTTTACAACCTGATCTGCTCGCACATGGTCCCCGAAGAAATTACCAAGGCGGGCGGTCAGCCGATCCGTTCGGCGGTCGGCCACGCGTACATGAAACCGGCCATGCGCCAGCATGACGCGCCGTTCGGCGGCGAAATTTCCGGACACTTCTTTTTTCGCGACCACTACTACGCCGACTCCGGACTTGACGCGATGGTGGCCGGACTTGATTTCTTGAGCGGCCAGGACAAACCGCTGTCAGAACTGGTCCGCGCCATTGATATCTACGCCCATGACGCGGAAGTGAACTCGAAGGTTGACGATATTTCGGGGACGATCGCCAAGATCAAAGCTGTGTACGCCACCGGCGCACCAGACGAAACTGACGGCCTGACCGTCGAATACCCGACCTGGTGGTTTAATGTCCGGCCGTCGAACACCGAACCGCTACTGCGCTTGACGGTTGAGGCGAAAACTAAAGAAGAAATGGTTGCCCGGCGCGAAGAGCTGTTGAAACTCATCCGGGAATAATGGTTTACCAGTAAATATGCGTGTCGGATTGTTTGATTCCGGGGTCGGGGGATTGAGCATACTGCGTGACATTTGGCGGCTGATGCCGGGCGCATCAACAGTTTACTTTGCCGATACCGCGAATTTTCCGTACGGCACGAAAAGCGAGGACGAGGTGCGCCGCTGTTCATTGCGCGCGGTTGATGTATTGATGAAATACCATCCGTCGGCGATGGTAGTGGCCTGCAATACCGCCTCGACCATAGCGCTCGAAGCCATCCGCAAATATATTACGACTGTCCCGATTGTCGGCGTCGTGCCGGCGCTGAAACCGGCGGTGGCGATGACAATCACCAAGAACGTGGCCGTGCTGGCGACGGAACGAACGTTGGCGTCACGGGCGTATCAAGAACTGAAAAAATCATTTGCCGACGGCATGACCATCATCGATCAGCCATGCCCCGGGTGGGTTGAACTGGTGGAGAACGGACAGATTGACGACGCCGAGGCGGAACAGGCGGTCCGGGACGTGGTTGAACCGCTGGCGGCGGCCGGCGTTGATGTCTATGTTCTCGGGTGTACGCACTATCCGTGGCTGCGGCCGCTGATTGAAAAGTGTGTTGGCCAGAAAGCCAGCACTTTGGATTCAGGCGAGGCGGTGGCGAAAAAATTGCAACGCGTGTTAGGTTATCAAACAGCGAATGATACGGAACGCCAGGAAATATATTTAACATCCGGTAATGCGGACGGGTTTCAAAAGCTCGCCAGCCGTTTGCTTGGTCGCGATATTGTGCTGACGCTCTACGTCAAATCGCGCGGTGAGTTTGGGTGAAAAGTTCCGTCCCCCCGACCTCCCCATCAAATAGTACCACTCCAATTTTCTACAAAGCTATCTTCAATAAGCACAAGCGGCGTATTACAACCCACCCCTCCTTGACCACCTCTACTTCTGCGCTCAGCGCAGAAGCTCCTCCTCAGCTAAGGAGGAGTACAAGGAGGGGTGCGATAAGAGAAACGCTTTTTCTGTTTCTTGACGGGTGGTTATAGGATGAAGCGACGTGGCTAAAGACGGGGAAGTGGCAAGTTGAGTTTATTATTGTGATTGACGGGCAGGAGTTTTTGTGATACACTTCACAACGTTGAACAGGCACTTACGAACACCATGTCCGCGTAGCCGATTGTTTGTCCTGACCTTGGCCACGGTCGGGTTGTTTGTTTGGCCCGTCGTGACGCGCGCCGCGACGGACAAGATCATCGGGACTTTCAACACCGACGGTACCGCCCAGGACGTGATCGTGGTCGGTAATTACGCCTACGTGGCAGACGGCAGTAACGGCGTCGCGGTCGTCAACATTTCCAATCCGGCCGCGCCGACCTTGGCGTATACATATGATACCCCCGGCACGGCCACGCAAGTCAACGTCAGCGGCAGTGTGCTGTATGTGGCTGATACCACCGCGGTCCAAATTCTCAGCCTGGGAAATCCGGCCGCCCCGGCATTCCTTGGTGCCTACGCGGCCACCGGATTGACCGTCACGAACGTGGTCGCCGACGGGACGCACCTGTACGTTCTGGGCGCACTGACCGGGACAACCGTGCTGGAAGTATTAAACGTCGCCAACGCCGGATCGCCGGTCAAAACCGGCTCCTTAGCGGTCAACGGCGGAACGGCCATCGCGCTCTCCGGGAACTACGTCTACACGGCCGGCGGGACGAAATTGGATATCGTCGACATCAGCGCCTACCCCACCCTGACGCTTGCCGGAACTTATACCGATCCGAACGCCGCCGCCGTCTATCGTGGCGTCCAAGTGTACGGCTCGATCGCCTATATTAATGATGCGGCGCTCGGCATGCACGGAGTGGCGATTGCGACTCCGGCCGCGCCGACGCCCACGTTCGAAAGCGCGACCCAATTTCCGAGCACCCCATTCGGCGCCGGCATCGCCATTTCCAACGGCTATGTCTTTTTAACCCAAACAGCGGCCGGCGGGTTGGCGATCTATGACATTACGTCAACCGGTTCGCCGGTCTACGTCGATACTTACAGCGGTTCGGCGCCGGCCAACGCCGTGACCATCGCCAATGACGTCGCCTACGTGGCGGCCGGTAGCGCCGGCCTACAGCTGATCAACGTGGCCCACCCGGATGCGATTCCGCCGGCGGTGACGCCGATTGGCGACCTGGCGCCGGTGGTGGCGCCGGGCGGAAAATATACCGACCCGGGCGTGACGGTCACGGATAACGTCGGCGGCACCGGCACGGAGACGTCGGGGACGGTCGACACGTCGAAAGTCGGTGAGTATCTGTTGACCTACATCGTCACCGATCGGGCCGGCAACACCACCACGGTCAAGCGCCGGGTCATCGTCGGGCCGTCGATCGAGAAACTGAAACTTAAGAACAATACGTATACGTTGCCGGTCGGCAAGAAGCGTCTCATCTTGAAGCCGTTCGCCGGTTATCGAGGCGCAGTGCTCGGGCGAAAGCTGATTGTCGATACGAAGAAAAATCCGTTTTACGTTTTTATCGCGACTGGGGCGATACGCCAACCGAAATTCGTGATGTACAACGCCAGCGGGAAACTCGTCACGCGCCAGAATCTGATCGCTATCAGCGTCAACGGATTGCAAGTCGCCATCGTGCCCAATCCCTCAACGCTTTCGATTTTCTTCACCATCGCGCCAAAAACCAACGGTCTCACTGCCACGATCTTCAATGTGAGTAAGAGCGGTTTCAAATCGCTCAAAAGGGTGACCGTGACGCCAGGAACGGGGACATTGGTGATGAAGTGGCTGAAGGGCTATACCAATGAGTACGCGCTGGTCACCTTGGTCAAGGGCAAAACCGCGACGCCGTACGTCTGGCGCTACA
>JBBTRH010000006.1:0-49340 GCA_038065275.1 Patescibacteria group bacterium | reverse complement strand
GATGTGCTTGCACACCGTACACTGGAGTTTGATCAGGTTGTCTTGGGACATAGGGTTTGTTGATTGAGTTAATTGAGGAAATTGAGTTAATTAAGTTTTTCGTTATTTTGTCGTGCGGGCTTTGGCTAGATACTTTATATATGTGTTGAGTCCAACTAGCAAGCCTTCATACGCTTGATCTAATTTTTTGAATTCTTCGGCTGGAAAATATCCGAGACCATGGGCGACCTGGAGATGACTTCTTGTTTCAAATATCTCGCCGCGGGATTGGTAGAGGACGCGAATTTTATCACTGTAGGAGTACCGGCCTTGACTTTCGGCGATATTGGCGATAACTGCGTTGGCCGATCGCCTCAGCTGATCTATCAGACCGTACCTTTCCGAAGTCGGAAAGCGTTCAGTGGCGCGATAGACTTTGAGAACCAATTTGTATCCGTTCTTCCAAATATCAAGTTCATAGAATGATTGTGCCATAATTTCCTTTCCGGCCACCAACTTTGACAACTTAATTAACTAATCAACTTAATTAACTTACACTTCTCTGGAGCCTGAGGCCGGGATCGAACCGGCGACCTACGGTTTATCCCGAAGTTCCCAAAATCTTGCCGGTGGAGCCGGAGAGAGGATTTGAACCTCCGACCTACGGTTTACAAAACCGTTGCTCTACCGCTGAGCTACTCCGGCAAGATTTTGAAAGAACTTCGATGATCCCGCCTACTATATCCTATTCTCAGGGGCGGGATAAAACCGTTGCTCTGCCAGCTGAGCTACTCAGGCCTGGGGGGCAGGATTTCTCACCCAGCACAACTTTCTTTCGTTTTCGTCTTCGTGGTGGGCAGGGCAGGATTCTCCTACCTCCGGCGGGATCCCGCCAGTGTTTATTATCTTATGAATGGGCGGGAGAACCTGCGAAGGCGCGAGGCCGCCTGATTTATGGAGGCACCAGCCGACACCCCGCTCGAAGCGGTGGCGGTCAGTGGCGATTTAAATGCCTTCCCGCCTTTATAGGACTTTATCTGCCTCTCTCGCCTATATGTTTCGGCACGGGCAGGATACTTTTTCGTTCGAACAACTTTCCAGGGCCGCCCGGATTTCGTTGAGCGAACTTTACCTGCGTTGTGTTTCTTTAAGCGTACAGACAAATCTTCACAGTGTCCAATATAATACCGGGCTGTTTTGACGCTTTGTAAAATGTACACGATGTACATATATTTGGTGGGCCGGGCAGGATTCGTCCCGCACCACTTTCCTTCATGAGAGAGTAATCTGGTGGGCAGGGCAGGATTCGAACCTGCGTAGGCACGAGGCCGCCTGATTTACAGTCAGGTACGATTGACCGCTCCGTCACCTGCCCGTAAATGCAGATTACTCAATAATATTGTGAAGGAAAGTGGTGCGGGATGACCACTTCGCTACCGACCCATGATGTACTGTTCTTCGGAAAACGTGGAGCCGATGACCGGATTTGTCCGGCGGAGCCGGATCCGGCTTTGCCGGAAACCATCTGTGACTTAGCCTGAAAGTGTTGTTGCGAGAAACGTGGAGCCTATGCGCGGATTTGAACCGCGGACCTACTCCTTAGCCCCCCGCACCACTTGTTCCACTCGGGTGCGGGACAGGCATAGTGTTGTGTCATTCACCCCGCCGCTTCTGGAGCCCACGCGCGGGCTTGAACCGCGGACCTGCTCCTTACCATGGAGCTGCTCTACCACTGAGCTACGTGGGCAGAAGTAGCGGGGCCAACTGCCTGGCGGAACATCGGGACTACAACGGCGCGGAAGTTGTCGAGTCGGCAGTATCGGATGTTTCAATGAGATTCGTCAAGGGCCGACCCTCAATCGCCGTAATCCGTTCGCGCCACTCGGCGATCTTCGAGTTTTCGGGGTTGACGGCCTCGATACGGGCCACCGCATCCTCGGCAAACTGTTTCTTGCCGGCGGCGATACTTATTTCAACGTACTGGTCGAGCAGTTTGGGGTTGTTCGGCTCGAGACGAACGGCTTCTTGAATGCTGGTAAACGCTTTAGCCGCGTCGCCGAGAGCAGTGTACACCTGGGCCAGTTCCAAATGATAGGTGGCCACCGTGCGGTTGAGTTCGACGGCGTGTTGGAGCTCGTCGCGCGCCTCGGCGAGATGTCCGGCGCCGAGATCAGCTGATCCCAGGTGCTCGTAGATGGCGTCGGAGTCGCCCGTCAGCTTGAGCAAGTACTGATACACCTCTTTGGCGTGGCCGTGCTCCTTGGTAACCAGGTAGAGCTGGCCGAGAAGTTCGAAGGCGGGAACCGAGCGGGGTTCGAGGCGAATCGCCTGCAACGCCTTTTCTTCGGCCGCGGCATATTCCTTGTCGTCAACGAGTGCCCGCGCCTGTTCTAGCATCGCGGCGATTTCGTGATCGATTTTCCGCCGCTGGCGCCGCGACAGGAAGACCGGCAGTGACCGCACCTTGTATTCGTGTTCAAGATCAATCAGCTTTTTATGGGCCGCGGTCCAGAGCCGGCCGGTAGCGACGGCGATCGGGGTACTTTGTCCGGCGACCTTGGTCCAGAGCATAGACACTTTACGCCGTAGCCGTTCTTCAATAATGTTCCGCTTGCGTCCCGCCGTCGCCTCCGCCGGCGCCGACGTATCAATTGCCGCCAAGGTCGGGAATTTTCGACCGATGATGACGGCCAGGCTAATCAGGCTGAGCCCGAGAACGATGATGGCGATACTATCGATCAGCATGGCGGTTAGACGGTCAGGCGGGCGAAGGAACTCACTTGGATGTTCTCGCCGAGTTTAGCCACCGTTGACTCGATCAGCTGTCCCACGGTCCGGCGATCGTCTTTGACGTACGCTTGATCCAGCAGACAGACGTCGGCGTAAAACTTTTCCAGCTGGCCGTTGATGATCGCCGGCCACATCTTTTTCGGCTGGCCGGCCGTCTTGAGCTGGGCGCGGTAAATGTCGCGTTCCCGATCGAGCACCGCGACCGGAACATCTTCACGGCGGAGGTAGCGCGGGTCAACGGCGGCAATGTGGAGCGCCAGGTCATGGGCTAAATCGGCAAAATCATCCGTCCGGGCCACGAAATCAGTTTCGCAGGCAAGCACCACCATGGCCGCCACCTTTCCGTTCGCATGCAGGTAGGTGCCGACCAGTCCCTCGCGCACGGTCCGGGTGCTTTTGGCCGCGGCCAGTTTCCGGCCGGCCTTGCGCAGGGTGTCCACGGCCAAGGTCATGTCGCCGTTCGCAGTGGTCAAGGCCTTTTTCGCTTCCAGTATCCCGACGCCGGTCTGCCGGCGGAGCGTCTGGATGTCGGCGGTGGAGATAGTGGGCATATTATTGTTCCGCCGGTTCGGGGATGGTCGCGGCTACGACGGGTTCCGGTTCGGCCGCGGCGGCCGTTTCCGCCGCTTCCCGGGCCGCCGTGGCCAGGCGCTGGTCGTGGTGCCGCCGACCCTCAGTAATGGCCTCGACCAGCAGTCCGGTCACGTAGGTGACGGCTTTCGTCGCATCGTCGTTCGACGGAATGGGGAATTGGATGGGGGCCGGGTTGACGTTCGTATCGCACATGGCTAGAATCGGGATATTCACGGCCTGGGCTTCACGGACCGCGGTTTTCTCGGTCTTGATGTCGACCACGAAGATCGCTTGCGGCAGTCGTTCCATCGCTCCCAAACCGCCGACCAGTTTTTCCAGCCGCGTGATCTCCGCTTCGAAATCGAGTTGTTCCTTCTTGGTGTACTTCCCAAGTTCACCGCTGGCGCGTTGCGTTTTTAACCGATCGAGGCTGATGATCAACTGCCGCACGTGCGAGAAATTCGTAAACAGTCCGCCGATCCAGCGGTCGACGACGTACGGCATGCCGGCCGTCTGCGCCGCCGTGATGATGATGTCGCGGGCCTGCCGTTTGGTGCCGACGAACAAGACCGTGCCGCCGCCGGCGACGACCTCCTGGGCATAGGCACCAGCCTGGGTTAACAGGGTCTTGGTCTTTTCCAGGTTGATGATGGACACCCCGCCCCGAGTGGTGAAGATGTAGGGGTCCATTTTTGGATGCCGACGGCTCTGCTGGTGGCCGAAATGAAGACCCGCTTTGAGCATGTCGAGCAAGACGATGTCACGCATAGCACTGAATTCCTTTCTTTCTCCGCCTTCGGCGGAGACCGCTCCACCGCTATCGGCCAGGACGTCGGCTCGCCACGAGCCGCCGCAGGATTAGCCGTCAGCGCGGTGAATGTGTGATCAACTAATAATCTCTAATAAGCCGGTGCGAGTATACCATGGCGGTCCGGGCTTGACAAGGGTGCTAGAATAGGATACGCTGGGCCAGTTATGAAATCGGGCATCCACCTCACCTACACCCACTCGGCCAAAGTCACCTGCGCCTGCGGTCACGCCTTTACCACCGGCTCAACCGTGGCGGAGCTCCCGGTTGAGGTCTGTTCGAATTGCCACCCATTCTTCACCGGCAAGCAGAATCTGGTCGACACCGCCGGCCGTGTCGATCGCTTCCAGAAACGGGTCAAGCGTAGCGGGACGGTTCCGCTACGGAGCAAACGCGCCAAGCGGCAAGCCAAGCAGGCCAAAAAGGTCGCTAAAGCGACCCGCGACGAATAACCCCCCTCTTGAAAACCTCCCCTATTTTTTGGGTGGAGGTACTTCGGCACATCCATGGACCCAGCTCAACTCGACCGCCTTCGACAACAACGTCAGGCGCTGGAACACGATCTCCAAGCCGCCAGTCTTGTCGATGACGCCGCCAAGCTCAAACATCTCGCCCGCGAATACGCCCGGCTGAGCGACCTAGTAGCGCGCGCGGAACGCCTGACTGGACTCGAGCGGGCGCTCGGCCAAGCCCGGACGGCGGCCACGGATGAGACCGATCCAGAAGTGCAGTCAATGGCCGCGGACGAAGTGGCGAATATCGCCCGGGAACTGGCCGCCGTCCGTCGCGACGTTGAGGACCGGCTGGACCCGCCCGACTCGAACGACCAACAGGACGTGATCGTCGAAATCAGGGCCGGCGCCGGCGGCGACGAAGCGGCGCTGTTTGCCGCCGAGCTCCTGCGGATGTACGGCCGTTACGCCGAACGTCGGGGGTGGAAGACGAACCTCATCTCGTCGAGTCACACCGGGATCGGCGGCTTGAAAGAAGTGATCTTCGAAATGCTCGGACCTGATGCCTACGGCGCCATGAAGTACGAAAGCGGGGTGCACCGCGTCCAACGCGTTCCAGCCACCGAGAAAACCGGCCGGGTGCATACGTCAACCGTAACCGTGGCCGTGGTTCCCGCCGCCGAAGAAGCCGACCTAGTGATTGATCCGAAAGATTTGAAAATCGTGGCTTCCACTTCGAGCGGCGCCGGCGGGCAATCGGTCAACACCACTTACTCCGCCATCCGCCTGACGCACTTGCCGACCGGCATTACCGTCTCGATGCAGGATGAGCGGTCGCAGACTCAGAATCGCATCAAAGCGATGCAAGTTTTGCGTTCGCGACTCCTCGCCAAACAAGAGGCCGAACGTCGTCAGCGCGATTCCCATCTCCGCCAGAGCCAAATCGGGAGCGGCGACCGCTCGGAAAAAATCCGGACCTATAACTTTCCCCAGGATCGCATCACCGATCACCGAATCAAATTGACCCGCCACCACATTCCCGCCATTCTCGACGGCGACATCCAGCCGCTGATCGACGCCCTGCGCGCCGCGGCCCGCGCCAAACGGCACGCGGCGTGACCCAGCACCACAATAGCTTAGACAGCGTTTCTCGAGTGGCTATGAGACCGCCGGAGAAACATAAAACCCACTCGACAACCAACGTGTTCACCATTATGGTACGGGGATGACCCCGTTAGAAGTTCGCCTAATATCAACCGCAAATTGTTAAAATGATGAACAACGGTAATTTCTTCCTCGGTCGGAGTGCCGCGACGGCCCATGTGTGTATTCAATTGTTTGAAGTAAGATGGTGCCATTACGGCCGTCAAGGTTCCGCTTATCAAGTGAACTTCTAACGGGGTGACCATTAGAGCGGCGCTAGCCGCGGCCACAAAAAAACTGCGGAGACACAGCGATTCGCCACGGCTCGACGCTGAAGTTCTGCTCAGCTACATCCTCAACCAAGATCGTGCGAGCCTGCTTATTCATGGGGATCGTGTGCTTAAACAAGCCGTCACCCGCAAACTTACAACCTTAATCCTACAACGCGCCAACAAAGTCCCTGTCCCCTACCTGACCGGCCGATGCTGTTTTTTCGGATTGGAACTGCGCGTCACGCCAGCGGCGCTTATCCCGCGGCCATGCACGGAACTTCTCGTGGAAGCAATCCTGCAACGCCTGCCGATAAACTCGCGACTGACTATCGCCGACATCGGTACCGGTAGCGGTGCCATCGCCCTAGCCCTAGCCAAACATTTGCCTCAAGCCACGATCATCGCCACCGATATTTCGTCAGCGGCTTTAGCTACAGCGAAAAAGAATGCTCATCAATTAAGATTAGCCGACCACATTTCATTCCTACAATGTTCTCTACTTAAATCCTACAACTTACAACCTAACGCCCTACAACCAGACTTCATCATTGCTAACCTCCCTTACCTCCGCCCGGAGCAACTGGCTGAACCTTCGATTAGCCACGAACCGCGCCTAGCGCTAGCCGGCGGTCGAGACGGCCTAGATCATATCCGGCGTTTACTGCGCCAAGCCGCGACTTTCCCAACGATATCGCTTATCGCCTTGGAAATCGACCCGGGCCAAGTCCGAACGACTCGCGACTTGCTCCGCCGCTGGTCCTCAACCGCGACGGTCACGACCGTCAGTGACGGCCTAGCCATTCGCGGGTTACTGGCTTGTAGCGGCCGAATCAACACCTGCGTCCCGTCGCCCGCCCGGAGATGATACGTTCGGACTGGCCCGGGCGACGACGCTGACATCGTCAGTACGTCACTTTGCGGTCCGTCGGGACCACCTCGATCCAGATTGGCCCGGGATTAAGCGCCAAGGGATTGCCGCCGGTATCGAGGAACTGGGTGCGGGCGGTGGGGCTGTCCTTCTTCCAGGTTCCTTCGGTCACGGTCCCGTCGCGGAACAGCAATAGCTTGCCGGAACCGACGGTTTGGATGTCGAGGCGCTGTTTATCACCGGCGACCAGACCAATTTTGGCGAACTCGACTACCACGTCCTTGGCGTAGATCTGATTATTCTCTCGCGTCAGGTGCGGCTTCTCGGCCACTAAACGCTGGTAACGGTTCTGGACGCGATCGTAGGCGTACGTCACCTTGTAGTTGAACGACGAGAAGTCGATCACGACATCATTCACCGTGGTCGGTCGAGCGTCGATCGGTGCTTCGTCTTTGAATGTCCAGGAGGTGTAGGTCGGGGTGGCATCGGGCGCCGTCCGTCGTAGCCCCATGAATAACTTGTCGGAGTCCGTGTAAAGATTATGCGGAGCCGGCCGGGTATCGTCGCGAATGAAGTTTCCGCCGTGGGAGAACTGATTAAAATCATAGACGTTCGCTTTGCCAGACCGGAGGTAGTCGATCGCCTGGGGACTGCCGCCGGCATGAACGAACAATGGTTTATACTCTTCCGCCCAGGAAATGAAGTACGGCCGGGCGGAGCGGACTGGACCAATTTGACTGATGCTATCACCCACCGGGTAGAGCGTCAGGAACCGCGTGATGCCGCCTTCCGCCAGTGTTTCGTAGACGACGCTGGCTTTATCCAAGGCCGACGGCGGCCGCGATTCAACGATGTTCTCGATCACGATCGCGTAAATATTCGAGTTTGATTTTTCGGCCAAGACCGGCACGCCATCAAGTAGTCGCGCCACCAATATTTCATTCGCGGCATCGGCGGCCGGGTTCGAATTGACCGTCGGCGATGACGTCCCGCCAAAGATCTTCCAACCGACCACGCCAGCGACAATTAAGACCGCCGCTCCGGCCACGGCCATCCACAACCATTTTGGTAACGTCTTCTTACCGGCCGAGGAAGAGGACTTCACCACGGTCGGTTTCGGAGTTTCCGCCGATGCCGGTTTGGGGACGGGGGTTGGCGTCGGTGGGCGGTCAAGCGGTTCATCTTCATCCGACTGCGACTGGGAAACTGGGGGGGAGGAGCGGGGGGTTTTCGGCATAGGCGCGATGGCGATGAGTTATTGATTTGGTTTTTCGGGGACGGCTTCGGGGACGGCTTCGTCGGCCGCTTCCTCTTTCTTCTCCACTTCGACGGCCTCCACGTTCTCTTCGACCTGCTCGCTCAAGGAGGCCAACTCAGCTTCACTGCGCGGCGGAGTGACGCTGGCGACGACTTCTTCGGCTTTATCGAGGATGGTCAACCCGGCGGGCACCGTCAGATCGCGGACATGGATCTTGTCCTCAAAGGTCTTCAAGGTATTGATGTCGACATCGATCGACGATACCAGGTCGGACGGTAAACAGCTGACCTTGACGTCGTCCAAGGCCCGGACCAACACCCCGCCGAGTTCCTTGACGGCCGCCGATTCACCGACGAAACGCAGTTCAATGTCGGCTTCGAGTTTCTCGCTCATCTTGACCTGGTAAAAATCCACGTGGAGCGCTTGGCTGGTCGTGGGATGGCGTTGGACCGCATGGATGAGCACCTTGACTGGCGACGCTGACCCGACTGACAGGTCGACCAGGCTGGTCGAACCGGCTTGGCGATAGATGGTATCAAACGTTTTAGCCTCAAGCGTTACCGGCCGGCTGGGGAGATTGTGACCGTAGACGACGGCCGGAATGTTCCGCTGACGACGCAAACGGTCAACCGCCTTGCCCACCACGGCCCGTGGTTGGGCGGATAGATGTAGGATGGTCATACCTTACGGAATTGCTTTCTCCCGCCGCAAAATCAGTTGCCCGGTCGGCTCAGTGGCCAGCCAGGCATAAAGATCGACGACGTCGTCGACCGTAACCGCGACTTCCAACGACACGTTGACGACCTCCGCGCTAGTCAGGTCGGTCAGGGTGCCGACCGAACTGAGGCCGGCCGATCCGGCGGTGACAATGGCGACCACGGCGCTACCGCACTGGCGACATTCGAGATACAACAGATGAGCGTCATCCCGTTCAGCCATAATGCGCGTTTTCAGCGGATGATACGTCGCCTGACACATCGGACAGACGGCCAGGATCTGGAGGTCACGGCGTCCGTGATGAAGTGGCGAGAAGAGATGATCGCTCATGGGGCCTTTCCTTACGCGTCAAGTATACCAAGAAGCGCGACAATCGTCAACCCCGTTAGAGGCGAGGGTGGTTGGCCTCAGTCAGCTGTCGCAATTCAGGGCGCCGAAAAAATCAACCGTTCTCCTGATGTCTACGTTCGCCTCTAACGGGGTCAACCCCTAACGCCTCACAGCGGGATGATCCGCTGGCGGATGGCGATGCTCTCGGCGATGCCGATGGCCATCAAGCTCGACAGGAGGGAACTGCCGCCGTAGCTGATAAACGGTAGCGGGATGCCGGTGACCGGGAAAACGCCGAGATTCATGCCGATATTAATCGCCACCTGGACGAAGAACATCAGGGCTAGGGCCATAGTCAGGACGGCGCTGAACGTATCTCGGCACCGTTGACTCAACCCGAAGAATCGCCAGAAGAGCAAGGTGAAGAGAAGCAAGATGGTGCCGGCTCCGACGAATCCTAGCTCTTCGCTGATCGCCGCGAAGATGAAATCGGTGTGTCGTTCGGGAAGGAAATTCAGTTGTGACTGCGGCCCGAGGCCAAGCCCGCGGCCGAAGATCTGGCCGGAGCCAATGGCCGTGATCGCCTGTTGAACGTTGTACCCCGACCCGAGACGGTCGCGATTCGGCGAGATGAAAATAAGGACCCGCTCTTTCTGATACGGCTGAAGGATGAGGAACCAGCTGGCCACCGCTCCGACCACCGTCAACAGCAACAGGAGTCCGACCCGGCGGCGGGGAACGGGCAGGGCCACTAACAGACCGAACCAGATACCGAACAGGAGCATGGCTGAACCGAGATCGGGTTGGAGCATGACTAGCACGATCGGCCCGACTACCAGCGCGCCAGTAACAAATATCACCCGCCATGATTGGAGCTCGTTCAGGTGGTCGGCGAAGTATTTGGCCAGCACCAGGCCGACGATGATCTTGACGAATTCGACCGGCTGTAACTGGAAACCGGCGATTTCAAACCAGCCCGTCGTGCCATTGACCGTCCGCCCGAACAACCGGACCGCGATCAGCATGGCCATCCCGACCAAGTACAAGACCCAGTGAATGCCTCCCAGGTAGCGATAATCAAGCCGGGTGAAAAAGACAATCACCCCCAGTCCGATTAGGACGTACGACAGCTGGCGGTAGAAGATCGAGAAGCCGGCCGGTTCGGCATTCAGTGAGGTGCTGAACAGCGCCCCCAGGCCAATGACCGTCAACAGCAGGGTGACGGTCAGCAGGCCGAGGTCGAGTCCCCGCCCCAACTGTCGAAAACGGAGCGTGGCCATTTCTCAGCGGTAGGTATTGCTGATATCTTCACGACTGACCTGCGGCTCGATGCGGACGCTGGTGACGTCGGGCACCGGGTAGGATAAGGTCAGGGTGACCGGTCGAGCCGTCAAAGTCGGCCACCGGTCCAGCCCGACTTGCCCGGCGCCGACGATGCGGTCGCCGCTTTGCAACACGACCGGAACTTCAACATGATAGTAGTTGTACACCGAGGCATTGGTGACGTCGGCCCGCACCGTGACCGAACTTTGCGTCTGGCCGTCGATGGTGACGGTCGAAGGCGTGGTAGTAATGTTGGCGACGGTGAACTTGGACTCCGGCCGACCGGTCGCCGCGGCCCGGACCCAGGCCGTATCGTCGACCACCAGCGTTGCCTTGACCGCCGCGGCCTGGCTCACGGTCGCGTTAATCTGCACCACCGGACGACGGTCTCCTTGGTTGACGAACAGGTGTTGCGGCGTGGTGGCGGCGCCGTCAAGGATAAAGTGCACGGTCACCGCCGGCGCTTCCCAGGCTTGATTTGGGTTGGTCAGCTCGGCAACGAGGTCGACGTGCGTTTTATCGCGCGGGATGACACTCACCGGGCCGACCGCCAGGGGTTGTGGTTTGAAGACGGCGGCGCGGAAACTACCCGTCCCGTTCGCCGCCCTTACCAGCAGGCCGCTGACCTTCGACTCCTGGCTGAAGAACAGGGCGAAAAACACCACCGTCCACAGCAAAGAGAAGGCCATGACCGCCATGGAAGTGACGGCCCACCATTTCCGGAGGGTTTGCTTGTGGCTGACAATCCAATACCCGATCGCCAGTTGGAGGTCGCCTTTAGGGGGCATACTGCTAACAGACTAGCAATAAACAATGGTTTTGTCTAAAAAACTCCCTATCTTCCCCTCCGGGAATTCTTGCTGTCTCGATACCAATTGATTGGATTAAGACGAATATACTCACGAACCATCTCCAAATCGGAAGTCCCCCGAAGAACATGCTCGTGGAAAGATGTCTGCCACAGCGGGGCTCCTCTCGTACCCTTGAGACGGTTGACCGCGGCGGCGGAGAATGTTTTGAAACCGCGTATCATTTCTGTTAACGGATAAATATGCATTGTTTCCACGCCTGATTGCGTCTCGGCCTCCCGCAGGCGGGGGTTTAAACCCCCGCCTGCGGTGTGTGGCGGGTGCAACAATTCAGGAATAACAATTATCCCATGAATATGATTTGGCATCACCGCGAACACATCGAGGGTACAATAATAATGATTCGGTAGATCAAACCAGCATTTTCGTACTGCCTCGCCAAAAACATTCAGCCGTATCTGTCCATCCTGCACGACACCAAAAATCTCCTGCCGATATTTCGTGCAGATGGTGACAAAATACCGTCCTGGTAGCGAATAATCGTATCCTGGTGGAGCCCCGCCAACAGGAGTTGGCGGCTCCACTCGATACCGGGCGGGGCCACGTAGAAGCGAAGCGCTGTACGTGGCGGGGCGGAACCCCGCACCGGAGGCCGTGCGCACCGGCTTTCCTCCACCGACAGAGTCGGTGGCCTCCCGGTGCGCGGGTAAACGCATGGTGGCTCATCTTTTGCCACCGAAAACACTGTAACCGATTACCAGATATTTGGCAAATCTCATTTCTCGTACCGACAGAATCGTACCAGAAACTAAACTCCCCCGGAATAATCCAGGGGAGAGCGTGAAGAGAATTGCGGACGCCGGCGAACCACCAGTTGTCGTTCCAGTCGTTGTCGTTGCGGTTGACGTTCACGTTCCGCTCGTCGTTCCACCGGTTGAACGTCGCGTTATGTACAGCGCACCATCCGTACCACTGCCCATTGAATATCCCGATGCCTCATCCAAGATGATGGTCGGGATCCCGACTTCCGCCGGGCGGAATGTCGGGACTCTCCGGGCTGTATTTTATTCGGGAGCACTTGCCCAGTCGTTAGACTCAGGTTCTCCTCCAGTACGTTGCACCAAGTATCTTCACTTGCTTAAGCGGCGTGGCATGTACACTATTCGTGACCTTGATCACGAATATTCCGACAACACCATCGCCCTAGAATTCGACCGCTCGAAGCCTTGACCGCGAGCTGAATCGTCTACTATCCACAAAGGAGTATAGCAAAAAGCTTGTAAAAAAAGAAAACGCTCCGCGTGAGACAAGCTCTCGCGGAGCGTCGACCAAGGGACAAAGTGAGCGATCAAGCTCACAGCGCCCAAGGGAAAAAGGTCAGACTACTTGCGGACGCCGGCGAACCACCAGCCGCCGCCCCAGTCGTCGCCGCGGCGGTCGACGTCCACGTCCCGCTCGCCGCCCCACCGGCCGAACGCCGCGTAGCACCACTTGCCGTTGGCATCCTGCCAGTGCGTCCCGTTCGGGTGATCGTCGGCGAAGGCCGGATCGGCCTCGTTGACGCTCCCCAGCGAGAACAGGTCGGCGGGCTTGAGACTGCGCAGATCGTACTCCTTCTCGAGATCGGCGTCGCTGAGGTAGCGACCGACCTTGAAGAAGACGACTTCGACCTCGTCACCGGTTCCACGGGGCATGGCCTTGACGACGCCCTTGTCGGTGTGCTGATTCCGACCGGTGGCGTCGAGCATGTCCTGCGGAGTGCGGTTGCGGTTGACGGTGACGCGGCGCACGATCATGTCGCTGATCGCGTCGACGCGCTTGCGGAGCACCGCGAGCCACTCGGGTCCGAGTTCGGGCTGGCCGAACACCTGCTGGACGGCGTCCGAGGGAAGCTCGTTGGCGTGCTTGCGAAGCTGGGCGCGGAAGATCTCGATGGCGCGCTCGATCTGGCCATCGGTCATTGCGGATGGGGTCATGGACGTTGCCATGTCGTCATCCTCCTCTTGGGAAAGCATATCCGGGTAGGTCGTCCCGAACGAACGAGCTTTGGCTAGTGGTAGCCGTAGCGCTCAAATAAGGCTTTTAAGCCCGATCTAGGCGCTACGGCCAGTTGTCCGCTAAGGTTATCAAAGAACGAACCACAATAGCATACCTTCCTCAAATAGTCAAGCCCTGCTATACTTTCCCCATGCTTACTCGCGACATCCTCTACGTCTCGCTGGCGGTAGCCGCGGTGGTGGCGACCGTCTTCTGGGTCTGGTTATTGTGGTACATTATCCGCATCTTCAAGTCAATTGAGGGGCTGGTCAGCGACTTCCGCGATCGGCTGAACACCATCGATGAAATCCTCCACACCATCCGCGAAAAACTGACCTCGACGCACGTCCAGCTGTCGCTCCTGGTCGACGGGCTGAAGCAACTGATGTCCTTCATTAATAATCGGCGCCAGAAGCGCGCCAAGTCCAGCAAACGAGCATCAGCCGACGAGGACGACCTCTAGTCCCCCGCCGGTGGTGCGCTGACCCCTGAAGTAGTGAGTTAGCTCTAGGTTAGCTCTTTAGCTCGCTAGCGACTAGCAAACTAACGAGCTAGCGAGCTAAAGAGCTAAGGAGCTATCCATCGGGGGTTCCTCTCGTCATGCCAAAAGACTTCGTCAATCTCCACGTCCATAGCCACTATTCCCTGCTCGACGGTCTGCCCAAGATCGACGAGTTAGTGTCGGCCGCCAAAGCCCAGGGCGCAACGGCCCTCGCCCTGACTGACCACGGCGCGCTGTACGGGGCAATTGAGTTTTATCAAGCCTGCCAGAAAGCCGGCATCAAACCGATCATCGGCGTCGAGACCTACGTCGCGCCCGAAGGGCACCGTCACAAACGCGCCAAGATCGACGAAAAAAACTATCACCTGGTCTTGTTGGCGGCTTCGAACGAAGGGTACCAGAACCTGATCAAGTTGGTGACCATCGCCCACCTCGAGGGATTTTACTACCGTCCGCGCATTGACCACGACCTCCTGCGTCAGTACTCGCGCGGATTGATCGCGCTCAGCGCTTGCCTGAAAGGTGAAATTCCGGCCGCCATTCTCAACGATGACTTGGCCGGCGCGGAACGGCTGATTCAAACATACCAGGACATCTTCGGCCGCGACAATTTCTACCTCGAACTCCAGCACCACCCCTCCCGGCCGCAACAGGAACAGGTCAATGCCGCGCTAAAAAGCCTCAGCGCCGCCACCAATGCGCCCTTAGTCGCGACCGCCGACAGCCACTACCTGCGACCGGAAGACGCGGAAGCGCAGGACATTTTGTTGTGCATTCACTTGAAGAAACAACTCAGTGACCCCGACCGGATGTCGATGGCGGCTGACGATTTGTCCTTAAAATCCGCGGTGGAGATGGCCGCTATTTTCGCCGCTACCCCGGCCGCCCTAGCCAACACCGTCAGCCTGGCCGCCCGGTGTAACGTCACGATCGAGCTCGGCCGTGTTCAGCTCCCCCATTATGACGTGCCGAGCGGGGCCGCCCCGATGGACGAGCTCCGCCGCTTGGCTGAAGCCGGTATCGCCGGACGCTATGGTCGGGCCACCGCCGTCATTCAG
This sequence comes from Patescibacteria group bacterium, assembly GCA_038065275.1. Lineage (GTDB taxonomy): Bacteria > Patescibacteriota > Patescibacteriia > SBBC01 > CAIJZX01 > CAIJZX01. Next base: position 34,421 of record JBBTRH010000006.1, on the reverse strand, counting down.
GAACGGCTAGCGTACGAACTGAGCGTCATCGCCAAGACCGGTTTCGCTTCTTTTTTCCTGATTGTTCAAGACTTCGTCAACTGGGCGAAAAATCAAGGGATCGTCGTCGGCCCGGGTCGGGGTTCAGCCGCCGGGTCGATCACTTCTTACCTCCTCAATATCACCAACGTCGACCCCCTGAAGTACGACCTGCTCTTTGAGCGGTTTCTCAACCCCGAACGCATCGCCATGCCCGATTTTGACATCGACTTCGCCGATGTCCGGCGCGACGAGGTCTTACGCTACGTCGAGCAACGTTACGGGTCAGACCATGTATCGCAAATTATTACATTCGGCACCATGGCCGCCCGGGCCGCAATTCGGGACGTGGGGCGGGTGCTCGGACTTCCCTACGCCTACTGCGACCGCGTGGCCAAGTTGATTCCCATGTTCGCCACGCTCGATAAAGCCATGGCCGAGGTGGCCGAACTCAAGGACATCTACCAGAATGATCCGGAAGCGAAGCGGCTATTGGACGGCGCTAAAAAACTGGAGGGGGTGGCCCGACATGCTTCGCGGCACGCTTGCGGCGTGATCATCACCAAGGAACCGCTCGATCATTACGTGCCCTTGCAGTACGCCGGACCGGACGACAAATCGATCATCACCCAATACTCGCTTCATCCGATCGAGGATTTGGGGTTGCTGAAAATAGACTTCCTGGGCCTGTCGAACCTGACCACTTTGGAAACCTGCATTCGGTTAGTCAAGAAGACGCGCGGAATTGATCTTGACCTCGATGCCTCTGCCTACGACGACCCGGCCACCTTCCAGCTACTGCAACGCGGGGAAACGACCGGCGTCTTCCAGCTGGAGTCCGGGGGCATGCGCCGCTATCTCCGCGAATTGAAGCCGACGTCCCTCGAAGACATCATCGCCATGGTGGCGCTGTACCGCCCGGGTCCAATGGAGCTGATCCCTCAGTTTATCGCCGGCAAGCACGGGAAAGTGAAACCGACCTACCTTGACCCGCGACTTGAACCGATTCTCCGGCCGACGTACGGCGTGGCGGTCTACCAAGAACAGGTCATGCAGCTGGCTCGCGATATCGCCGGTTTTACGCTCGGGGAAGCCGACGTGTTGCGGAAAGCGGTCGGCAAAAAAATCACCAAGCTATTGCGAGAACAGCGCGACAAGTTTATCGTCGGGGCGGTGCATAGCGGCACCAAAAAAAATGTGGCGGAGAAGATCTTCGATTTCATCGAACCGTTCGCCCGCTACGGATTCAACCGCTCCCATGCCGCCTGTTACGCGGTGATCGCCTATCAGACGGCCTACTGCAAAGCCAATTACCCGGCCGAGTTTATGGCCGCGTTGCTGACGTCGGACCAGCACAACACCGACCGCATCGCCATTGAGATCGATGACGCGCGGCGAATGGGACTCCAGGTGTTACCGCCGGACCTCAACGAGAGCGCGGCTTCATTCACCGTCGTTGACGATGCGTCCGGCCAACCGAAGCGCATCCGGTTCGGGCTGAACGCGGTCAAGAACGTCGGCGACCACTTGGTGTCAGCGATCATGGCTGAGCGGCAGGCGGGCGGTCTGTTTGCCAGCCTCGACGACGTTCTCCGCCGCGTCCAGCATAAAGACCTGAACAAGAAATCGCTCGAGAGCTTGATTAAAGTCGGGGCTCTCGATGCGTTCGGCGAACGACAGGCCCTGCGGGAGAACGTCGAGGACCTGCTCAAATACGCCAAGGGCGCCGACGACGAAGCGACCAAGCGCCAGTCCAGCCTGTTCGCCTCCCTGCCGGTCCGCCACGCGCCGGCCTTAAAACTCAAGGCCGCGATCCCCGCCTCGAAGGCCCAACGCGGCCAATGGGAAAAAGAACTGCTCGGCCTCTACCTCAGCGATCACCCGCTCTCCGAGCACCGCGATTGGCTCCGTCGCACCGCCAAGTCGATCACTGACGTCCGGGACGCCGGTCGCGGGTCATTCAAAGTCGGCGGCTTGGTGACCAACGTCAAACGGATCAGCACGCGGGCGAACGAGAGCATGGCTTTCGTCAAACTTGAAGACCAGACCGGCACCGTCGAAGCGGTGGTCTTCCCTTCCATTTACCGTCAGACGCAACCGTTCTGGACCGACGGGCGACTGGTCGTCATCGAGGGCAAAAGTTCGGCGCGCGACGGTGAATTTAAAATCCTGGTCGACCGGGTATGGGATCTCGTCCAACTGCGGGACGCGACGCCGGCGCCGCGGCGGTTGCTCCTCCGCTTGCCGCTGGAAACCGCTTCGCCGGCCGTGTTCGCGGCCTTGAAGTCGCTGTTGGCGCGGTCGGGCGGCGACCTGCCGGTGGAACTGCTGGTCACCCGCGGATCGCAAGAAAAGTTCCTGCCGACCGAGCATCGGGTAGCCATGACCGATGATTTGCGGCGCGCCTTGCAGGATCTGCTCGGTGACTGTATCGTGGAAACGCCATGACCGACCTCCGGCAGGCCCATGTCCAGCGTGTCTACCGACCATTGAGCATCGTTTTCGTCGCGCTTGTCCTCCTCATCGCGGCCGGCGCCGCCTACGCCGGCTGGTCGTCGACCGTCATCAGCATCACTCCGTTGCTGAAACCCGTCACCGCCACTTTCCCGGTGGCGGTTGGACCAACCATCTCCGCCGCCGACTCGAACCAGCTGGTCGGCACGGTCAATACGGCGGAACGATCGGCGGCCGTGACGGTTCAACCGCCGCCGGCCGGCCCATCGGTTCCCGCCCACGCGACCGGAGCCATGACTTTCCGCAACATCACCGCTAAATCCCAGCCGCTGGCCGTTGGGACACGCCTGCGAGCTGAAAATGGCGTCATTGTCCGTACCACGGCCCGGGTCGACGTCCCCGCCAACGGATCAATCGACGCGCCGGTCGTGGCTGATCCGCTAGGAAATGAAGGAAATTTGCCGGCCGGCCGATTCGTTATTGTCGCGCTGTGGCCTGGACTCCAGGACAAAATTTACGGCCAGACCGCGCAACCACTGAGCGGCGGGATGGCTAGCGGCGGATCGATGTTGTCGCTTGATGAACTGACTGCGGCCAGCAACCAGGCCGAACAGCAAATTCGCGACGTCGTCGGCGGTAGCCAGCCCGGCATCTTCGTGACGCTCAAACCGGTCGCCGTCGTCTCCGATCCAAAACCCGCCGTGCCGAGTGCTTCGTATACCGTCACCGTGACCGCCGCCGTCACGACCGTGACCTATCCGGCTGACCGGTTGAACGACCTCCTGCGGCAGGAACTGCGCCGGACTTTAAGCGACGGACAAGACGTCGCCAGTCTCACCCCGCCGTCACTGACCGTCCAGGATCGACCATCAAGCGACCGCGTGGTCCTGGAAGTGGCCGGCCGGGGATTGGCCACGCTGTCAACGACCAATCCTCTGCTCACGGCCGCCGCGTATACCGGTTTATCCGCCGCGGACATCAAGTCGAAACTCCTGGGATCATCGCTGGTGAAATCGGCCACCGTTAAACTGGCGCCGTGGTGGCGGACGACCGCGCCCGATCAGCCGGAACGCATATCCATCAGCGTCGCCCCGGCTCAAGAGTGACAAGAGTCCAATAAAAAACGGCTGGTCAAGCATTTGACCGCCGTTCTCGAAGCCGGATCTTGATCGATCCGTGGTATGTCTTTTTTCCTTCCGGCGTCACCGTCCGTTGGGTCGAGATGTCGACCTGGACGGTGTCGGGGATGGCCTCGACGCCGGCTGGCAGATGCCGCAGGTGCTCGTCGAGTTGCGCCCGCAACAACGCTTCCAGTTTCTGCCGGTGCGGGTCCGACCGATCGATTCGATATGGGCGGTCAGTCCGGAAGACCGCGCTTGGTCCCGGCGGCAGAACCTCCCGCTCGACATCGGTCCGATCATACACCCGTCGCCGCGGCCAGAGAACGATGACCACCGCCAAAGAACATAGCATCACCACCACCCGCAGGAAATGAAACTCCATGGACTCCTCCTGGTAAGTCATGTCAAGAACAACCAATCGCTCCCTGCCGCTAACCTACCCGCCGATGTTTAAAATGTCAACCCCGTTAGAGGTGAAGTCGAAAAAAGAGCTAACCACTGTGTAGCCGACACACTCGATAAGCCTGTTTTCAACTGCCAGCCACCCTCACCTCTAACGGGGTCAACCCCCCCCGTTGGAAACAGTCACACCGGAGCTTAAAAGTCTTTCCCTTACATGAGTCCGGCTTTACTGATATATTGACCCTATGTCTTCTCTAACGGGATCAACCCCCTTGCTCGACCACCTTCGTCATACCCTGGCCCATCTCTTGGCCCATGCCGTTCAAGACGCCTTTCCCCGGGCCACGTTCGCCATCGGCCCAACTATCGCGGACGGTTTCTACTATGATTTCGGTCTCGACCGGCCGTTGACTCCGGAAGACCTGAAGCCGCTGGAGAAACGGATGAAGCACTTAATCAAACAACGTCTGCTGCTAGAGTCGGTTCCGGCCGATGACCCGGCCGTCACCGCTTTCATCGCCAAGCAACCGTTCAAACAAGAAATGTTGCGCGAACTGGACAGCCAAGGAGCCAAGGTGACCTTCTACCACGTCGGGAAGTTCATCGACCTCTGCCGCGGCGGGCACGTGGCCAATACCGGCGATATTAATCCCGAGGCCTTCACCCTGACGCACGTCGCCGGTGCCTACTGGCGGGGTGACAGCACTAAACCGATGCTCCAGCGAATTTACGGTCTGGCCTTCGCCACCAAGGAAGAGCTTGACGCCGCACTACAACAGCAAGCCGAGGCGAAAAAGCGCGATCACAAAATCCTCGGTCCGGAGCTGGATTTATTTACTTTCTCCGAACTCGTGGGCGGGGGCCTGCCGCTGTGGACTCCGCGCGGCACGCTTATCCGCGATCTGCTCGACAGCTTCGTTTGGGAATTGCGACAAGCGGCCGGCTATGAACGCGTTGACATCCCCCACCTGACCAAAAAAGACCTATATGAAAAGAGCGGGCACTGGCAAAAGTTCCACGACGAATTATTCCAGATCAAAACTCGCGAGGGCCATCTGTTCGCCATGAAACCGATGAACTGTCCGCACCACACCCAAATCTACGCCCGTAAACAACATTCCTACCGCGAACTCCCCCAGCGCTACGTCTCGACCACCAAAGTCTACCGCGACGAACAGACCGGCGAGCTGTCCGGCCTGGTCCGCGTCCGGGCCATCACCCAGGACGACGCCCACGTCTTCTGCCGCCAGGATCACGTCGTGTCCGAAAGCCGCAAGATTTGGAAAATCGTCAAGACTTTTTACCGCGCGGCCGGTTTCCAACTCGATGTCCGTCTATCGCTCCGCGACCCCACCCACCCGGAAAAATATCTCGGCGACGTCAAACGTTGGAACCTGGCCGAAGCCACCCTGCGGCAAGTCGTCAAAGCGGAAAAGGCCAAGGTTATCGAGGCCGTCGGCGAAGCCGCTTTCTACGGACCGAAAATCGATTTTCTGGCGAAGGATTCGCTGGGCCGCGAGTGGCAAGTGGCCACCATCCAACTCGACATGGTCATGCCCGAACGCTTCGACCTGGTCTGTACCAACGAAAAGGGTGACCACGAGCGGATTATCATGATCCACACCGCCATTATGGGTTCGCTTGAACGCTACCTGGCTATTCTAATTGAGCATTTCGCTGGCGCGTTCCCGCTGTGGTTAGCGCCGGTCCAGATCCAGGTCCTAACGGTGGCCAAGAAACACCAGGCCACCGGCCGTCAGCTGTTCGCCTTGCTCCACCAAGCCGGCGTGCGTGTCTATCTCGACGACAGCGACGAAACGGTCGGCTACAAAATCCGCCAAGCCGAAAAGCAAAAAGTACCGTACATGATCGTCGTCGGCGACAAGGAGAAATCGTTACGGAAATTGGCCGTCCGGGTACGTGGCAAGAAGCAAGTAAAAACAGTCGCCGTGAAAGCTTGGTTGCCGCAGCTGCAGAAACTGATCACGGCACGGTCACTGAGTTTGTAAGAAAAAACCGCAACTTTTTTAGGGTTGCGGTCGGTGTTCATTGAGCCGGGTGATCAGTCCCGGCAGTTCGGTCAGGTGATGAATCGTATAGTGCGTTGACGGATCGACGTCAGCCTGGGCGAAACTCCAGGACGAACTCGGCACCCAGACAGCGGTCACGCCGAGAGCAATGGCCGGCAGAATATCATGGCGCTTGGAATCGCCGACCATGACGCTTCGTTCCCGCCGGTCATTGAAGACCCGTTCCATGGCGGGTGTTTTGTCAGCGCCGGTGATGGTGATCGTCCGGAAGAAGTCGGTCAGATCAGCTTCCCGGAGCTTGCGGTGTTGGAGGCTCTCCGCTCCGATGCCGGCCGAGATGCAGTGGAGTTCGTGCCCACCTTCCCGTAGTCGGGTCAATGTCCGAAGGACCCCGGGGAAGGGCCGGAACGGGCCCTGGCAGAAGCGTTGAGCGGCTTCGAACACTGCCTGGCTCACGGCCGTGGGGACGGCCACGTTGCATAGGTGAGCGAAGTGATCGAGCGTCATGACCCAGCTGGTCGGGAAACGGTCCGGCTTGAATCCTTCCCGTTCGATCAGGGTGATGTCCGTTCGCTGTTGGAAGTCGATGATGTCTTTCGGGTGGGGGCTGCGTTCTCCCAAGACATTGTCAATGATGGCACCGCACTGCCACATGGCGCGGTGATACTCCCGCGCCGTCGGCAAGAGCGTGTCATCAAGGTCAAGACCGATGACAAACGTTTTCACGGCTCCCTCCGGGATTCTGGTGGGGGTCAAAGAACGATTGGTCGCACCTTACGCCAAACCCCCGAGGCTGTCAACCCCGTTAGAGGCGAGCGTGGTTTGTCGGCCCAGCTGATGCGAATCAGAGTGCCGGAAAAATTAATCGTTCTTCAGGTATCAGTATTCGCCTCTAACGGGGTCAGGGGGCGTGGTATACTGATGACATGGAACGCCGCGTCATCGTCATCCTCGGCCCGACCGCCTCGGGCAAATCTGCGCTTGGCGTCCGTCTTGCTAAAAAGTTTCATGGCATCGTCATTTCCGCCGATTCGCGCCAAGTGTACAAGGGCATGAACATCGGAACGGGGAAAATCACGGCCAAAGAAATGCGCGGCGTCCCCCACTTTTTGCTCGATGTAGCTTCGCCGCGCGGACAGTACTCGGTGGCTCGCTACGTCCGTGATGTTCGGCGTGTTCTCAAAAAGATTGATTCGTCCACGCCGGTTTTTCTTGTCGGCGGCTCGCCGTTCTACATCGACGCCCTGACGAAACCCGACGCCTACTCCCCTATTCCCCCGGATCCGAAACTGCGGCGGCGGTTAGCGGCTAAAACGACGGCGCAATTAATCGCGCGGTTACAGGCGCTTGATTCCGGCCGCGCCAAAACAATCGACCCGGCCAACCGCCGCCGCCTCATCCGCGCGATTGAGATTGCCTCCTACCAGCCCCCTCCTCTGACGAGGAGGGGTGAAGAAGTGGTGGGAGTGCCACCGATGCGGGTTCTCAAGATCGGCATCACTCGGCCCAAAACTATGTTACATCGGAACATCGACCGCCGCGTGGATACTCGCCTGCGACAGGGCATGATTGCGGAAGTTCGTCGACTCCACCGACACGGACTGTCGTGGAAACGCCTCGATGATTTTGGACTCGAATATCGTTATTTGAGTCGCTATCTACGCGGCCAAATTGCAAAAACCGAAGCCGTTCGACAACTTAAATCCGCCATTCACGACTTCGCCAAACGCCAAATGACCTGGTGGAAGCGGGATCAGGATATTGGGTGGGTGACGAAAGGTCAACAAACCGATAAACTGGTCCGAACATTTTTACCCTAATCGTACAGCGCGGGCGCACCCCTCCTGCCTGCCTGTCCCGAGCTTTGCCGAGGGAAGGAGGGGCGCAGGGGAGGTGGAAGTGCCCGCGCTGTGTCAGGAGAGCATCTTCTTCAACACCTCCTGCACCACCTGCGGATTCGCTTTCCCCTTCGTCGCTTTCATCACCTGGCCGACGAGAAATTGGTTGGCGGCGGCTTTGCCGGCTTTGACGTCGGCGACGACCTTCTCATTCGCCGCGATGACGCCGCGTATGATTTTTTCTAGTTCACCGGTATCGCTGACTTGCTCTAAACCAAGTTCCTTCACTAACGCGTGCGGACCTTTCTTCGTCTTGACCATCGCCTCATACACCTGCGGCGCGGCTGGAGCGTTGATCGCGCCCTGGTGAAGCATCCACAGCAATCGTCCCATGTCTTGCGCCGGTACCGGTAAACCATGCGCCCCGCGATGTTCAACGGAAATCCTGTTCAGCAACCAGTTGGCAATCAACGATACGTCCTGGCCTTTTTCGGACTTCCAGAGCGACGCGGCTTTGTCGCCGCCGATCTCAGATGCGACGTATCCGCGGAACTCGCTGACCACCTGCTCGAAATAATCAGCCAGTTCCTTATCTTCAACGAGTGCGGCGCTGTGTTCTCCTTTCATCCCGTACATCGTCATCAGTCGTTCCCGTCGCGCCGCCGGCAGTTCCGGAATCATCCCTTTGAGTTTCAACAGGCGCTCATCGCTCGTCACAATCGGCGGAATGTCCGGTTCGGGGAAATAGCGATAGTCGGCCGCTTCTTCTTTCGTCCGCTGTTCGACCGTTTTTTGGACAGCTTCGTCCCAACCACGGGTTGATTGTTCTTTGGGCGGTTGGCCGTTCTCCCACAAATCGCGTTGCCGTTTGACCTCAAAAGCCAAGGCGCGCTCGACGGCTTTGAACGAGTTGAGATTTTTTATTTCCGTTTTCGGATACAGCTCATCGCTCCCAACGGGCCGCAGGGAGATATTCGCGTCGCACCGCAAGTGCCCTTTCTCCATGTCCGCGTCGGAGATGCCAAGGTAGCGCATGATTAGCCGGAGTTCCTGCAGGTACGCTTTCGCTTCTTGCGGCGTGCGGAAATCCGGCTCGCTGACGATTTCCATCAGTGGCGTGCCGGCCCGATTCAGGTCAATCAGCGTCTGGTGGCCCTGGTGCAACAGCTTTCCGGCGTCTTCTTCGAGGTGGAGGCGGTGAATGCGAAACGTTTTCTGCCGGCCATCGATTGGCACGGTTACTTTCCCCGCCACGCCGAACGGCTGGTCGTATTGGCTGATTTGGTAGCCTTTGGGTAGATCGGGATAGAAATAGTGCTTCCGGTCGAATTTTGACTCCTGGTTCACCTTACAGCCAAGCGCTAGGGTGGCAGTCAAAGCCCAGTCAATGGCCTGGGCGTTCGGCAACGGTAACGCCCCCGGCTGGCCGGTGCAGATCGGACAAATGGCGCTGTTTCCGGCGGAGCCGGACCCGGCTTCGCCGGGTGGTTCACCTCCAGTATTGTCGCAACGACAGAACATCTTACTCTTGGTCTTGAGCTGCACATGAACCTCTAAACCAATGATCGGTTCAAGATAGAGGGATGGTTCTGGCCGATGAGTCATAGCTATTGAGGGGCCACGTGGTTCAGCGAGGCTGAACTCTACGTGGGACGTGGACTTCCAGGCCAATGATGGCTTCCAGATGCTTCATAGCTTTTACAGTGTACCAATTTTTCGGCAAAGAAAAAAGGGGTGGTGGAAAATTTTCCAAACACCCCGTTTAGATTGTCTACCCCCAAGACCGCTTCTCGCTCTCCTGCTCTTTCTCATGAAGAGCGTGAAAGAGAGGAACCTCGAGTAGGTTCGAAAGATCTAGTAGGTAGATGAACACATCGGCGAGCTCGCCTTCGAGCGCAGGATACCGATCTTTCCTTTCTCGATCCGACTTGATACCGAGGTATTTGCGAAGCGCTTTGGCGAGTTCGCCAACCTCCTCCACCATAAGCAGGAGAACGTCCCGCGGCGTCTCCTTGTCGAACCCTCTTCGTGCCACCATCTCGTGAATGTAGTGTTGAAGAGCGGCCACCGAGGAGCGTTCGTTGATGGACTCGAGGGGTGAGCGATTGTCGAGCGCGTCCTTCACCTGTTCCGGTGTGGCGATACTACCACAGAAGAACTTGAGGGTGGAATCCGACACCAGCTCCTTGCAGAAAACGGGCTTGCCGAGCGCAACTGCCCATCCAAGCTCCATCTTTGATGAGTCGCCGATATACCCCTCGGGATCGTACAGGTACAGCGCATCCGCGGCAGTGATGGCGTCAAGGTGTCGCTGTTCCAAGGTCTGCGGGTTGCTGGTGTCGTCCGATTCGAGAACAGCAAACTCTTCGCCCGGATTGATTACTTTCGATGCCTTGGGCGAAATAACTTCCACTCCCAATGACTCAAATGTTCTCACGGTTGCGCCGATGCCCTCAAAAGAACGGCGGAACGATCCAGACACGACAACGCTCAATTTCTTAGCCATAATGCTTAGCGCTCCTTTCTTGGTTAGTGGTTATCAAAGTTCACAATCGCCACCTTAACACGAAAGGAATATTTAATCCAGTAATAAAAAATTCCCTTTGCCCCTATTAATGAATACTTTTCCTTTTCACCAATACAATCCTTTCAAGTCCAAGCCGAGCGTTGCGTCCCGCGCCGCGAGGCATAGCTTTCGCAGTGTACCAGTTTTTCGGCAAATAAAAAAAGCGGCCCCGACTCGACGAACGAGTGGGACCGGGAAAGATCAAGTGGCGAAGGCGATCGAGACGGTCGGCCGCGGACCGTTCAGCGTGTCTTTCGACAGCCGGCAGGTGCCGCAACCGTAGTTGCTGGCGTGATCGATCGCCGCCTGCTACTCCAGCATCGTTGGCAACGACCGGTCACCCTGGCGATACCGCTCGAGCACGGCCAACGCATGGACACAATCCACGTTCTCCCTCCTGGGGTTGAACGGAACTACACCTTCGGATGCTCGGTCTTCAAACACTCCGTTCCGTCGGGCAATTTCACAACTTCGTAATCGCCGAACAGAATCGGATCGACCTGCAACGCTACGCGGTAAATCTTCATGAACAACCGCCGGATTTCCGTTTCGGCGTGGTCGGAGGCGCGCATTTCCATGGTGTGGCGGAGTGCTCGGGCGTTGGCGGTGAAAGTGATCGGCGCTTCGGTTTCGTTCGGCAGGACCGAACGGGCGGCTTGTTGGCGCTTCTTGCGCTCGTCGCGCTTCTTCTCGCCGGACAGAATCTCCGAACCGGCCGCCTGGCGCTGCATCAGGAGATCGGTGATTTCACGGTACTCTCTGGCCGCCCGTTCAATGTTCGTGAAGAAGCGCTGTTCGAGTTCCGGGTCGCCGTTATACTCCGGCCGCATAACGAACCGCAGGGTCGTGTCGTCGACGTAGCGCTGGCTGACTTGCGAATATGCGCAACCGGCCCGGTGACGGACGAGCTCGTGGGTCAGACTCCGGCTGATGCCGTAGATGAAAAAACTGTAGACCGCGTGTTCGAGCACCGAACCGTGGCCGGATTCGACGATGTTGGCGATGTACTTAGCCGCTTCGGTGTTCATCGTCCGCTTGGCACCCCAAGAGCAATAACAGGTCTGACCGGCGGTTTTACAGAGGTGCGTTCCGGCCGGCAACGGCGTCGGGTCGTCGACGTACTCGCCGAATTTCAGCGCCGGGTCGAACTGTTCGAGAAACGGCCGCAGGCCGATGATGTCAGTCGCGGTCTGGGCGATCAGAACGACCCCGGGTTCTTTCAGATAGGCCACGCCGCCAGGCGTGGTAAAAACCTGAGCGTGATGAGCAGGAAAGAAGGTGGGAATGCTCGGCGGCATAGTGCGTATTGTTAGTGGCCCTGAATATCCATGATAGCAGTTATTACGGCCGCGAACACCGCGTCGCGGGCTTGACCGGCGTCAATGCGAACGGTTAGCATTTGCGGCAACAGCGTCGCGACTTTCCCGAATCCTTGGCGATACTTCTCATGCAGTTCAAGCGCATCCGCGTCGAAACTGTTCATTTCGCCGCTTGCCTGTCGACGCGCCAAGCCGGTCGACGGATCGATATCGAGCCAGATCCACAGGTTCGGCATCAAGCATCCACTGCGTCGCATCAGATCAAGAAACAAGGGAACTGCATCAAGTCCGATTTTTGTCAGGATTTGATAAACTAACGTTTCAATCCAACATCGGTCAGAAATCACCGTGGCCCCGTCGTTCAGCGCGGGTCGCACGACGCGGTGGTACAGCTCTATCCGATCGGCCATCAGCAGAAACAGCTCAGTCCACGGATCCGGCGCGTACTGGCGGCCGAGCAACAGCTGGCGTAGCGACGACCCGAACGGCGTTCCGCCCGGTTCGCGGACAAACACCGCGTCGGGATATTCGAGGCGCAGTTGGTCAATCACGGTGGTTTTACCGCTCCCCTCCCCACCGGAGAGGCAAATGTATTTTCCGGCCATGCTCATCATCTTCATCCTACCAAACACCGTCCTATCCGTGAACGGCGGGACGGTGTGGAAACACAGGTTTACTTCGTAATCTTGATTCCCGGCCCCATGGACGAGGTCAGGGTGACGGATTTCAGGTACGTGCCCTTGGTGTCGCTCGGCTTAGCCTTTTTCAGGGCGTCGAGGAAGGTCTCTAGGTTAGCTTTCAATTGGGCCGAAGGAAATGAAGCTTTGCCAATGATTTGATGGACATTGCCGGTGTTATCGGAACGGAAAGCGATTTTGCCGCTACGCAGGGCTTTCACGGCGGCCGCCGGGTCGGCCGTAACGGTGTCGTTCTTCGGGTTGGGCATCAGGCCCTTAGTCCCGAGCGTCTTGGCGATCGGCGCCAGGAGCTTCATCATCTCCGGCGCGGCCAGGGCGATGTCAAAATCCGTTTTGCCGGTTTTCTTGATCTCGGCAATCAGCTCATCATCCCCGACTGTATCGGCGCCGGCGTCCTTGGCCGCTTTGGCGGCCGCGCCCTTAGCAAACACGGCGATGGAAAGTTTCTTGCCGGTACCGTGCGGGAGCTGGGCGGTGCTACGCACCGACTGGTCGGCTTTCCCCGGGTCAATGCCGAGTTTGACGTGGACCTCGACGCTCGAATCGAACTTAGTGGTGGCCGTTTGCTTCATCAGCGCCATCGCTTCATCAATCGGATAACTCTTCTTGACGTCGATCAGTTGCTGAGCGGCGCGAAAACGTTTACTGGGCATAGATTCTTCCTTTTCCGGCGGAACCGGATCCGGCTCCGCCGGACGTGGTGCTAACGTCCCGAATGGTCAAGACTCCCACAAATAATAATTAGACGATTGTCGGAGTTGGCGCGGTCGGCGTTCCTTCGCTTTCATGTCCTTCGCGGCGGATGCGGACGAAGTGATACCAGAAGAGCGGCAATCCGACCAGGATAAGGGGGATGGTATTCGCCAAGTCATTCTGGGCGGAACCGACGCTGGTCGTTTGGAGATCACGGTACTTCTGCCAGTCCCGCTTCCATTCCTGCGCCAGAGTGAGATCGGCCTGGCTGAAGTTGCATTTCGTTCCGCAGGCCAAAACGCTGTCGATCGCCCCGGTGTCGCTGGCGGACACGCTGATCGGCATAGCCCGGGAATTACTCGCCGCGCCGGTCTTCAAAACGGTATTAAAGGCGGTATTCAAGAGAAACGCGCCGCCGACGACGGCTACCACCAAGCCGGCAAACGAGATCCCGTAGAAGTAAATGGAACGGAGTGGTGAAGGCTTGTGCTGGATCGCATATTCCTCTCTCGCGCCGCGATTCATCCAGCGCATGAACAGCAGTAGGAGCGGCAAGGCGATAATCAGGAGCGAGAGCGCGCCAGCGATATTCCGGCGTGTTTGCAACGAGACATTCGTAGTCTCCCGCCAGGAGGTGTATGAGGCCCGCCAATCGTTCAGCGCCTGTTTATCAGTAGCCGTGAACTGACAATCGGTCTCACAGGTATACGAGACCGGGGGTGGAGCCGCCGGTTTAGTCGTGGTCGCAGTTTCACCGGTTACATAGAAACCTGGGGGTTGATTAAACCGTTGGTTGTACTGTTTGGCGTCCGGCATCGCTTCTTTCAACCCCACCACCATCAGTGATTCAACCGCACCGACCGCCATGACCAGCATTACCAGCGTGACGATGGTGTAGAACGCTTGCCGGTAGCCGTATTTTCGTTCTTGCTTGAGATCCTGAACGATCGCCACGATCGCCAGGACGACTACTGCCACCCCGGAAAATCCGAGAAGCGGGGCGAGAAATGAGAGGCTTTCCATAGGCGTAGCGTTAGTGGTTTAACCTTCGACGGTAATGCCCATGTTGCGGGCCGTGCCTTCGATGATGCGCATGGCGCCGGCCATGTCCTTCGCGTTTAAATCCGGCATTTTCTTTTCGGCGATCTCCTGCACTTGCGCCTTCGTTACTTTACCCACCTTGTTCCGGAGCGAATCGCCGCTTCCCTTCTCGATCTTGGCGGCCTTCATCAGCAAGACCGAAGCTGGCGCGGTTTTCAGGATAAATGTATACGTCCGATCTTCGTAGATCGTCATTTCCACCGGTGTGACTTCGCCCATCCGATCCTTGGTCGCGTCGTTAAACTTCTTGACGAATTCGGCGATGTTCAACCCGTGGGGCCCGAGCGCTGTCCCAACCGGAGGCGCCGGCGTCGCTTTCCCGCCGGGGATTTGGAGTTTGATTACTGTCTTTACTTTCTTAGCCATAGTAGTGGTTATCACCTCTCCCCCCGTCGCCCCCGCCCATGAATTCAGGGGCGGGGGTTGGGGGTGGGGTCACAATTTCTTAACCTGTAAAAAGTCTAACTCAACCGGCGTTTCCCGTCCAAACATCGAAACCAGGACTTTGACCTTGCCGCGGCCTTCGTCGACTTCCGATACTTTACCTTCAAATTCCTTGAACGGGCCGTCAGTGATGCGCACCGGCGTGCCGGTTTCGACGTCAATCTTGTATTTCGGCTCGGCCACGCCCATCCGTTCCAGCAAGGCCCGGACTTCCGTTTCGGCAATCGGGGTCGGGGTCGTGCCGGAGCCGACGAAGCCGGTCACGTTCGGAGTATTGCGGACGACGTACCACGAATCATCGGTGACCATCATCTCCACCAGCACGTAGCCGGGGAAGATTTTCTCGGTCACGATTTTCCGCTTGCCGTTCTTAATGCGGATGCGGTTCTCGGTCGGGATCAGGACGTTGAAGATCTTGTCCTCCATATCCATCGACTCGATCCGCTGGCGGAGGTTGCGGGCCACGTTCTCTTCGTATCCGGAATAGGTGTGTAAGACGTACCAGCGGCGGCCTTGTTGCAGGACTTGTTTAGCCATAAAGTTACTTTGTGACGAGGCGGAACAAGGCGCTCAACCCAATATCGGCCAGCCCCAGGAAGGCGGCCACGAAAACGCTAATGCCGATCACGAGAATAGTGTTGTTGCGGGTCTCCAGCCAGGTCGGCCAGGCCACTTTACGTAGTTCTTCCCGCGCTTCGCGGAAGTAAGAAAGGCGATTTGCCATTAGATTTCAGTCCTAAATAGCCCCGACGGGGCGGTGATGGGGGTACTTTACCCCAGGTCTTCGGAGCTGTCAAGCGCCGTTACACCCGCCGCTCCTCGAACCGGAACGTAAACATGGCCAAGGTAACCATAATCACGGCCCAGCCAAGCATCCAGTAGATATCATGAGCGATCGCGTTCAATCCCGCCCCGTTCGCCATCACTTCGCGTAGGCTGTGCGTCAGGTACTGCAAGGGCAGGTAGGTGACGATCGACTGCATGATCTGCGGCATGCCGCTGATCGGAAAGAACGTCCCGCCGAGGAAGAGCATCGGAAAAACGATCAGGTTGGCGATGGCCGGCACTGAATCGACCGTATTAGCTAAGCCGGAAATGGTGAATCCCAACCCGAGGAACATGACACTGCCGACGATGGCGATCAGCGCCACCAACCACAGCGACCCGTAGACATGCGTATGGAGCAACCAGACGCCGACGGCCAGCAGAATCGCCGACTGGGCCAGGGCGACGATCAAACGGGTAATGACCTGGGCGGTAACGAATTGCTGGGGCTTCATCGGCGTGGCCAGGAGCCGCTTCAAAATCCCCTTTTCTTTATAGTCGGCGAACACGAAAGCCACCGAAAATACCGCCATCTGCATCAAGGCCATGCCGAGAATCCCGGGCACCAGGAAATCGATGTACTTGGTGCTCTTAACGCTGACATTTTCGGCTTGAACCTCAAAGAAGGTCGGCGCCTGAACGATGCCGAGGGTTGTTTTGTCGAGCATCTGCCGGATGATCGATTCGGCCGTTTTCGCGAACTGTTGCTGCGCTACGTTCTCCAGCATAACCAGCGTCTTCGGTTTCAGCTTCGAATACGACGGCTGGAGGGGAGCCGTATTTTTTCCTCCCGCGGGCGGCGGGCTAATAACAAGATCGGCCGGATTCGGAAAAAAATCCGACGGCATGATGATGACCGCCACTCGCTCCCCTTTTTTCAGGGCAACCCGCTCGGCGTTTTCCGATCCTTGAGTCACGTCAAAAGCCTCGAACTTCTTCAGGTCATTGATAAACTGCTGGGTCGCCGCCGTGGGCTGATCAACCACAATACCCAAGCTTATCTTTGGCGTTTTATCGAGGCCGACGAATCCGAAGATAACCATGATCATCAACGGCATGAACAGCGTGAAGAAGAGCGACTGCCGGTTGCGGACGAACATCTTGATAGCCGAGCGGGTGAGAGTGAGGGTAGTGTTCACGGGACGGTTGGTGGGCCGATTATTCGCGTAAACTCCGGCCGGTCAGTTTCAAAAAGACGTCTTCTAGCGTCGCCTGATGAAGCTGGAGATCGAATATTTTGAAGCCGTGCGTGACTTCATATTCGAACAGCGCCGGCAAGGTTTTTTCCGGGTCGCCGGTCAGGAGTTTGTATCCATGGTCTTCGCGCTCGGCTCGTTCCACTCCCGGCAAGTGATCCATCACCCCCTGGGGCGGATGCCGATCAACATGGAATTCGACGGTCGAACCGACGTCAGCCAGCTTGAGGAGTTCTTGGGGCGTGCCGAGGACAATGATCTTGGCGTGATCCATAATCGCGATCCGGTCGCACAGGACTTCGGCTTCTTCCATGTAGTGCGTCGTCAGGATAATCGTCTTGCCCTGCCGTTTGATGTCGGTAATGAGATCCCACAGATTTCGTCGAGCTTGCGGGTCGAGGCCGGTCGTCGGCTCGTCGAGATACATCGCTTTCGGGTCGTTGACCAGGGCGACGGCGATCGACAGCCGCTGTTTCTGTCCGCCGGACAGCTCTTTGACTTTGCTCTTAGCCTTTTCATCAAGTTGCACCCGACGCAATAAATCAAGGGCTTTGACCTTTCGACCGTAGAGTGAGGCGAAGGTGTCAACGAGTTCTTTGAGGCTTAAGCCGTCGAAGAACGATGACGCCTGGAGCTGGACGCCGATCCGTTGCTTAACGTCGCGCGTCCGCTTCTGGACGTCCAGGCCGTCGAAGACGATCGTGCCGGAGCTGACTGGCTTCAACCCTTCCATCATCTCCAAGGTGGTCGTCTTCCCCGCTCCGTTCGGTCCGAGAATACCAAAGGTTTCTCCCATTTTCACTGTGAACGAGATACCGTCCACGGCGGTGAAGTCGCCGTAGGTTTTGGTCAGGTTTTTGACTTCGATGATGTCGGGCATAGGTTAAGCGCGAACTGATTTGTCGCCCGGCAGTCGCGTCGCCGCCGACGCCTCCTGACAGATGAGGTCCAATAGCTGGCGCAAGGCGGCGTTGAGACCGGTTTGCTGTCGACCAGGCAGGCGACGGAATAAACGCTCGAAAGCGCGGCCGAGCAGGAGCTGGGCCTGAATCGCCGCCCGATCGCCGCGGCTGGTCAGACTCAATGCGTGCTGGCGCCGGTTGCGAGCATTAACCTGGAATTTGACCAGTCCTTTAGTCACTAAGCCGCTAACCTGCCGGCTAATTGCCGCGGGAGTTAAACCGCTGGAGTCGGCCAGGGCCCGCTGGGAGATTGACCCGCGGTGTTTCAGGGCCATGATGATCATAAACTGCGAATAGGCCAACCCCAGCTCAGCTCGCACTAGAATGTGGGCGCGGCGGTCGAGCAGGAAGATGATCTTGTGGAGCATGACTACCACGTCCCAAGCTGACGATGAGGTTATTACTACCGGCGACATAATCATCCACAGTTTACATGTAAACAGTTGATGTGTCAACTGTCTTCAAACAACACGAAACCGACGGCCGTTATTCCGTCCGCTTCCCGTTTACTTTTTAGCTGTAGTCGTGACTCTGACCTGATACCACCTCTTAACGCGTTGGCCCTTTTTATTATAGACGTACTTGTACTTCCAAACGTATTTTGCGGCCGGACTGCTTTTATAGACTACCCCCTTCTTCGCCGGCGGAATCGTTTTGGCCCGTTGCCGGATCGATTGCGATAGATCGTAACTGGATTGGTAGAACGATGGATTCTTACAACTCTCGCCTTTTCGGCCCGCGCAGTAGTATTGTCCCCGACCGCACGCCACCCACCTGGCACAAGTGTTCGGCAAAGCTTTGGCCTCGGCGGGAATGACGAACGAGATCATCAAGACGATGATCGGCAGAAGAAACGCGAGACGTTTAGACATAGGGCGCGCCGGGCACCGAAACAGTAAAAATCGACGCACCGAGGAGTATACCCCAGGTCAGACAGACTGACAACCCTCCTATCCCCCGCCCCGGAACCCGCCCCCTGCATTCGCCGGTTCTTTTTCGGCGTGAATGTAAACGCACCCGGCCGGGCCGATATGGACGGTGTGCAGTTGGCCGGCGGGAATATGCAAGTGGTCGCCGGGGTTGGCTACCGTGCGTTGGTGGTTGGTGGTGACGTGCATCGAGCCCGCCAGCACCTGGAAAGCCAGGTTGTAGGCGTGGTAGTGGATGGGGTAATCGAAATTAGGTTCGTCGCGGCGGACGACCACGCGGCGAAAGCCATGGTTTTTGTACTCGGCGATGACGCTATCTTCGGCGAGGGTCATGGGGTGAGTATAGCGCGTTCTGAAATCACGACAAGATCTGTTCGATCATCCCATCATCGCACCAAACGTATGGTTCCCGGCCGTACCGTTCTAGCACACCGGAGTGTCGGTAATTGTAAGTGATGTATTTAACCACGCGAGCCGCATCGCGCCCATCAATAATCATCCAACAATGATACCGTCGCTTCCAAACAGTTCCGTGCGGCAGTGTCCGCGAAAACGTACCTTTAATGGATTTTACTAGGGCACCGACTTGTGGCGCAGGCAGACTGGCCACCGCCGACAAGCGGGGTCCTGCTAACGGCGGGAAAAGTCCGCCTCCTGCCTCGCCAGAGGTTTGGTTGTTACTACGCACACTTTCGAGTGTGCGTAGTAACAGGTGCTGAGAGCAAACCAGAAGGTGTAAATGATCCGGCAAAATCGCGTACACCAACGGCACGAATCCTTTCAACCGACAAGCCATCATAATCATCGTCCCCAACCGTTCCGCTAATTTTTGATCGCGAAATATCGGCCGTCGCTTGTGCGTGACGGTCGTGATAAAACAAAGGTAATTCGGATCGTAGGGAATCTTGGGCATTGCTGGCGCGTGCCAGCCACCGATTCCACCTTAATTCAAGATTTGTCCGCTGTCAACGCCGCACTCTGGAAAGAGTGCGGCTTACCTGGTGGGTAATTTTTCAATCCACAGGGTAGAATGCACACTGCTGGATAAACTTGTTGTTCAACGCTAATCAGGGTCGGTCGGGGGCGGACTGGAAAGTCCGCCCCCTTCCTGGGGTGAAAATTATCAGGATTGTTGATTACTATTAAAAAATCCTAAAAATGGAACTTGGCGAACTTTCCAGTCCGCCAAGACGCGGTTTACTGCCACAAACTCCGAAATATCGACTAATTTGACGAAATATGTTAAATATCCAAATTTTTCACGTATTTCGCCTGCGTATTAATAAACCTCTTTCGCGGCGCGACAAGTCTAGACTTTGTGCTTTGGTAGCAACACGCCCAGGATCGCACCCCAAATCACCCAACCGATAATCCATAACGCGATCGGCCATAATCCTTTATCAACTGCCGTGCGCACCATATAATAGGCCAGCAATGTTGACGGCCCACCGATCAATAATCCCATCAATGCCCCGTGTAATGCTTTGTGCATATTTGTGTGCCTAAGTTATTAAATATCGAGGTTTTTGACGTTCTTCGCTTGCGTGTGAATAAATCTCTTCCGCGGCGCCACGTCCGAGCCCATTAGAATATCGAAAATCTCGTCCGCTTTTTCGGCATCGTCAATCGTGACCTGGCGCATCACGCGCCGCGCCGGATCCATCGTTGTCTCCCACAGCTGTTCCGGATTCATTTCGCCTAAACCTTTGTAGCGTTGTATCGAGACGCCGGGAATGCCGGACTGCACTGTTTCGACGCCGGCATCGTCAACTTGTTCGGCGGGTTCACCCGCCGAAGCAGAAACGAGGGCGGGCAAGCCTTTGATCGTGCCGTCGAGTTTTAGTGTAACTTCCTTAACCGTGGCTTTACTTTTACCGGCTTTCGTTTTCGCCTTGGCCGTAGTTTTTTCACTGCTCCCCGCCGCCAATTCCTCGGTCACTTTCTCTAACGCCGCGTCATTGTACACGTAGCGCGCATCCTTTCCCTTCTGGACGCGAAAGAGCGGCGGCCGGGCGATGTAGAGGTTGCCAGCGGTGATCAGTTGCGGGAAGTAGCGGTAGAACAATGTCAGGAGCAGAGTGCGGATATGCGCGCCGTCAACGTCGGCGTCAGTCATGATGATCACGCGGTGATAGCGCAGGCCGGTGATGTCGAATGATTCGCCGACGCCGACGCCGAGGGCGATAATTAGCGACTTGATTTCATTGTTGGCCAGCATTTTATCGAGCCGCGCCTTTTCGACGTTGAGTATTTTCCCGCGGAGCGGCAGGATGGCTTGAAATTCGCGGTTACGGCCCTGCTTAGCGCTGCCGCCGGCGCTGTCGCCCTCGACCAGGTAGAGTTCGGATTGCTGGGGATCACGCGAGGAACAGTCAGCCAGCTTGCCCGGCAGGGCGAAACCGTCGAGCGCGCCTTTGCGTAGAACAGAGTCGCGAGCGGCGCGGGCGGCGACGCGTGCGCGGGCGGCCAACACCGCTTTGCCAATGATGGCTTCGGCATCGCGTGGGTGCTCTTCGAGGAAGGTCGCAAAAGCGTCGGCCACGATCGAATCAACCGCCGGTTTAACGTCGGCGTTGCCAAGCTTGGCCTTGGTCTGACCTTCGAATTGCGGCTCGGGGATTTTGATGCTAATGATGCCGGTCAGACCCTCGCGGATGTCCTCACCGGTTAGGTTCTCGTCTTTCTCTTTCAAATAACCTTGCTTGCGGCCATAACTGTTGATTGATCGGGTCAGGGCGGTGCGGAAGCCGATCAGGTGCATGCCGCCTTCGACGGTGAAAATGTTGTTGGCGAAACTGAAAACGGTTTCCTTGTAGTCGTCGGTGTATTGCAGGGCCGCTTCGACGGTGATCTTGCCGACCTCTTTCTCAACATAGAAAACATTTTCGTGTTTCGGTTCCTTGGTGTGGTTAAGGTGCCTGACGTAGGAGGCGACACCGCCTTCGAAGTAGAAACTGTAGGGGCTGTGGGGGCGCGATCGCTCGTCATTAACAACGATCCGTACACCTTTGGTCAGGTAAGCTTGCTGTCGGAGGTGATCAAGGATGACGTCTTTGTTGAATTCCAGGGTTGAGAAAATTTCCGAGTCAGGTTCGAAAATAATCGTCGTGCCGGTGCCGCGGGCCGGGCCTTCGGCTTTGACTTTTGACTGCGGCCTGCCGCGCTTGTATTCCTGGACCCATAGTTTTCCTTCACGCTTAACCTCGGCCCGGAGATATATCGACAAAGCGTTGACGACCGACACGCCGACGCCGTGCAGACCGCCGGAGACCTTGTACCCGCCTTCACCGAATTTCCCGCCGGCATGGAGGATGGTCAGGACCGTCTCGAGGGTCGATTTCTTCGTTTGCCGGTGGGTTTCCACCGGGATACCCGCTCCATTGTCCGTCACCCGGAGGCGATGGTTCGGCAAGAGAGAAACGATAATCTCATCGCACCGCCCGGCCATGGCTTCATCGATCGCGTTGTCGACCACTTCCCAAACGAGGTGGTGAAGACCTTCGGTGGCGGTGTTGCCGATATACATGCCCGGCCGTTTGCGGACGGGATCGAGACCCTCCAAAACGGTAATTTGGGCGGCGGTATACTCGCCTCCTGCCGATCGGCCAGACCGGCCAGGCATGGATTTGGGCTGTTTTTTAGCGTTCTTAGCCATAAAAAAGTGGGGTGGGGAAAACACTATCTTTACGCTAAGGATAGCACAAAAGAAGGTTTATGGCAAGGGCCGGAAATCTTGACAAAATCACCCCGGCGTGCTACGGTCGACGCGCTCGAAACGCGAGCGATTGCTCATTCACGCCAACCCGCCGAGGGTCACATGAGTCGTCACCCTGAAGAACCGCGACCCGACGCCACGGAGGGCCACCGTTCATTCAAAGCCTACCTCACCGCGGTTCTCGACCGCCTGATCGAACGGAAGCGCGCGACGAGAACCGCTCCGGATCCGTCGCTGGCGAGAACGATCGCCATCAGCCGTGAAGTTCGGCGTACTCCCGTGGAGGAAGACTCCTAAGGACGTCGGCGTGAAAACCCGGATTGCCGACGCGGTAGACATCGCTCAGACGAAAATCGTT
Organism: Patescibacteria group bacterium; assembly: GCA_038065275.1. Lineage (GTDB taxonomy): Bacteria > Patescibacteriota > Patescibacteriia > SBBC01 > CAIJZX01 > CAIJZX01. The sequence continues at coordinate 11,752 of JBBTRH010000006.1, read as the reverse complement.
CACGATTTGCTCTGCTTCACCGCGGAGTTTTTTTCTACCCTCCAGAAGACGTCCGAAATGGTCGATCAGCAGTTGAAGATCCGCCGCCGTCTTTTCGTAGAGGCCGCCTTCCCAGCGTCGCGGGCGCCGTCGAACAAGATCCAACTGCGTCTTCAGCTGTTCGTGAATGGACCACGGGATGACGTACCGGAGCAACGGGTCACGGCGGTATTCATCCGTTAATTGACGGACCTTGTCCGGCACGAAGGGCTGACCGACCTCCATGACATTAAGGTCATCGAACATCTGCTCGACCCGCTCCTTATGAACCGCGAGGAGTACGCCGATGAACCGATCGCCGCGCTGCAATCCGGGCTGTCCAAGATCGGGGTGGCCGATGGTGGAGTGTAACACCTCCCGTGTCGGCCGGCGGAAATTCTTCAACAACTTATCCCGCTGTATCTCTTCCTTCTTCGTGACGGTGTAGTCCAAGCCCAGTTTGATCCCGTGCGTTCCGCCCTGACCGTCGTTAACGGCGATAGTGGCAAAAATATCGGCGCCACTCGCCAGATCCTCATGCTCGCTGGCCGGAACATAGGTGGCGGCGCCGCCAAGTGAATCAGCGATCTCAAGCATCGCCGCTATGACCGGTTCGGATTTCTTGGTGAACTCGTACATGTCTCGTTTCTCGAGACCTTCGTCACCCCGTTGCCGGTGTAACCTCTCGAGTTCGGCGCGTTCAGTCTCGGTTCGTGGTTCGGTCGTCACGGCCGCCGCTTGCCATTGGGCTACGCGCTCAAGCGTCCGGGCACCGCTGAGTTCACGCAAATGGTGCTCATGCTTTTGTTCCTGGCGCTGATCCGCATCGCGCCGGCGGTCGGCGTATTCCGTTAATCGCGGGCGGAGAAAAAAATCAATGCGATGTATGAGTTGCTTCTTCGCTTCGTCCGGAGAAAGGTTGACGTCGATGGTCGGCGGCGGGACATCAAGTTCCAAAAAGGACAGGCGTTTTTCAAGCTTATGACAGATATCGACCACCTCCTCCGGCGTCATGGTCTGCAACCGTTCTTTCGTATACCTCAAGAGCTCGTCATTAGTCAAACGACGGGGTTCGCCGTTCGCGTTCCGAGCGATCGCCGGTTCCTGCGCTTCAGTCATATCATCGGATGTCCGCGCGCATGTCCCGCAAACCCCTTTCGATCTTCTTCATCACCTCATCCACCTCCCCCTTCGTCAGGGTCCGGTCGGGAGCTTGAAATTTGAGGTGGATTGCGTAACTGCGCCGCCGATCCTTCTCGAAAGCATCAAAGAGTTCAACCGTCACCAAGGACCGGCCGCCATTATTCCGTATAACGCGTTCAAGTTCGGCGTACTTTTTGTCGGTCGGTGCCCAAAAAGATAAATCACGATAGCTGGGCGGGACTTTCGGTACTTCGTGAAAAACCTGCGACCGGCGGTTCCGTCCTAAGTCCGCGACGTCCAGTTCGCACCACTCGACGATCCACCCGGGGAAACTCCGGGCGTCAAATGAGCTGATAAATCGCGGTTTGCCCGGCGCGACGCTCAGTTGTTGGTACAGGTTTTCGACGATTCCGTCGATGCGACGCGGTGCTATATAGCCGGCCTTGACTTTAACCGTCGCCGCTACGATCAGCTTCCAGGGCTGAATTTTTTCAACTTTTGCACTTACTTCAGGGGTAAACACTCGGCCTATTTGGAAGATCCGCGCTTCCTTCCCCTGCTTCACTTCGCCTCGCAGGATGCTTTGCGTCTGGGGGTAGAGCGTCCGGCGAAGGTAGTGTTGGGATTTGTCGATCGGATTAGCCACTTTGAGATGTCGACCTGGCGCTTCCCGGGCCCAAGGTTCGCCGTAATAGGAGTGGGTGATGACTTCTGTCAGCCCCCAGCCTGAGAGCGCATCTCGAATTTGTTCTTTCAGTTGCACGACTTTCGGAATTCCCTGCGGAATCGTATTGATGAGCGGCATCGATTCCGGCAACTGTTCGTAGCCGATCAGCCGCCCGACCTCGTCGACGAGGTCTTCGGGTAGCGTCACGTCCAGCCGCCACGACGGCACGGTCACGCTCCAGCGCTTAGCGGTGCCGCTGACTTTGAAGCCCAGCCGCTGCAGGATCTGCTTTGCTTTCGCGGGAATGAGCGGCCGACCGAGGAGTTCGCTGAAGTACGACGGGGAAACGGCGACCACGACCGGCTTCGTCGATGATGTCCCGATGGCCGTCACGCCCGGAACGACCTGACCGCCACAAAGGTCAACGATCAGCGCGGCGGCGGCGCGGCTGGCCCGCTCGGGCAACGGCGGCGGGAGGCCCTTCTCGAACCGTTTCGACGCTTCCGAAACGAGTCCCAGGCTCCGCGATGTCCGACGAATACTGACCGGATCGAAAATCGCCGATTCGAGGAGGACATCCGTAGTCCTGGCCGATATTTCCGTGGCCGCGCCGCCCATGACGCCGGCCAGAGCGATTGGTCCGCTGTCATCGGCAATGACGATCTGCTGAGCGTTTAAACGGCGAGCGACCCGATCAAGCGTAACGATGCGTTCATCCGCGCGAGCGGTACGCACGACGATGTCTCCCCGAACTTTCGCGGCATCGAACGCATGCAACGGCTGTCCGTATTCCAGGAGGATCAGATTCGTCGCGTCAACAATGGCGTTGATCGGCCGAATGCCGACGGCGGTCAGACGTTGTTGCAGCCAACTGGGCGACGGTTTGACCGTCACGTTACGGATGACCCGGGCGGTGTACAACGGACAGAGTTTCGAATTGGTTACTTTCACCACCCAGGGTTTCTTCATGGTGGGAGTAGCGATAAAATGCGGTCGCTTCGGCTCGTGAAATTTCAAACCGAGGATCGCGGCGATTTCCCAGGCCAGCCCGCGAACAGACATCAGGTCGGGCCGGTTAGCCGGAGTGGCGATGTCGATCACCACCTCGTCAAAACCCAGGGCGGTGGCCAGGGGCATACCCGCTCTCAGGGCCGGGTCGAGAATGAGAATGCCCTGATGGTTGTTCCTTAAGCCCAGCTCATCTTCAGCACAAAGCATCCCTTCCGAAACTATGCCGCGAATCGACCGTGACTCGATGGTCACGCCGTTCGGAAGCTTGGCGCCGAGCAGAGCGACCGGCACTTTCTGACCGACTTTGATATTCGGCGCGCCGCACACCACGGTCTGCGGTTTCCCGTTTCCGGCGGAGCCGGATCCGGCTTCGCCGGACGGCGCAATGACCACCGATGCCAGTTGAAGTTTATCCGCCTTCGGATGCGGTTTGATGCCGACAATGGCGCCGACCACGATGCGATCGTAGTCGCCGCGACGGTCGATAATCTTCTCGACCTCGAGCCCGTGCATCATCAACCGCTCCGCCAGCGCGGTCGACGGCAAAGTGGTCTCGACGTATTCCCTCAGCCATGACCGTGGGATTTTCATCCCGTTAGAAATTATTTTCTAATGATGACATAAAATATGGCGTCATATTTCGACTTGACCGCAGGAATTTCTAACGGGATTCATATCAGAACTGTTTCAAGAAATCAAGATTGCCGTTAAAAAAGAAACGCATGTCTGGGATGCCGGATTTGATCATCACCTGCCGTTCAACGCCCATCCCGAAGGCGAATCCGTTCCACTCGCGCGGGTTGAAGCCCATCGCCCGGATCACATTGGGATGGACCATGCCGGCGCCGAGCATTTCCAACCATTCCGTTTTCCCGTTCTGGGTCCATTCCATATCCACCTCAATCCCCGGTTCAACAAACGGGAAATATCCGGGTCGAATCCTGATCTTCGGGTGTGGAAACATTCGGCCCAGGAACACTCGCAGGGTTGTCACCAAATGCGCCATGGTCAGTTTCCGGTCGACGACAATCCCGTCGCAGTGCGTGAACATCGCTTCATGCGTCGCATCGGTGGCCTCGTGTCGGTAAGAACGACCGATTTCCACGTATTTAAGCGGCGGTTTTTTCTGATGGAGCACCGCGCGCAGTTGCACCGTCGAACAATGCGTCCGGAGCACCAACTGCGGATGATCCTTAAGGTAGAACGTGTCCTGAATATCCCGGGCCGGATGTTCGGGTGGCATGTTCAATCCTTCGAAATTATACCACTGTTCTTCCAACTCCGGTCCTTCATGAACGTCGTACCCGAGCGATCGCCAGACCTCCATCATCTCGCGACTGTACCGTGACAGCGGATGCAGGTGACCGCGCTCGGGACGCTCTCCGGGCAAGGTGGGGTCGATCGGCGGCTGGGTCGTCGCGGTCAGCGCGGCGGCGCGGTCATGCAATAACCCTTCGATCTCGTGCTTAGCTTCATTGAGGTCCCGGCCGCGTTGACGACGCTCCGGCGGCGGTAAAGTCGGCAATACCGACAGCAGTGCCGTTAGTGTGCCTTTCCGGCCAAGCAGGGATATGCGCACATGGTCAACATCGACCGCGGTTTGAGCGGATTGGATGGCGATACGAGCGTGATCGAGCAGAGTGGCGAGCGTGTCCATAGGTTATTCGGTCGCCGGTCGGCGGGTCTGACCAGCCAGGAAGAAGAGTTCAATGACCACGACCAGAGCGACCAGCGCCACCACCGACCACAGGTTGAGGAGACGGCGGCTCTGCAGGAGCAGGGCTAGGGTCGAACCGGCGCTGATCAACGTGCCGTGGCGCAAGGCGACGGCGATTTGTCGGAACAGGACAGTCTGACGTTCGAGCCAGTAGCGGGTGAAGAAGCCGGCGATGGTAGCGGTGCCGAACAGGGCCAGGAAAAAACTGCCGTAGAACAGGAAGAGCGCCGCCAAGCCGCCGCTGGCCGGATCAAGAGTCGTCAGCACCAGCATCCACGCGGTCCAAGAGAGGAGCGTCCCGAAGCCGAGAATAACGAGGAAGCGAACGAGCGACATACGGTATCATGATTGTACTGATTTTTGTCCCATTTGACAAGTCGGGCTCCGGGGGTGTACACCGTTGACAACGTCCCTTTCACTACCAACCAAAAGAGGAGGTGAACTTCCATGCGTGGACGCGACATGGTGATAGTCCCCAATCCGGCCAGTCCGCCGCGTCAGCAGATTCGAATCTTAGTTGTTCCGGACATCGATGAAACCGCCATCGCCCAAGCGCGGTTCGGAGCGATCGAGCATGTGCATATCGTCCGGCCGGCGGATCCGCGCTGGATCCAGCCGTTCATGCGCTACTTGCGGCTGAAACTTTACCGGTGGGAGTTTGCCGACTCGTTCATCACGGATCGATTCATTCCGGCGGCGGCCGAAATCGTACCCAATGGGCTCCAGCACGGCACGCCTTCCACACCGGTCGGCGTCAACCTCGATGTCTACGGGCACGCCCCGCGCCGCGTCGTGACGCTACTGGTCAGCAACTGCGCCCGGGCCGACCAGGTGCGGGGGATGGTCGATGCGGTGCGCCGGTCGGAGATGGGTGAACACCTGTTCGAACCTCGCGGCCGCGGCTTGGCCATCGCCCAGTCATTCGTTGACGGACTGCAGATGCTCATTTACCGCGACTACTCGGTTCACGTGGTCTGCTACTGGCAGGAGGACCGGCGCCCGTCATGCTGACCGGTGTCGGCCTGAACCGGTCAGGGTGGTGAAGTGCCTGAGTGGTCGAAAGATACAGCGGAACACAACCGCCGCCAACGGGGAACCATGGTCGCCTGGCGAGAGCCCGGATGCCACCCCGCGTCGAGGGTCCGCCTGCCCGCCAAAGCGTTGCGTCGGCGGGAATCCCTCCTCCACCACCTCCCACCGCGCAGTGCAAGACCTCACCACTATGTTCCCCCCACCTCTTCGGAAGTGGGGATTTTCTTTTCCGGCCGATCGGACGCCGCGTCCGAGATTTTTATACCGCCCGATACTCGCAAATCTCCCGATAGTCGCAAAACTTGCATACCATCGGATCCGGCGTCGCGCGGAAATCGCCGGTTTGGATTTTAGTTACTGTTTGGCGGACCCAGTCTTTCGCCGCCGCGGCGTCTTTGACCGTGGGCGTCATGCTTCGTGATTCATTTACGTCAATAAAATAATATTCCAGCTCTTTCACTTCGCCGGCGAGAATATTCGGGTCTTGAACCGCCAGGGTGTAAATCAACAGCTGGTATTTATCATCCTTCTCAAACTTCTCCTTCACCCGACCGGTTTTGTAGTCGACGATTTTGACCAACGGCTTCTTAGTTTTGACATCAACACCGACCTGGTCAATCCGATCAATCGCGCCGGTGACGTTGAATGAATCAATTTTCAGGTTGAACACTTGCTCCAAACTCAAAACGTTTGGCATGCTCTTGACGGTTTTTTTATACCAGGCGGTCAATGCCTTCCGTCCTTGCTCAAAATATTTTGTCCGCTCTTTCTTCGTCGGATACCACTCGTCAATAAACGCCTGATCATAAATCGTCATGAGTTCGTTCAAACTGACCGAACTTTTCTTGTGTTCCGTGTCGGCCGATCTTTCTTTCCAAAGCGTAAAGAAATTAAACAGCGTTTTATGAATCGAAGAGCCGTAAGACAAAACATGGCTCCCCCGCTTCGGGACCTGGAGCACAAAGGCGTAACGGTATTTCCAGGGGCAGTCGCGGTAGGTTGAGAGTTTGGTAAAACTGAAAGATTTCGGGCGTTGATTGTAAGCCACCGCTTCGTTCACGGCGGTCGGGCTTGGTCGGAATTGCCGTTCCACCGGCAGAGGTTTTACCTTGTCCGCTTTGACCGGCGGCGCTAGCAAGCCCAGCTCATACAGAAACGGCGACGGTTTTTTCCGCCGCGCGCCGCCATAATCCTCGGCCGCGGTGAAAAATATACCGTCTCGGGCCCGGGTGATGGCGACGTACATCAACCGCCGCTCCTCCTGCGTATGGGCGTCGCCTTGCGGCAATATTTCCCGCACCAACGCGTCGGGCACCGGAATCGGATCCTGGCGATCCTGGCCGGGGAACCGCTGTTCGACCACGTTGCCGACGAAAACGTAAGGGAACTCCAATCCCTTAGCACCGTGGATGGTCATGATTTTGATCGTTTCCGGGCCGATCTCAATGTCATGTTCCAGACTGCCGGCGTCGCCGGATTCCGCCACGTGTCCAACATAGTGCAGGAAGGTTTTGACGGACGCTGGACGTCGTTCAGCGCGTTGATAGTTTTGAATCACCTTAAAAAGTTGATTTAGTACTCGGATTTGTTCGTGTGATTGAACAGTCTCAGCGCTGGTAATTGATTGTAAGTAACCGGAATCGTTCAGGAAATGAAGCAGGACTTCACCGACTGGTTTGCCGGCGGCAATTTCCGCGTGTTTTGAAATAAGGTTCAAAAGTTTTTTAACGCCCTTGGTTGTAGTCTCGCTGATCTTAGCATCCTCAAGGTGATGTAGCTGTTCATACATCGACCGCGTATTCTTTCGAGCATGGTATGAAAGTTCCACTACGTCGCCATGGTCGATATTGAAAATCGGCATGGCTAAACAGCGGTACATCGCCGGGCCCTCATGGTAATCATCGAGTAGCCGCAAATATGACAATAGGTCGATGACTAGCGGCTTGAGAAACAAACCGCGCGCGGCCAGAAAAACGTAAGGCATTCCGCGCCGCTCAAACTCGTTAATGAATATATCGGCATGGTCGTTGGCCCGCACCAATACGCAAAACGCGTCCCAACTTAAATCTTTATTCTTAAATCTTAAATCCGAAATCTTTCCCCCCACGCTCCGCGCTTCCGCTTCCTGAGTTTCGACGTGCATCAAATTTATCAGACCCTGACCTTCGCGCTGTGCGGCGAGTTGTTTGGTCACCTTTTGGCCACCGATGTCGGCAATCTTCGCTTCGAGCCGGTCGGGATTATTAAGTTGGACGAATTTGTAGGCTAAATCGAGAATATTTTGTTTGGTCCGGTAGTTTTTGGTCAGCACGATTACCCGCGCGTCGGGATAATCTTTCTGAAAAGAAATGATATTCGACACCGACGCGCCGCGGAACTTGTAAATGGATTGGTCATCGTCACCGACCACGGTCAAATTATTCCTCAATCGCCCAATTAACTTAATCAACTCATATTGCGCCCAGTTGGTGTCTTGGAATTCATCGACCAGAATGTGTTGAAATTGCTGTTGGTATTTTTTTAGTATAGCCGGCCGCTCGCGCAGAAGTTTTAACGTATCGAGAATTAAATCGCCGAAGTCGAGGGCATTATTATCGAGTAACAATTGGTTATACGTCGCGTAGGCTTTAGCCAACTCCATAACCCTTTTCGCTTCAGCTTTGTCTTCATCAGAGATCTTTGTTTTCGGCCGGTTGAGGCTCTGGGCGTACTTTAAATATTCTTCCGACTTGATGTCTTCGTCTTTTAGCCGCGAGAAATGTTTGACCAACGCGCTGATAAATTTCGTCGGGTTGCCGCGCGGGCGGTAATAATCGAGATCGAAATCATCGAGATGTCGGCGGATCAACAACCACTGGTCAGTTTGTGTTAAGATCCGAAAATCATTTGACAATCCGATATCGAGCGCGTGTCGCTCCAATAATTTCTGGCCGAAGCTGTGGAATGTCATGATCCACAGGTCAACGAAACCGTACGGCAGGATTTTCTCCACCCGCTCCTGCATCTCGCCGGCCGCTTTGTCGGTGAAGGTCAGGGCTAGAATATTATCCGACGGCACCTGCCGATGCCTGATCAAATCGGCGATTCGTTCCGTTACGACCGTGGTCTTGCCCGTTCCCGCCCCGGCCACGATTAACAACGGCCCGCGGCCGTGAGCGATGGCGGCCTGTTGTTCGGCATTAACTTTCTCCGGTATTACGCCTGGCATGTCTAGAGTATACCAAAAATCTGGTTTCTTTGAGCAGTGTTACCGCTACGTCCAATTATTTCTGAAGCGCGACCAGGGATACGCCAACCCCGCCGCGTCTGATCGAGCCTGACTCGACTGACGCGGCGGGGTGAAAAAATCGTGGTTACTTGACCGTAACTTTGGTCTTGGCGCTGACGACGAGGCCGCCGGGGTTGGTCAGCTTGACGATATACGTACCCTTGCCAAGCTTGGTGGCGTCGAAGGTGACGTCAATCCGGTTGACCGACTTGAAGGTGGCCTTCCCGCCGACGCCACCGACCATGACGGTCGTGTCCGGCGTCAGCTTGTCGCCCTTGACGGTCAACTTGGCTTTGGTGGCCGTAGCTTTGAACGACTTGGCGGACAGGCTGGCGACGGTCGGCTTGGGGATATTCAAGCTGATCGCGCTACCCTTACCGGACAAGTAGGCAGTATAGACGCTACTACTGGCCGTGAACTTACCTTTCTTGAAGTTGTAGAACTTCAGATCGGTGGCTTGGTTATTCTTCACCACGCCGGTGACCAGTTGGGCCAGGCCGTTGCCTTTGACATCAATGGCGTTAGCGGTCAGCTTGCCGGCCGAGGGCAACTGAACCGTCACCGTCTTGTATTTACTGCCCGGCTGGATGACCAGCACCTTTTTACCGCTGGCCGGCGCGACGATCAGGTCAGCTTTGCCGTCTTGAGTCACGTCGGCGAAGGTGACGGTGTTAGCGGCCGCCCCCAGGCCGACGGTCTTCTTGAGTTTACCTTTCACGTCATAGACCTTGAGGTTGGTGTCGCAACTGGCTACCGCGCCGATCAATTGCGCGCCGTTGACGCTCTTGGTCACCACGCTGACATCTCCTTTACACTTCGGGAACGGCGTCACCTTCTTTTTGTTGACTGTGAACGACGTGATTTTGTTTTTGATGTTCTTGGTGACGGTTTTTAGGGCGGCACTCTTCGACGAAATACCGCTACTGTTGGAAACCGTGTAGGCCGAGAAGTGGTCAACCGAGAAGGTAATCAGGTTATTTTCCTTATCGAGCGTGTATGAGGAGACTGTTTTGTATGATTGCGAGTCGGACTGGTACAGCACCGGTTTGAGCGCGTCTTCAATCGACGTCCCCTCTTCGTCGGCCGAGAGATTGTACGGCACCGTGATCGTGGCCGAAGATTTGAGTTGCGTCACTTGCGCTCCGGTTTCGTCGCGACAGTCGATGGTGTAGCCGGCGCCTTGCGGTTGATTGGACTGCGTGGCGATCAAGTCGATCGTCGGCGTGGCGGTACAACTGCACTGACCGGTCGTCGAGGTGCTTAAGCTTCCGGCCGGGATGCTGATTTTGGCCTTATTCGACATGCTGATCACTAGCGGGCTTGAGCAGTCGCCGCTGGCCGTCACCGGTTGCGGGATTTCGAAGTCACCCTCTTTCAGTTCTAAGTTCTGAGTGTATTTCTTGCCTTTAACGACCACTAGCGTTTGTTCTTCGCTCCGGTAGAACTTCGCGCCGTCCATACTGTCCGCGCCGTAGTGCCAGGTCGTATCCGCCGTCAGGTTGAGTTTGTACGTCCCGCTACCCGAACATGGCTGGCCGCTGAAACTGCCGTCTTCCGCCCAGGCATGGACGAAGCAACGCGTGGCCGGCGTGCCGCTGGGCATCTTTACGGTGCCGGTCATTTGCGCATCCGCCTCACGGAGTCGGAGCGTGACCGACGCGGTTTTGGCGCTGGTCAGATCCACTGACTGGCACTTGGGCGGCATGTCGTTAGATTCGGGCGGCAAGCCGGCGCAGACTTTGTACCGGTGGCCGCTCAGGACCGCAATCTTGGCGTTCCCATTGAAGTCGGTTGGGCCGCTGGAATGGATGCCTTTGTCGAAACCCGGACCTTTTTCACCGCCCTGATCGCCTTCACCCAACGCCCGGACCGGGACCGAGCTGATGATCCTGGTCGGGATTTTCTTGAACAGCTTGGCTTTGGTTACACTTTGACCCTGCACGCCTGGAGGCGGCGCGAATTTGGCGCATTCATTTTGGTTCGCCGGCGTTGAGCAGTACTTCTGACATTCCGTTTCCGACTTGCATCCGCCCGGACCAACCTTGAACTCCCCCTGTCCCGGTTGCGGGCCGGCGTTTTTATTTCCCTTATCTGCTTCGTTGCAGATCTTCGGGTCTTTAGTGCACTGCTTGACGCAATCGTAAGCGTTGGTGCAACCGTTCGGACCGTCGGGAACCTTGAAGGCGACGCACTGGGCTTTGTTCTTCGGATCCTTGCAGCACTTCTGCACCCCGGAAAAATTCGACGCGCCGCAAGGCATTTTCTTGCCGAATCCGAGATCGGCGCCTTTGCCGCCTTGATCGCCGGGACCGCCCGGGCCTTTGTTCCCTTCGCGGGACATGTTGATTTCTTCGTTGTTATCGACGTTGATGTACCCCTGGGTGCCGTTTCCGTTCTTGTCGAGCAACGCGACGATAATGGAGGCGTCGGCCTTAGCCACCATGATGTTCTTCTGGACCGTTTGCCCGCTGAAGACCTGCACCGGGGCTCCGGGCGGCGAGTTCATCGCTCCGGAATCCGGCGGGAAGAAGGAGTTCATGAAGTATACCCCTGCCACGAGCGAAATCTTGAACTTACAATCCGTCCCGATTTCACCCTCGTAGTGGGCACCGTTGCCGCCCGGGTTGTCCGCGAAGACTCTTCCGCCGCGGAAACTCTCGCAGTTTGAGAGCGGGAAGCCGGATTGATCGTAGAGTTGTCCGACGATCGCCGAATTGTTCATCGTCAAATCAAGGTCCTTGGTGACCGTCCCGCCGGGAACGATTGTCACGGCGACCGCCTGCGGGCAGGAGTACGGCATATTCGGCGGGCTGAAGCATCCCATCTCATAGGCCGTCCCGCCGGCCGAAGAAACGTTAATCGTAAACGTGCCGTTCGGTTGGAGCGGGTTGCACGG
>JBBTRH010000005.1:97293-183422 GCA_038065275.1 Patescibacteria group bacterium | reverse complement strand
TATACTCTCCTCGCTTTATTGACTCCCCGACGAGCTCTTGGAACGGCCATGCTGATCAGGCTAACCGCCTGAAGGCCGCTCTCGGTTCTCGCCATCAGAAAGGAACAGCCCGTGTCCCTGGCCAAAGAAGACAAGGATAAGATCATCAAGAAGTATAAGGTCCATGAATCGGACACCGGATCCTCGGAGGTCCAGATTGCCATCCTGACGGCCGAAATCGAACAATTGACCGGCCACCTCAAGACGCACAAGAAGGATTTTTCTTCGCGCCGCGGTTTGCTGAAAAAGGTCGGCCAGCGCCGCCGCCTCTTGCGCTATCTCCAGCGGGACAACCCGGCCAGTTTCGAAGAGCTGGTCAAGAAGCTGAAACTCAAAACCTCATGATCCCGTTAGAGGTGACGAATACTATGTTATTTCCATTAGGTGCACTCCAAGCCCCCACCAGAAGTAGTTCGATATTTTCTTATTTCCATCACCGCTAAAGGGATGATCATCGGACAGCCGTGAAAACCACGGAACAACGCGTCGGCGTGTTGGTCGACGTGGCCAACATGTACTACTCGGCCAAGAACATTCACGGCGCGCGGGTTAACTTCGGGAAAATTCTCGAAGACGCGGTCGGCGAACGCCAGCTGGTCCGCGCCATCGCCTACGTCATTAAAGCTGACTCGCCGGACGAGCAAAAATTCTTCGACGCGCTTGACAAACAAGGTTTCGAACTGAAAATGAAAGACCTGCAGGTGTTCGCCGGCGGGGCGAAGAAGGGCGACTGGGATGTCGGCATCACCGTGGATGCCATCAAACTTGCCGATCGATTGGATACGATCGTGCTGGTCGCCGGCGACGGCGATTACGTGCCGCTCGTTCGTTATCTCCAGGAAGCCAAAGGATGTCGCGTCGAAATCATGGCCTTTCAAGAATCGACGTCGCTGAAACTTCGCGAAACGTCGGATAAATTTCTCGATCTGTCGAGCGATAAAAAAAAGTTTCTGTTGCCGATGCGTTCGCAAATGCGCGTCAGTATCCCTCGTCCGCGATTCATGCAAAATCGAGAAGGCCGATACGTGCCGCCGCGACCTAATACCGAAAGCATCGCGCCGACAATTAAATCCGACGAAAGCGATTAAGCATGCTAACCGACTCAAACGATACCCGCTACGAACAGCCACCGGTGGCGCCGGCGGCAGAACTGTACGCGGTGCCCGAAGTGTCGCGACAGATAGCCGATGTTCAACCGTACGAACAGTATTCGATCGCCGCGGCCATTCATTCTATGTTCGAGGAGGCGGAGCAGGGGGTCGATGAGATTAACTATTGGGAAAGCGCCTACTCGGAACAGGAGTATCCAAATGATACCGATGCCTTTCGGATGTACATGAAAGAAGTGCACCGCGAACTGAAACAAAGTCCGGCCGTCCAAGAATTACGGCAGGCCGCAGAGGCCGGCAGGGAAATCACCAAGGATGTGGTCCAGGCCGTGTTTCTAGCCTACGAGCGGATCGTTGCATCGGCCGCCGGAAAATTACGTCGAACTTTATCGCCGGAACAATTAAGTCAACTCAAGAAAGCTGGACGAAATAATCTCGATTGGAGTTATCGAGGTTTACTGATGGAGCGACTGACACAGAGCGGCGATGTTCCGGCCCGCTACTCGTTGGAAGATTTCTTCTTGATCATCAATCCGAAAGCCCGAAAGGTTCAGTACATGAAACGACATGAGATCCTCAAATCATTGCGGTATTCGCTGTCGTTGGGTAATAAAGATCGTTTGCAGAACGACGTCCGCCTGGCTCGTCAATTCGCCCATCCAGATATGAGCGGCGAAACCATGACGGACAGCGACCTCCAACCATTCGAAACCAATCCTAACTAATCAATAATTATTACTTACTAACGATTCATTATTAGCTGATGGCCATCGGACAGGTAGACTGCTGATACAGTCTAGAGTCCGCGGGTCATCGGTCGAAGGAAAACTGTATGGAACCGAAGACCTTTACTACCGATATCGGCGGCCGGAAGCTGGAAATCGGCACCGGCCAACTCGCCGGACAGGCCGGCGCGGCCGTCACCGTCCGTTACGGCGATACGCTCGTGCTGGCGACGGCGACGATGAGCAAAGTCCAGCGCGAGGGGATTGAATTCTTCCCGCTGGTCGTCGATTACGAAGAGCGGCTGTACGCGGCCGGCAAAATCAAGAGCTCGCGCTTCATGAAACGCGAAGGCCGCGCCAGCGACGACGCGATTTTGACCTCGCGCGTCGTTGACCGCTCGATTCGGCCGCTGTTCGACGATCGCATACGCAATGACGTCCAGGTCGTGATCACGGTCTTGTCCTGGGATCAGGAAAACGACGCCGACATTTTAGCTTTGATCGGCGCCTCGACCGCCCTGCACATGTCGAATATCCCCTGGGCCGGACCGATCGGCGCGGTTCGCGTCGGCCGGATCAACAACGAATGGGTGCTCAACCCAACCTATGACGCTCGCGCCAAGAGCGACCTCGATATCGTCCTGACCGCGACGGCCGAGGAGCACGTCATGATCGAGGCGTCGGCCAACGAAGTCGATGAAAAAACCGTTCTGGACGGCCTAACCTTCGCCCACAAGCACGTTCGCCAGGTGATCGAACTGATCAACGAGGTTCAGAAAAAACTGGGCCGTGAAAAGATCAAAGCCGATGTGTCGGAGTTAACGCCGGAAGAGCAGGCCTCGCAGGAGAAGCTCAAGGCCAAAGTTCTGGCCTTCGCCGACGGGAAACTTCGGACTATCTGGAAGCAGGCGGACAAATTGGCCCGCGAAGAAGCAATCACCAAACTGACTGCCGACCTCGACGAAGTCCTGAAGACGGACAACGACGTGTCAAAGGAACAGCGAACCGACGGCCGCCACATTCTGGAACTAGAACTCGATGCCGAAGCGCGGAAAATGGTGCTCGAAGAAGAAATTCGTGTCGATGGGCGGAAACTCGACGAGGTTCGGCCGTTGTCGGCGTTAGTCGGCATGATTCCGCGCACGCACGGTTCGGGCCTTTTCCAGCGCGGTGAAACGCAAGTGCTATCCCTGGTGACGCTAGGGAGCCCGGGTGATGAACAAACGCTTGACGGCATGGAGATTACCGGCAAGAAGCGCTACATGCACCACTATAATTTCCCGGCCTTCTCGACCGGCGAAACTAAACCATTGCGCGGTCCGGGACGACGCGAAATTGGTCACGGTGCGTTGGCGGAAAAAGCGTTGCTCCCAGTCATACCCGCGAAAGACGAATTTCCGTACACCATCCGGGTGGTATCGGAAGTATTGTCATCGAACGGTTCAAGTTCCCAGGCCTCCATTTGCGGTTCGACTTTGAGCCTGATGGACGCCGGCGTACCGATCAAAGCGCCGGTGGCGGGTATCGCCATGGGCTTAATCACCGACCGGAAGACGAAGAAGTATAAAGTCTTAACCGACATCCAGGGGATCGAAGACCACGCCGGCGACATGGATTACAAGGTGGCCGGGACGACCACCGGCATCACTGCCATCCAGATGGATATCAAACTCGGCGGGATTCCGCTCAGCGTCTCCGCTGAGGCCTTGGCCGGCGCCAAGAAAGCGCGGCTGAAGATCCTAGGGGTCATGGCCAAGGCTATTCCTGAACCGCGGCCAGAATTATCGCCGTACGCGCCGCGGATTATCACCATCCACATCGACCCGGAGAAGATTCGCGAAGTCATCGGCAAAGGCGGCGAGACGATCAACAAGATTATTGACGAGTGCGGCGGCGCCGACGTCATTAAAATCGATCTGGAGGACGACGGCCAGGTTTACATCACCTCGACCAACGCTGAGATGGCCCAAAAAGCCAAAACCTGGATTGAGAATCTGGTGCGCGATCTGCAAGTCGGCGAAATATACGACGGCGTGGTGACCGACATCATCCGCGACCGGATGCGCGGTAACGAAATCGGCGCGATCGTCGAAGTCCTGCCGGGCAAGGACGGCATGGTCCACGTCTCGAACATCTCCATCAACCACGTTGTAAATGTATCCGATGTTCTTCACATCGGCGACAAAGTGAAAGTCAAAGTCATGGAAGTCGACACGGTGCGCGGAAAAGTCAGCTTGTCGATGAAAGCGCTCGATCCGAATTATGCCGGCGAGGTTGAACGCCCGCGCGGGCCGTACGGAGCCGGTCCACGCGGCCCTCGTCCGCCGCACCGCGGTTTCGGCGATCGCGGTCCGCGCCCGGCGCCACCCGGCGCTGGGTCAGGACGCTTCGATGACCGCCGTCCGGCTGAACGCGGCCCGCGCCCACCGATCGCTCCGGGCGGAACGTACGACAGCGGGACAAAGTTCTGACCTCACCCCCTGACCCCTCTCCTAAATACAGGAGAGGGGCTTTGGTGTATTGACAGCGGTATGAACAAGCGCTAAGGTAGCCCCGCTCCTTTCAACTTCATCTGTCACCCTAACCGCGGAGGCGGCCATGTCACATCAGCACACGGACGTACCGCTTCGGGTCTTGGGGTGGTGCGCCTTGTTGCAATTGATCGGTACGGCCGTCGGTTTCAGCGGCAGTTACTTCTCGCACAGCCTGACTGTCTTGAGCGATGCACTCCACTGGCTAGCCGACGTGCTACCGGCGACGGTGACGCTTATCGCCCGGGCCGTCATCCAGCAACAGCGACGACTCGGCCACGGCCAGTACTTTCACCAGACCGTCACCGGTTCGGGGCTGTTCAACGCCGGCTTGATGATCGTGACTGGAGTGATAGCGGTGACTGTCGCCACCCCGGCCGTGAGCCGGGGCGAGCGGCTGGTCGATTTCCGGCTAGCCTTGGCCGTGACGATTATCGGGTTCGCCGCAAACTGGGCCGGACACGCCCTGACGCACCGCTACAGCCGGGTTCAGTGTGAACACGATACACGGTTCGACATCAGCTCGTTATCTGGCCATCTGCTCATCGACACCGTCGGCTCCGGCCTGGCCGTGGCCTTCATCCTACTCAACGCCGTCTACCGCACCAGCGTCTTCGACACGGTTGGTGGCATCTTCCTGGGATGGTGCATGGTCGGCTACGGCCTATGGTTAATGGTCGTTCTTCACCTGCGCCGTCATAACGCATAATTCCTCGCCTGACCAACGAGGATTTTTCTTTTTCCCGTGAAGTCGGTTATACTCTACGCATGGTGATCACCACTCCGTACCAGTTACCCTCGACTTCCACGCACCAGTCCCCGCGAACCACTCGCCGCGGCTCGGGTTCGGGGTCCGGTGCGGGGCAGGTTTTCGGTTAACCGTAAGTAATCATTTATTGAAAGTATGATAGTTACCATCTCGGGTTACCCCGGCTCCGGCAAGAGCACCGTCGGTAAAATGCTGGCCAAGCGGTGGCATTGCCCGTATTATTCCATCGGCGCGATTCGTCGGAGCATGGCCAGAGAACGGGGGATGACGCTCGAGGAATTCAACCGGTATGGCGAGTCAAACTTTGTTACTGATCGAGATGTCGACGCCTGGCAGGCTAAGCGGGGCCGAGAGTTAACGACCGCGGTCTTCGAAGGACGGACGGCCTGGCACTTCATCCCGCAGTCCATCAAAGTTTTTTTTACCGTCGACCCCAAAGTCGGAGCCAAACGCATCGCCGAAGACCTAGCCGCCCATCGCCGATTTGAAGCTAATTGGACCAACTTGGCCTCAGTCGAACGGGCGCTGTCGGCTCGAATCAAGAGCGACTCCAAGCGTTACCGAAAATACTATCGGCTGAATGTCTTCGATCGGCGCCATTATGATCTCATTATTGACACCACCAAACATCGCCCGCACGATACTTTGCGGATGATAGTCAAATACTTGGCTAACCCGGTTAGAGGTAAATCTCTAAACGGGGCTAAGGTAAAACAAAAAACAGGCACTGTGCGTTCTTTGGGGATAAAAAACAAGTTATCCACAGGTTCAAAGCGAAGACGAAAGTGAAGTGAAAAAAGAGATAAAAATGCTAATGTTAGCCAATAATATCGTAAATACTTGGTAGAGTTGACAAAAACCTTTTTTTACGATATACTCACGCCAGTTTGTTCGTTTCACAAGATAGTTGCTAAATAGTCAAGAAAGCAGTGTAACTATGTATCCCGAGCCACGCGAGGAATCTCATCGCCCTAGGCGTTGAAAGGGAATGGTTTCGTTGCTCTCTCGACTATCCGATTGGTGACCGAGCACCGTAAATAAAAATAAAATAACGGTTGGTTCCGGTAACGGGTAACACCGGCCAGGATCGAACCACCAGGACGGTCGAGAAATGCTCTTCGACATCTCGGTATCAGAAAGAGCACCGGAGAAACGGCATCATGCCAAGCGGTGCACATTCGTCATGCTCTTCCCTCGAGGGCGTCGCGAACGTGCGCCGTTTAGCTGGCCATTCTTCCAACAAGGCCTATCAGGCCCATTTAACCACAATTATTTGGCCATTTGATAGGCCTTTGTCACATCCAAAAAGAAAGTCTCCATGGTACACTACTTCCATGATGTGGCTGTTTGTAGTTGGCGCCATCGGCGGACTCGCGGTAGCCGATCGGTGGTTGAAACTTATAGCGCTCGGCGGGACGACGCGCGATTTCGGATTCGCGCGATTTATCTTGTTCAAAAACGACGCGTTAGTGTTCAGCTGGCCGGCGCCGAATTGGGTAGCAATCGTATTGATGTTACTGGCTCTGGTGGTGGTGGGTATTGTCGGCTGGCGTATGTGGCGGCGCCGGAGCTTTGGCGCGGCAGTCGGCAGTCTGTTAATTCTCGTCGGTGCGGCCAGCAATTTGTACGACCGTTTTACGTACGGGTACGTCATCGATTGGGCCTATCTCGGCCGGTGGTGGCCGGTGTTCAATCTGGCGGATGTGATGATTGGGGTGGGATTGGTACTACTACTGTTCCGCTGGCGTTTGACAAACCGCCAAATCTAAGATAAGCTGGACGCAGTGACTTGGCGCACCCGCCGTCGTGGCTGTTTTTTGTCGTTGTCATTTACGAAGCTATATCACTGCGTTGACCTCGTTTGGTACGACGTGACCGACGATGTGGCAGGCGCGATTGAGGCGGAAAAACGAATTAAGAAATGGCGTCGCTCGAAAAAGAATACCTTAATTGAAACAATCAATCCAAACTGGCTTGACCTAACGTTGCAAATACTAGATGGGCAGGAGAGAGGGGGCAGATCTCTCGCTCCACTCGAGATGACAAGAGGTGTGGTACACGAGATGACAAAGGAGGTTCTGTGTTGTATTTGACAAACCACCAAACCTGATATAAACTTGGTCCAGTGGCTTGATCCGCGCACCGCACGTGTTGCGTTTGCGGCAGGTTTTTTATATGCCAGGTACTACCACCAGCGCCGCTTTATACGGTATTGACGCCCGCCCCGTGACGGTCGAAGTTGACGTCCACGGCGGTTTACCGCATGTCACGGTGGTCGGATTGCCCGACGCGGCCGTCCAGGAAGCGCGCGAACGGATACGCTCGGCCGTCAAAAACAGCGATGGGTGGTTTCCGACCACGCGGGTCACGATGAGCCTGTCGCCGGCCGAGTGGCGAAAAGAAGGTTCAGGTTTTGATTTACCAGTCGCCGTTGCTCTGCTCATCACCACCGGCCAGATGCCGGATGTGTTCGCGGACGCCATTCTCGTCGGCGAGTTGAACCTAGCCGGCCGCGTCCGTCCCACGACCGGGATATTGGCGATCGCCGAACTTGCGCGGGGTATGCATCGACGACTGATAGTGCCGACGGAAAACGCCGCTGAGGCGGCGCTGATCGCCGGGGTGACGGTCGTGCCGATTAATAGTCTGGCCGAGCTGATACGCTTGGCGCGCGGTGAAAAACCATGGCCCACCCAGCCGACCAGCACCGGCAATAATTTTCCGCCGCCGTCTTGGTCGATTTGGCCGACCATCCAAGGGCAAGCGACGGCCAAGCGGGCCATGGTCATCGCCGCGGCTGGCGGACATAACGTCCTGCTGGTCGGTCCGCCGGGCGCCGGCAAGACGCTCCTCGCCAGGGGTTTGCGCGAACTCTTGCCCCCGTTCACCGAAACCGAAGCGCTGACGGTCACGAAAATTCATAGCGTCGGCGGCCACCTCGCCCCCGGCCAGGCCGTAGTCACTGATCGCCCGTTCCGCCAACCGCACCACACCGCTTCCGTCGCGGCCTTGGTCGGCGGCGGGCGGGTGCCGAAACCCGGCGAGCTGTCCCTGGCCCATCACGGCGTCCTCTTCCTCGATGAATTCGCTGAATTCTCTCGCGAGCACATCGAAGCCCTCCGTCAGCCGCTCGAAGACGGCGTCGTCACCGTCAGCCGGGTCGCCGGCACGGCCCAATTCCCGGCGGCGGGAATGTTGGTGGCGGCGATGAACCCTTGTCCGTGCGGCTACCTCCACGATCGGCAACGGCCGTGCCGTTGCGCCCCGAGCCAAGTCCGCCGCTATCATCAACGCATCTCCGGCCCAGTCCTCGATCGCTTCGATCTCTTTGTCACCGTGCCGCGGGTGGCCGCTAAAGAAGCGTCAGCCGCGGCCAGCACCGACGATCCGCGACCGCTGATCGCCGCCGCCCGCGCCAGGCAGCGGCAACGGAGCGGCGACCCGCGGCGCACTAACAGCCAACTCCGCGGCGTTGACTTAGTGGCCGCCTGTCCGCTCGGCGAAGCTGAACGCCAACTGCTGGAGCAAGCCATGGAGCGGTTACACTTTTCCTTACGGGCGTACCACCGCCTACTACGGATTAGCCGGACCATCGCCGACCTGGCCGGGGCTGAATCAATCGACACGACGCACGTCGCGGAAGCGCTTCAGTATCGTCCGCCGGTCGGATATCTGCCGGAATAGGGGACTAGAAAAATGACAGCGGATTTAGGAAGCCGCCGCCGGTGCGGATTTCGAAGTGCACATGCGGTCCGGTTGATCGTCCGGTCGAACCGATCATGGCGATCGTCTGACCTTGTTTGACGACGTCGCCCGGGCTGACGAAAACCTTACTGGCGTGACCATAGAGCGTTTCATACCCGTTGCCGTGGCTGATGACAATATAAAGCCCGTAACCGCTTCGATCAAAAGCGGCAAAAACAACGCGACCGTTTGCCGCCGCGTATATCGGTGAAGAATAGTCACCCTCGATATCGATGCCCGTATGGTAACGTCCGCGGAAATACTGATTGATGCGGCGGCCGGTGGTGGGCCAGATGAACCGGGCGCCGGTGGCCGGGGCCGACGGCGGCGCATTCGACTCACGGCCGCCGAAAACTTGCGTCAGGAGCGTTCGCCGCGAAGCCGGGGTCGGAGCCGGCGGGGCGGGAGGTTCGCCGCCGGGGATGATGATTTCCTGGCCGGGTTGGATCGCCTCGGCGGTCGCCAGGCGGTTGACATCAAGGATGCTGGCTTGGTCGCCCTTATACTTCTGGGCGATGCCGGCCAGGGTGTCGCCATTTTTAACGGTGTAGAGATAACCTTCAACCGGCGGGATTTTCAACGCCTGGCCCGGTTTGATGAAATCCTTGTCGCTCATGCCGTTGGCCCAGACCAGGGTTTGGCTGGTCAGGCCGAAGCGGTGGGCGATCGTGCTCAGCGTGTCGCCGGATTGGACGACGTAGATTACTGTTTCCTGGCGATCGCCATTTGTGCCGCCGCTTTCGTTCAACGTTACGCCGACCGCTAGCGCCGTCGCGGTTGATTCCGGCTCGTTGGCCGCAGTGGAAGAGAGAGGGACGCTGTCGGAGCGCGGAGTCACCCCGCCGACCGCCAGCATCGTCGTCCGATTTACCGCCGCCGGTCGGTTAGATGCCGTTTCGACGATCAAATCAGGCGTCTCGCTCGAAGATAATGAAGCCCAAATTGATCCGCGGCCGATCTCGTCCGGCCGGATGGTGCGGGCAAAAATATTGTTTCCAACCGCCAAGACGCCAAGCGTCACCAAGGCGGCGTAGACGGCGTAGCGTTCAAGGAAGTGACCGAACGACCGGACTCCGACCAAACGCGGGTGCGTTTTGACCCGCTGGCGAAGCTTGAGATACTGCGTGTAGGCCGGCAGGAGAACCAGGCGGAATAAGCCCCGGCCAAACCACAACAGCGGCGCGCCGATCCCATAAGTAAAAAAGGCGCCTAGACCATGGATGACGACACCCAGCGCCTTAAACGCGCGCAGTGCGACGCGGACGAGTATGTGTTTGAGCGAGGTGGGAATATAAACGTTCTCCGACCGTGGTTGGACGTATGGTGAATGGACCCCGTCCACCGCATCACCATC
The DNA here is from genome assembly GCA_038065275.1 of Patescibacteria group bacterium. Classification (GTDB taxonomy): domain Bacteria; phylum Patescibacteriota; class Patescibacteriia; order SBBC01; family CAIJZX01; genus CAIJZX01. Next base: position 173,151 of record JBBTRH010000005.1, on the reverse strand, counting down.
GAACCAAAAACAGCTCTCCAATAGCGCCCGAGATCATACCAAGGATCAGCGCCTCCGTCAATGGAAAATGGACCGAGATTTTTTTGGCTGACGTTAGCCCCGTTAAAGGTGGTATACTGCATTAGGTAGGGAAGAAAAACGTTAAAACCAATATCCAGAAACCGTACCACCCCTAACGGGGTTAGCCAAAAATTGCTACTCTTGAATCTCTATGCCCGACAAATACGACCACCAAACAATCGAAAAAAAGTGGCAGCAGCGGTGGCTGAAGGACAAAGTTTTTTCTGTACCCAACGTCCCCGACCACCCCGGCGCTCCGCGCCACCCCTCCTCAGACCCCTCTCTGTCTCTGCGAGACAGCGACCCCCTTACCCGAGGGGGTCGGTTGAGGAGGGGAGGTTCTACATACGTACTTGATATGTTCCCGTACCCGTCCGGCGATGGACTTCACGTCGGCCACCCCGAAGGCTACACGGCATCGGACATCGTGGCGCGGTACTTACGCATGAACGGGAAAACCGTACTCCATCCGATGGGCTGGGACGCATTTGGATTGCCGGCCGAGAATGCGGCCATCCAAAAAGGCATTCACCCGAGGATCGTGACCGAGCAAAATGTCAAAAATTTCAAACGCCAAATCCAGTCGATCGGATTTTCGTATGACTGGGATCGTGAGATCAACACAACCGACCCGAAATATTACAAATGGACGCAGTGGATTTTCCTGCAGCTTATCAAAAAAGGTCTCGCCTACGAAAAAGAATCACCGATTTGGTGGTGTCCGAAAGATAAAACGGGTTTAGCCAACGAAGAAGTCGTGGGCGGCTGTTGCGAGCGTTGCGGGACGAAGGTCAAGCGGAAAATGTTGCGGCAGTGGGTATTGAAAATTACGGCTTATGCGGAGCGGTTGCTTAGTGGATTAGTTAATTTGGATTGGCCGGAGAGCATCAAAACGCTCCAGCGGAATTGGATTGGGAAGAGCGAGGGGGCGGAGGTAAGATTTAAGATTAAGGTTGAAGGATTTAGGGTGAAAGATGAGGAGGTTTCGGTTTTCACTACTCGTCCTGATACTTTATTTGGCGCGACGTATTTAGTGCTGGCGCCGGAACATCCGTTGGTAGATGTAATTACGACTAAAGAACAGAAGAAGAAAGTTGAAAGTTATAAGATTAAAGTTTCAAGTAAATCCGATTTAGAACGAACGGCGTTGGAGAAAGAAAAAACCGGCGTGTTCACTGGTGCCTATGCAGTGAATCCGGTGGACAACGAGAAAATTCCGGTGTGGATCGCCGACTATGTCCTGATGTCCTATGGCACGGGCGCGATTATGGCGGTGCCGGCGCATGATTTTAGAGATTATTGTTTTGCAAATAAATATAAATTGAAGATACGATATGTAAATGATGGAGTTGGGTTGCTGTTTAGAAAAGATTTTGATGTAAGAAAGATAATGAGTAAGTTTGAGATTGAATATAAAAGTAAATATGGTACAGAAATCCAAATAACATTTCATGGTTCATTTGGTGTTAATTATGTAATAGATAATTACATAACGGGAAATGAATATGAAAATGGGAGGATAGGCCATTTACTTGAAACCACCAAATTACCAGTAGAAAGGGGGCCATATCTTCTTTTTCTCGAAGGTAAATACGACAGAGTAATAAACTCAGAATTTCTTAATGGTCTTAGCGTTGCAGATGCCTGGAGACAAGCGATTGTTTGGCTTGAGAACAATAAAAAAGGTAAATATGCCATAAACTACAAACTCCGCGACTGGGTTTTTTCGCGACAGCGCTATTGGGGCGAGCCGATTCCGTTGGTGAAGTGCGGAAGTTGTAAGATTAAGGTTGAAAGTACGAAGTGGGTGCTGAATTTTTACGAAGAACCTTGGCGCGCTCTGCAAAACGGCGAAAAAACTGTTGAGACGCGAGCGCTCAACCCGGACGAGCCAGATCGATATTTCGGTGATGTCAAAGAGGGTGACGTGATTAAAGGCGTGCTCAAGGGCACGAATGAAGTTATGTACCTGCGGGTAATGAAACGCCACATGCTGAAAAATCTTGAGGAATTCCATGAACGAAAGGATCTACTTGGAAAGCTTCGAAGGAACTTTTCTCCGACCCTCGGCGAGCTAAAAAAGTTTTATGCATTGACACTAGACTACGTCGAACGTATACAAAAAAATGGCTTGGTCGCTTGGGAAATCGAGCACGTTATCCCAGGCATTGTTCCGTGGGAGCACCTACCTCTTGAATTGCCTGACGTTAAGAAATACGAGCCGACGGGGACCGGAGAGTCCCCTCTAGCAGGGATAAAAGAATGGGTCAACGTAAAATGCCCGGAGTGCGGCGGCCCGGCCAAACGCGAAACGAACACCATGCCGCAGTGGGCTGGGTCATGTTGGTACTACATTCGATTCACTGATCCGCACAACGAAAAAGCTATAGCCAGCGATGAAGCAATGAAAACCTGGCTACCAGTGGATTTGTACGTTGGCGGCGCAGAACACGCTGTGTTGCACCTGTTGTATGCGCGGTTCTGGCACATGGTGCTCTACGATGTCGGCGCGATTCCGAAAGAATGCGGCGACGAGCCGTTCGTGAAACTAAAAAACCAAGGTTTGATCCTCGGACCGGACGGCGAGAAGATGTCGAAGTCGCGCGGCAACGTGGTTAACCCTGACGATATTATTGCCAAGTACGGCGCCGATACGCTCCGGATGTACGAGATGTTCATGGGGCCGTTTGAGGACGCGAAACCGTGGGATACGAATGGGATTGTTGGGGTACGGAGGTTTTTGGATAGAGTGTATAAGCTCGTTAGCTCGTTAGCTCAACAGCTCGCTAGCGGGGAAGTTGATGGTGATACTGATGAACATCGGGTGCATCGGTATACCAAATTACTCAGCGAAGGAATCGACAACTTCCGTTTTAATACTTGTGTTTCAGACTTCATGAAGTGGATGAACGAATGGAGTGTCGGAGCAGTTTCAAAAGAAGAGCTCGGCGTATTCCTAAGACTCCTTTCGCCTTTCGCGCCGCACATCGCCGAGGAACTATGGTCGCGGCTCGGCCACAAAACTTTTTTAGCTCAGGAATCGTGGCCGAAATATGATCCGAAGCTAATTATTGAAACGAATGTTACCGTCGCCGTTCAAGTCATGGGCAAACTTCGGGCCACAATCACTGTGCCGCCCGGCTCGGACCAAGACACTGTCGAATCTGCCGCCAAAGCCGAACTGAATGTAGCGAAATATCTCGCGAGTAAACCCAAAAAAGTGATTTTCGTGAGAGATAAGTTGATAAATTTTGTGGTGTGAAGCATTGCGGCGGAAAGTATTTCTTACCTCAAAACCCATGAAGAACATTGAGTTAAAAGTTCAAGTCAAAGACTTTTCTGATGTTGTACCAATCTTGAAAAGGATTGCGGCTCGACCGGCCGGATTAATCAGCCAGAAGGACACATATTTTAACTGCCCCGGGGGGAGAATGAAGATAAGAGAAATTAATAACAGGAGATACGAACTGATTTATTATCGACGCCCCGATGTTCAGGGTTCAAAAATTTCGAACTACCAAATCATCAAAATGGATAAAAAAATGGTATCTGAACTTAAAAAGATTTTTAGGAAGCTATGGGGAGAGAAGGCCGTTATTATAAAGAAGAGACGCCCGTGGTTGCTCGGAAAAACTCGCATTCATCTTGATCAAGTCAAGGGGCTAGGAAACTATATTGAACTTGAAACAGTTTTTAACAACGGCGATCATCGTAAAGCCACGGTTGAACATCGTCATATTATTTCCGTCCTGCGACTAAGGGGAAATAAGAAAATCAAGGAATCATACAGTGATTTATAGCGCAACGAAAATCGAAAAGTATCTGATCAGCGAACAAAAAGTAATTTTCGTAGTGTAACGAATTATGACTGAGCATGAGCCAATTCCCGACTGGGTCAAAGACGCTACCGTCGAGGGAACTGATGAGCGGGAACGCGCTGAAGAGTATATCGAAAAGAAAGTGCTAAGCCTTGAAGAGGCGGAGGCGAGTCAGAGACAAGCGAAGTTGGCTATTCAAGAGATCGCCGATCATGAAATAGGCAGTCCGTTTTTGACCCCAGACGGGGAGCGTTTGCCGATGACGGATACTGAACGTGAAAAAATGGATCAGCGGCTAACCCTCCTTGGACAGCTGATGAAAGACGCCAATATTCGCTGGCATCTTGATGGCGCGCTCAACATCTCGCTCTATCGGGATGAGTATATCGGTGTGCACAAGGATATCGATGTCACAATTGACGGCCAGGACACCGAGCGCTTAGATGCCTATTTGTCAGAGCATGAATACGGACTTTTCCTGGTTGAAGCTGAGGATAACCCAGCCGGCGGATTTAGCGGAAAATTTCGAAGAGTTGACGGAAAAAGATTTCGAGAAGCTGTCTCGCACAAACTCATTGCCGCGATCGATGAACATGGGGAGATACAGCGTAACGCCCCGCTGAATTTCATTGACGTTCGTCTCCCGCGGAGGAATGCTGACGGAGCCGTATTGGGATATGCGGATGTCGTTTTACCCCAGTCGTGGGAAGCTGGACGCTCAAAAGATTTTCACGGCGAACAACTCCGTCTCTCTCATCCCGCCGAAGTCGCTTATCACAAGCTTCATCTATCACGGTCGTATGATCTAACTGACATGAAAATCCTGGCGGCCGGCCAGGTTCTGACCGAGGCGGATATGAACGATCTGGAACGGCTGATCGTCGAGGAAGAACAATCGAAAATGCTAGCGGCCGAAGCCTTTGTAGACAGAATGCTTGACCTATGCCAGCCCACGATGAGCCAAGAGCAGGTAGAAATTAAATTTCTGTCCGACCCCGATGTCAATCGGCGGATTGAGTCGGGATTATCAACCGCCACCATCAAAGCGTTCGCCAGAGTTTTCCACCAACATCTGACCGAAGATCGAGACACCGCCAGGACAATAATCGTCGAGACGATAGTCAAAGAGATTGATCGTCATCCGCGACAACAGTTCGGGATCTTGAAGAAGGAATGGGAGGCCGCGCAAACCGAGACATGAAAGAGGAGCGACCGGAAGCGGCGGTTGCGCCATCGGGGAACATCGAGACCTACTCAACTGAATTTTTTTGGCACTCGGCGCTGACGCGACGAATGCATGGGTAGTGAGGAGCGTATGAAAGGGAGGGGTGGATGCAAACCGATTACTATGGTTGACGGCGACTGGCGGCCGGGCATCGCTCTTGACGCGGTTTACATATGGTTGTAATATACAAATATATGAATCAACCGCCCCAGGCCGTAAAAATCGGCGCCAGCCGGCAGGTCGTGATCCCGAAGAAAATCCACGACCAGCTTCGCCTATCTCCCGGCGACTATCTTCAGGTCGGGGTCGAAGCTGGACGAGTGGTGTTCACGCCAAAGACCCTGGTGGACAAGTACGTGCAAGCTAGGCTGAACGAAGGGCTGGCGGATATTCGTCAGGGGCGGGTTTCGCGGCCTTTCCATTCGCCAAAAACCCTAGTCCGGTCACTCCGCGGTTTAGGTCGCCCCCGTCGCTAAATGCAGTTCCGGTACACCACCCGCTTCCGTCGAAGCTATCAAGATGCTCCGTCGGAAGTTCAGCGCGCGTTCGATCGACAGGTTGGATTACTTGTGATGAATCTCCGCCATCCGTCACTGCGGGCGAAAAAGTACAATGTCGGTCAGAACATCTGGCAGGCTCGGATCAACCGCAACTGGCGTTTCTATTTTTTGATTGAAGACGACACCTATATCCTGATTGATATCATGGCGCATCGGAAGTGAACGCCCTGATTCCTTGATCTGATGTCGAAACGATTATCGAAATTTCATAAACTCTGTCGCGGCGAAGTCATCGCCTACCCGACCGAATCTTTTTACGCCCTTGGCGCCGACGCGACTAATCCTCGGGCCATTCGCCAACTGTTCCTCGTGAAACATCGTGCGCGCGGAAATCCAATCGCGCTGATCGCGGCAGATTTACGCCAAGTGCGGAAGTTTTTTTATCTGTCGGCGGAGGAATTACGGTTGGCGAAGAAGTATTGGCCTGGGGCGTTGACGATGTTGCTGAAACCTAAAAGGCAAATCGCGGTTTCTGCACTACTTGGTTTAACCACCCCTTCGCCCCTCCTTCCGCGAAGGAGGGGGCAAGCGAAAGTCGGCGTCCGGGTGCCGGCGCACGCGGGAGCGCGGCGGTTGGCGAAAAACGCGGGTGTGCCGTTAACGGCGACCAGCGCCAATATCTCCAGTCAACCCCCGACGAAATCTAGGCACAAGGTCAAACGTGATTTTCCTGGTATACTGATCATGCCTGGTCGGTGCGGAAATCAACAGAAACCGTCGACCGTCATCGAATATCAACGCCGCCGCATCATCACCCACCGCTTAGGCGCAGTCCATGTTTAACCTCGCCGCCCACCATTTCCCTTCCTACTTTCACCGGCGGATCAACCGCCGGCTGGGCGGATTGTATATCGCCGTGACGGTGCTGGATTTCGCTTTGGCCATGGTCGTGCTGTTCGAGCCGGTTTATCTCTACCGGCTGGGGTACACCATCCAGCATATCCTGCTCTACTACGTCGTCGTCTACGGGTTGTACTACTTCCTGGTCCCCTTAGGCGGCCAAGTCGTGGCCCGGGTCGGTCCGGCCCGGAGCATGGCCGCCAGCTCGATCATGCTCATCGGCTACTACCTCAGCTTGCTCCTGGTCGCCCGGGCGGGAGCGTTCTTCTGGATCGCGCCGATCTTTTTCTCGCTCCAGAAGACGCTCTACTGGCCGGCCTATCACACCGACTTCATCCTCAACTCCGATCCGGATGAGCGGGGCAAAGAGTTCTCCGGACTGTGGTCGCTGTCGACTATGGTGTACATCATCGGTCCGGCGCTCGGCGGCTTGATCATCCAGCAGTCCGGTTTCAACGTGCTGTTCATCCTGGTGATGGCGCTGATTGTGCTGTCCAACCTGCCGCTGTTCATCGCGCCGACAACTTACCACGGGACGCTGATGAGTTACGGCCGGATGCTCATCCAACCGTTCACCAGGTTCCACCTCCGCAGTACGCTGGCCTACTTGTCCCTGGGCGAGGAGTTGATAATGCTCGTCGTCTGGCCGGTGTTCATCGCGCTGACCTTCACGACTTACGAGCGGATGGGCGGGGCGCTGGCCGCGGCGGCGTTCCTGACGGCGCTGGTGACGCTGTACATCGGCCGCCTGATTGACCGCAACCAGCCGGTCCGGACGCTCCGTTGGGGGGCGCTGGTGACGGTCGCAGTCTGGCTGATCCGACCGTTCCTGAACACCGTCGGCGCGGTCTTCACCAGCGATACTATCGGCCGGATCGCGAAAAACACCACCTACGTCAGCTTGACGACCGCCAGTTACAGCAAAGCATTACGGGAGCACAAGGTCATTGAACGGTCGGTGCTGTACGAGCAAGGGTTCGCGCTCGGCAAGACGTTGATCGCCGCCGCGGTCATCGTCCTGGCCGCTTTCGTCCCGCCGTTTACCGCCGCCTTCACCGCCGCCGCCGCAGTCTCGCTCCTGTACTTTCTGTTCCTGGTCCGATGACCCCGTTAGAAGCTAGAACATTCTAATGGGATGACCCCGATCGAAGCTCGACGCATACTCCGCACCATCGGCCTCCGTCCGCAACAGGCCGCCGGACAAAATTTTTTGCTTGAAGAGAGGATCGCGGAATCGATGGTTGATGCCGCTGGGATCAAGGACGGACAGCCGGTTTTGGAAATCGGCCCAGGGTTGGGAATTCTAACTCGAGCATTATTGCATCACGGGGCGAAGGTGATTGCCGTTGAATTGGATACGCGACTGTATGCTTACATGAAACAGGCCTTCAAGGGGCAAACCCGATTACGGTTAATCAATAATGATATTTTCAAAGTTAACCTGAGCGAATTGTTTAAAGAGGGTGAGTACGCCTTGGTCGCGAATTTACCTTACAGCGCCACGTCACTGGTTTTTCGAAATTTTTTAACCCTCTCCCCGCGGCCATCGTCAATGACCGTCATGATCCAGCGCGACGTCGCCAAACGAATCACCGCTCGGCCGGGCGCGATGAGCTTGCTGGCGTTGACGGTACAGCACTACTGCCGCCCGACCTGCCTGTTCGACGTTCCGCCGTCAAGTTTTTTCCCCGCTCCCAAGGTCACTTCGTCGGTGGTACACGGCCACGACCTCCGGCCAGTTAACCCGGACTTCGATCGCGCGCTGTTCCGCCTAATGCGCGCCGGTTTTTCCTCGCGTCGTAAACAACTGCACAATACCATCGCCGCCACTCGCCGTCTTGAATCGGAAGTAGTCATTCAACACCTCGCGTCCATCGGCCTGCCGGCCACGGTCCGGCCGCAAGAGCTTAGCCTCGAAAATTGGCTGAGTATGGCGAAAAAGTTCAGTTGACGATAGGGGTCTTCTGTGCTATAGTAAAGACAGTTTTTTCGCCCCTTTCCCTTGTGGATAGATCCGCATTTTTCTGGATAACGTCGCCTCGGCTCGAGTCGGCTCGAGCAAGTTTTTTCTCTCACATACATAAAGTAAAATAATGCTCACCCCAGCATGGTTGAAAAACCTGGGCCGACGAGTTTCCGACGGTCTGGTTGGAGTTACGTCCGGTTCGACGCCGGTCGGAGCGCTTGATACGCCGCGCGCCTACCGGTCGATTGTCATCATCGGATTACTGGCGCTGGGGGCGAGCGGCTGGCTCATCTACCGCGGCATCGTCGCCACTACGGCAAGGCCCCAGCCGACGGCCAATGCGAACGCGGTCGCCGTCGCCGCCGTGGCTGAACTGGAGAAGTTGAAACAGAAAGACACCGACGGCGACGGCATCTCCGACTACGACGAGCTGTACAAAACCCGCACCAGCCCCTACCTGAAGGACTCCGACGGCGACGGCGCGTCGGACCAAGCGGAAATCGACAAAGGCACCGACCCGAACTGTCCGCAGGGGAAGGTCTGTGAAGGATTCCGCCTCTTGACCTCGCCGGTCGACGCCCAGGGCCAGCTGACCCCCGAATTCCTCCGCCGCGCCCTGGCTTCGGCCGGAGTGTCGCAGTCGACGCTCGATCAAACGGATGACGCCAGCCTGCTCGGCATCTACCGGCAGGTGGTCAAGAGCCAGCCGGCGACTAATACTAATGCAACCGCTAACACCAACGGTTCCGCCGAAAACGCCAATACCGCCGTCCCATCAATCGCCAATACCAACGCGTCCACGCCGCCGGCGCTGTCCCAGCTTCAACAGTTGACGCCGGCCGAAATCCGCCAGCTCCTTGTTCAGAACGGCCTCGACCAGGCCACCCTCAACGCGGTCGATGACGCCACTCTCCGACAAATTTTTCAAGAAGCAATCAAAACCAGCCAGTAATTCCATGTCCCGACCGTCCTCGAGACGATATCGGTTAGCCCTTGCCACTCTGACGCTACTGTCGGTGGCGCTGTTGGCGGTTTTCCCGCAGTCGGCTAAAGCACAATTTGCCGTTCAGGTTGTCCCACCTACACTAGTTCAAATTATCGTCGACATTCCTGCGAAGGTTGCCAAAAAAATTGATGATGTTGTAAAAAAAGTTGCTAGCAAATATAAAACCGTCGGCGATATCGCTTTCAAGAGCTCATTGGAAATTTTTCAAGCGCGACTGCTTAGGGAAGTTCAAACCCAGCTGGCCACCGTCGGACCGGGCCAGAAACCGCTGTTCCTGACCAACCCCAAGAAGTTTTTCAAGAACGTCTCCAACGCCGCGGCCGGCGACTTTATCGACGACTTCTCGCGCGGCGCGACCGGCGAAACCGGGCCGGGCACGTCCTTCAGCGGCGCCCGCGGAAAATTTTTGATTACACGACTCCTGCGCGCTCAAGCCGGGCAAGTCGTCGGCGGATTGACGACCCAGTGCAAACAGGATTGCGATAACAACTTCAGCATATCGACCGCCGCGATCGATTCAATAGATTGGACAAAAGTAAAAGAAACCGACTTACCGGAAATGCTCATGAACATGACCCGCAATGACCATGAGGCGAAAATTTTGAAACTGAAATTTTTCATGCTGGGACCCGGCGGAACCCTACAGCTTCTAACCAAGGAAGCTAAAACAGCGACGGACTTCGTCTGCCGCGGCGTGACTGAAGGCCGGACGAACGGCACCGCTACGACCTGGATTATCGATCCCGAGGCTTCATATACTGAGGGCTCGATGACACTAGATGACTGTGACACACGCCAAGAGGAGGCCTTTTATAATGAAGGAGCCGCCGCCCAAGCCGAGACGAACCAGTGTTATCAATCCTGCCAGGCGCAGGGTACCGCGGCCACCAACGCCATCAGCGGGTTCACCGCCACCGACATCTTCAGCGCCGTCCAAAACGCCGATCCGCGGAAGGCGCCGGCGGCGTTAGCCAACGCTTTATCCCTCGACAAGAGCGATCTCGGCCAGTTTCTGACCGCCGCCGGAGCAATGACGGCGAAGATCCAGGAAGTCGTCACCGGCGAACAAACGAACCTCAACCCGAACGTCCTGCCGGTCACGACCAAGGTCAGCGAAGAAGTAAAATCGCCATCGTCGACCGCTTCCACTTTGCTCGGCATCCCCTTCATCGGCCAGAGCGGCCAGTTTACTTATACCGGAACATCGGTGGCCGACGTCCTTAAGGGCATCGCCTCGTTTCTCAACAGTCCGGTCGGCAAGGCGCTGGCCAATTATTTCAAGAGCAAGTGCGGGCTGAACCCGGATTTATGCAAGGGGCCGTCGAACGCCCGGTCAACCATCGGCCAGCTGGTCTTCGGATCGGGCGGCCCGACCGGAACGGCCGGGGCCCAGCTCCTGTACGCCAAGCTCGGCCAAGCGCAGATTACCACCGGCGATCCCGGCCGGAACGAAATCAGCATTACCGACCAATTGTCCAGCAACGGATTGATCGACGCCCAGTTCCGGCAGGCGATCGAGGGGACGATGACGGTTAAAGAAGCGCTCGATCAGCGTTTGTTGGATCCGCAAAAGACGTTCGGGTTCGACAAGAACGGCGTCGAGCCGCGCGACGGCTATCCGTTCCGGGCCCTGCAGTATCTGCGCAAGTTCCGGGTCACGCCGGTCGGGTGGGAACTGGCGGCCAAGTACAGCCAGCTCTTCGACCACCGCGATCTCAGCCTCGGTTACTTGACCAGCCGGTACAACATGTGCGGTCAGGAGGAAGTGAAAAAAACCTGTACGGTCGGCGGGAACGACTGCACTACGAATACTCAGTGCCCGACCGATGTTGATCCGACGAATACGTGCGTCGTGTCGTCACGCGTCAAGACAAATGCGGTTTGCACCCGTGGTACTAAAGCCGACCAATCTTGCCAGCAGGACAACGACTGCGGTGTTGATGAAAATAACGCCACCATCACTTGCGGCGCCAGTCCGTATTGCGGCCTGGTCGACCCGAACTGGGTCCTGAAGGCGCCGCAGACGTACTGCCGCCGCCAAGGCGCCGGCGAAGAAATCATCGCCAAGGAATTCGTCTGCGACCAGAACAACGTCGACGCCACGACCGGCAACGTCATCCCGGCCGGCGTAACGTGCGGGCCGAACAGCGACTGCCAGGATACTGGAGCCCCGAATTGCGTCGCCTCGACTACTAATAACCCCCGCCCCGACGTCGGACGCTGGGTGATCGAGCGGAACAGCGACACCTGCGCCGACGCGCAGTCCTGCATCGCCGAAAATGAAGACGGCAGTTGCCAAGCGTTCGGCTACTGCGTCCAGGAGCGCCAGCAGTTTAAGTTCGACGGCACGCAGTGTTCGGCCGAGAACAGCAGTTGCACCGCTTACATCGATCCGGTCGGCCAACAGGTAGCCTATCTGGCGAATACGCTCGATAGCCGGAATTGCAACGCCGATAACGCCGGCTGTACGCAATACTGTAGCACGACGAGTTACGACCCGATCACCCAGACCTGCCCCGGCTCCGACCCCGACACTATCAACTTCACCGGCCAGGTCCAACAGTGCCAGTCATCGCAAGCCGGCTGTCGCCAGTTCTTGCGCACCGCCGACGGCACGAACCTCCTGGCCAACAGCGGATTTGAAACTTTCGATCAGCCGCTCGACAGCGGCTTCTCCGCCAACTACGCCGGTTGGGCCAAAAGTCTGACGCTCGGCGCTCTCCCGGTCACGGCCAGCGACTCGGCCTTTACGGCCAATAACACGGCCGCGGTTAGTCTGGCCGGCGCTCTGTCCGACACTCCGTCCGCTACCTTAACCCAGGTCGTCTATACCGGTTACGACCTGTATGAACGCTCATTCACGCTGTCGGTTCGCGCCAAGGCCCAGACCGCCTGCGCGGCGACCCTGATGCTTGAACCGGATACTACCCAGGGTGATCGGCCGCGCGTACCGGGCAACGACCAGCCGAACATAGCCGTCACGACCGAGTGGGATACGTACGACGTGACGTTGAGTATCCCCGGGACGGATCAAATAACGTTCACGTCGCCGACCCTCGACCTGAAAGCGGCCATTCGGCTGAACGACTGCGCCGACAAGGAACTTATCATCGACAGCGCCCAACTTGAAGAGTCGGCCGGTCCGTCGCCGTACCGCGACTACGGCACGATCAACGCCGTCTACCTCAACGGCCAGCGCCAGCAATGCGCGGTCGCCGACGTCGGTTGCCAAACCTACACGCCGCTGGCCGGCGGGAGCGACATCAACGGCCAGGTGCGCAACAGCAACCGCTGCAGCGCCGATAAAGTCGGCTGCGCGACCTACCAGCTCGAACCGATTACCGGCGTGCCGCCCCGCTCCGGCGGAGCAGTCAATGTCGTTATCCCGCAGGGTCAAATCTGCTCGGCCGCCGACGTCGGGTGCGAAGAGTACACCAACCTCGATGAAGTGGCAAAAGGCGGGGAAGGAAAGGAGTACTTCAAGTCGGTCAAGCAATGCCTGAAACCCGCCCAAATCAAGTCGCCGGTCGAATCGGCCACGTATTATACCTGGGTCGGCGACGCGAAACTCGGCTACGTTCTGCGTTCATATGACCTGGTCAAGTCGAATCGCCCCGACGGCGCACCATGCACGTCGTTGAAGATTGGCACGGTGACCGACAATCCGGTCTGCAACGATACGGACGCGACGGTAAGCGCCGCCCAAGTCAACTGTAGCGCGGCCGGCGACCTGGCCAAGAACGCCGACTGCTCGCAGTACTATGACTCAGCGCTGAATATTTATTACCGCCTGCGAGCCAAAACAGTTTCCATTACCGAAGATTGTCACCCCTACCGCAATACCATCGACCAGTCTGATCCAGCCCATCAGAATGATATCTACTACCTGTCGACCAAGGAAAACCTGACTTGCGGCGCCGCCGCGGCCGGTTGTCGGGCCTACACCGGCAACGCCAGCGGCACCACCCGCCAAGTATTCAGCGACAATTTTGAAAACAACGGCACCGCTAATTGGAACGGCGGCACGGCTTCGAACGCGTCGGTCAACCTCAACGGCCACTCGATGCTGATCGACGCCGCCGGTCCGTCATCGGCGGCTGTGACCAAAAACGCGGCCCTGGCCAACCAAATCTACGCCGGCCGCACCTACCTGCTGACCTTCACGGCGGCGGCGGCGAGCTCGACACCAGCCACGATCACCGCCGCCTTCGGCCGGTTGAACGGCAATACTTTCCAGCCCTTTAACGCCGGTTTAGCCAACGAAACTACTTTCCCGGGTACCGCGGCCGCCACCTGGAACGATAACATCACCCCCAAGGGGCCGGAATGGCGGAGCTATACCCTCGGTCCGATATTGGTTAATCAAGACCGGTCGGACGCTCAGCTGGCTTTGCTCTTGGCTGGCGGCTCAGCCTACGTCGACAACGTGGCGCTGACCGAGGTTAACGACCATGTCTACCTAATCAGTTCCACTTTGCCGCAATGCTCCGACGCCGAAGTCGGTTGCGCGGCTTACCGCGATCGCCGCGGGACGACCAACTACCTAACCTCGTTCACCCGTCTCTGCTCGGAACAGGTGGTCGGCTGTGAAGCGCTGATTGACACCCGCAACAGCGCCAGCCCGTTCGCCCAGACGGTCAAGGGCGTCACCACGCCGGCCGACACCATCTACACCCTGGTCAACAACCCGGCGGTCTATTGTCCGGCGGCGGCTAAAGGTTGCGAAGCGGTCGGCCGCCCGACTTACGGACCGGACCAGAAGCTCATCAGCTATCTGTCGCAGTACCTGATCAACGATCCCGATCGCCATAGCCGGGACTTGTGCGAAAACAATGAACTCTCCTGCCAGGTCTACACCACCGCCGACGGCACGGCCGCCTACTTCAAAGACCCCGGACAGCGAGTCTGCGATTACCGCACCGGCGGCGACGGCAACGGCCAATGGTACATCACCGGCACCAGCCAACCCTGCCCGATCGTCACCCCGCCGTTGGTGGGGCGACCGGTCGGGCCGTCGTGCAGTCCGCGTTGCGTGGGGGGCGACCGAGACGGCCGAGCCTGTACGATGTTGCCGGCGGCGGCTGATGAATGTCCGGGTGGCGGGGTCTGCGCCGGAGACGCCTCGCGGATCGGTCAAATCTACTCGCCCGTCGACGGTCGGTACGCCGTCGGAGCATGCAGTAACGACAGTGATTGTTACAATCCGACCGATGTCAATCGGAACAGTTGCGTCTATCTGGCCGGCAGTTGTCCGGCCGAACAGAACGGGTGTACCGAATACCGCGACCCGACCGACCCGGCCGGTTGCCGCTCGGAATGCCCGCTATCCTTGTCGCAAGGCGGCAGTCCGGACTACGTCGACGGCGCCTGTCGGCGGACGCAATGCGCCGACGGCGAACGCGCCGGCCAGAATTGCCAGAACGACCTGGATTGCCAAGACGCCGACGGCGTTCACTTCTGCATCGGCGGCGACACCCAGCCCAGCCTCGGCCTGCCCGGTTGTCGGCCGTACTACTACCTGCGCCAGTCGCTGGAAACGAACGCCGGCTCCTGCAACGGCAAAGTTGACGCCGCTATCGGCTGTCGGCCGTTCAACGATACGACTAATCCGGCCCTGAATTTCCGGGGGCAGTAATGTTATGAATCGATCGTCTTCTCATTCGCACCTGATGAAAACCACGCTGTTGCTGGGAGCGCTGGTCGTGGCGACGCTCGTGTTCAGCCGATCCGAACGCGTCCGAGCCGAAATCCCGCCATGTTATCCCAACAACTGTCCTGACTTGACTGTCGGCTATGACAATCTCCGGCCGACGGCCGACGGTTTCACCGTCGATGTCTATGCCGCCCGCGCCGTGGGCTACGAGGTGTATGCCTGTCTCGGCAACTCGACGCAGTGCGTCGGTTCCCAGTTCTCCGACCCGACCATGTGGAAGAATCTGTCGCAGGGTATCTGCGAATCTTCTCCCTGCAACGTAACCTACGCCGGCTTACGTAGCAGCCGGACGTACCAGAACATTTTTATCGAAGCGGTGAGCGGCGCGCAGTACGATAACGTCAATGTCGGTCCGGTCACCACCTGGCCGGCTCCTCAATTCACCCCATCGGATGCCGATGCGGGATGCACCACTACTTGTAAACGGAACATAAGCTGGACGACGCCGTTTCCGGGGGATTCAACAGTGATCTACGGGCCAAATCCTCCGAGTTGGACCATGGAAACAAATCCTTTCGTTTCCGGCTATCACTTGGGATCCGTCGAGTCAACGAGTTCTGGGCATGTGTGGGCAGGTGGCACGCAAGGCTATATCGTTCACCGCAACCCCGCCGGTGTTTGGGGAGCGCAAAACTCAGGGACGACCTCCTACATTTATTCGATTTCAGCGTATAATGATTCAATTGTTTGGGCAGCCGGACAGAACAACACTGTTTTACAGTCAACGAATGGCGGACAAACCTGGATGCCAGTACCGCTTCCATTTATTGCTCCGTCACCCTCGAATTACAATGTTTTTTCAATAGTGGCTACCTCGTCGACAACGGCAGTCGTCTCGGTAACCCCGAATAATGGCGTTGGATCGTATATCTATTATTACAACGGAACGACTTGGAACCAAGTCTACAGCGGTGCAACGTCGTTGAATGCCATGACGGTATCTGGCAACCGCGATGTTTGGGCGGTGGGAAGAAATGGAACGATTATTCACTGCGAGAACATACTGAACCCAGGCGCGTGTACCTGGACGCCGGTTATCACTTCAATCTCAGACAGCTTCTCTACGGTGGCCACTTTCGATGGTCAAACCATTTGGATAGGTGGCCTTTCTACGAGCGGTCTTCTCTATAAAATAACTACGCCAGATAACGGAGCAACTTGGAATGCACCGGTGTTTGTTAACACCGGCGCAGTTCGTATCGAAAAAATACACATGGTGGCTGCTAATGAATTTTGGGCAGCAACAGAGGGTTCGATACTACACTATAAAGCTACAGCCATTCCCTCGGCGGTGTTTGATAGTAATCCTGGAGTCTTGCTTCCTGGAGGTATCATTGGTATTACTGTTGTTCGTGGAAATGAGCTGATAGCAACCGGTCTTAATACAGGTATCGCAAAATACGCTATGCCGACCTCCAGCGCAATAGCGTGGTCTGGCGGAAGCGCATCCTACAGCCATAGTCCGGTTATCAGTAACCTGATGGCAAATACAACATATTACTACGCCGCTGAATCTTTCGGCTCCAGCGTCGGCTCAGGTGCCTTTGGCGGTTCCTTCACCACCCCCGCGCTCGACGCCATCCCCCCCACCATCGCCATCAACCCCATCCCGCCGTTCAACAAAACCTGTCCGCTGACGATTACCGGCACCGCGTCTGACACGGCGCCCGGCGCGGTCCAGAACGTGACCGTGACGCTGGACGGCAACCCGCCGGTGACGGCGATCGGCACGACCTCGTGGTCAGTGTCGTTGCCCTGCGCCCAGCTGACCGGAGCGGTGAATCATGTGATCACCGCCATAGCCAACGACGGCACGAATAATTCGACTCCCGCCACGGCGGCGTTTATTTTCGACAACACCGTACCGACGGTGACGATCAGCGCTCCGGCGACCGTGACCACGCCAACCGTGACGGCTAACGGCGCGGCGAACGATAATGATCAAGTGTCGAAGATTGAAATCTCGGTCAACGGCGGGCCGCGTTCGAACGTCTCCATCGTTCCGAGCGCCGCCGTCAGTTGGTCCGCCAGCGGGCTGGCGCTTAACCCGAGCTTGAACACGCTGGTGGCGTTTGCGACCGATCGGGCCGGCAACGAAGGCTCGGCCAGCACCAACGTCACCTACAACGTCCCGACCTTCGACCTAACCCCCGTCCCGCCGGCCAGCCGAACGGTCGCGGCCGGCACGACGGCGCTCTTCACGATCAAGGTGGCGGCGGTGAACGGTTTCATCGGAACGGTGGGGTTGACGCCGACCAGCCCGCCGACCGGTTTGACCGCCTTGATGTCGTCGCCGGGCGTCGCCTTGACGGCCGGCGTCACCGCCGACTACTCGGTGCTGATCGTCACTTCAACCCCCGGCGCCGGCGGCGGACCGTACACCCTGACCGTGACCGGAACTTCCGGCGGCATCACCAAGACCGCGCAAGTCACCTTGTCGCTGACCGCCACGCCGGACTTCACGCTGTCCGCGGTCCCGGTCAGCCGGACCGTGGTGGCCGGGCAAAGCGCCAGCTTTACGCTGAATGTCGCCGGTTCGTCGACCTACGTCTACAATTCACCGCCCGGCCTGAGCTGGACCACCGGCGCCTTGCCGGCCGGCGTGACCGCCGCCTCCACCCCCCTCAGCGGCAACCCCAGCGGCGGCGGCACCGCCACCTCGATTTTGACGCTGGCGACGACCGTCACCGTGGCGACGGATACGCCGATTATCGTGACCGCTAACGACGGCACGCTGACGCACTCCGTGACCGTTTACTTGACGGCCACGCCGCCGCCGGACTTCGATCTGACCCTCGGGAGCGCCGCCGGGTCGGTCGTGGCGGGTTCCGGAGTGCCGGCGTTCTTCAACGCCGCCGTCACCGCCTTGAGCGGCTTTACCGGCGCCGTCCACCTCGCCCTGACGTCAACCGACCCGAACATCACCGCCGTCATCAGCCCCAATGATTTCGTGCCGGCCGGCGGCGGCGGAACCGGCGTGACGATCAACGCGACGGCCGGCAGTCCGGTCCAATGTGCGCCGCCCGGACCGTGCAATTTTACCCTGACCCTGACCGGCACGTCGGGCACCCTGCCGGACGTCATCCAAAAACAAACCACGGCCGCGCTCAGCGTCATGCCCGACATTATTCCGCCGACGATTACCAACCCGACGGCCAGCGTCAGCTTCGATCAGGTGACGATTTCCTGGCAGACCAATGAGCTGGCCGATTCGCGCATTACCATCTACCCCGACGCGACGCAAAACGACGCCAACATCGTCGGCACCAGGTACGACGCGGCCAATTGCACCGCCGGTTGTCACGTCATTACCTACACCGGCCTAAATCCGCTGACTACCTATTACTACGGCCTGACCTCGCGAGACCAGGCCTACCCAACCGGCAACGTTTCAACTCTGAAAACCGATGCCGGCGGACCGTTGCGCTTCACCACCTCGGCCGCGCCGGACAACACCCCGCCGACTATTTCCATCACCCAGCCGGCCGGCGGCACCGAAGTCCGGGGCACGGTGACCGTCACCGGCGTCGGAGCGGACAATAATCCGATGAGCCGAATCAACTTCAAAATTACCGCCCCGGGCGCGTCAATGCCGCTGCTCGATACGCAATTCACCTGCCAATGAATACCAGCCATCAGTCATTCTTTCAACCGCGCCTATTCCTGATCTTGGCCGGCGTGGCCGTGGCTGGTTTCTTTGTCACCCGGAGCTCGGCGCAAACCGTCATCTCACTGACCGGCTGTCAAAATATTACCAATAACGGGAACTATCGGTTAGCCAATGACGTCAGCAGTAGTAGTACGTGTTTTTCCATTCGCGGGAACGTCACCAATCTGACGTTCGACGGCAACGGAAAAACGATTACCACGACGGGTGGTGACGCGCTCGAAGTGGTCGATTACGGGTCCGGCGCGCCAAGCAATGTGACGGTTAGTAATTTTACGTCAAGTTCCAGCGTGCGAACGTATGGGAACACCGTCAATCACGTCACTTTCCAGAATTTGACGGTCAACGGCATCTACATCCTCGGGAGCGACGACGCGGTCATTCAAAATAACACAGTCGGGGCCGGCGGCATTCAGGTCAATGACAGCGATACCATCGGCTGGCACCCGTTGCGTCCGATCGTGACCAATAACACCATTACCGGCGGGTCGACCAATGTAAAAATATTGTTGGAGATTTGGGGCGACAACGTCCACCCCTGCCCGCGCCTGGACGCTCAGGTGACGAATAATACCATCCTGAACACTCGCAACGACCCGCCGCCGGAAGCGACCGCCTCGGTTCGCATCCGTTGCGCCACGCACACCGTTTTTACTGGTAATTCGATTCGCTCCACCGGCACCACGATCGGGCTGTATATGCGGGACGAATCCGACAACGGTCGTTATGAAAACAACACCTTCTGGACGAACAGTCAGGAAGCGATCCGGATTGCTTCCGGGAACGTCGACAAAACGTTTCCCGCCAACAACGCTTTTATCCGCAACACCTTCCGATCCGACGCGGCCGGCGCGACCTATTTTCAAGCCATCGGCGGCAATAACACTTTTTCTAACAACATCTTTTGGGGCCAAACGGCCGGATCAATTGTCGGCGGTTTCGGCAATACCTTTGATCACAACACCTTCGTTGTGCGGGGGTCAAATCAAGGGATACAAACCATGTCCTACCGCGACGGTCCGCCGGCTGACACGTGGACGAACAACATTTTCGATTACAGCGGCTCCGCTGTTTTTTCCTACGACGGCTGGGCTAATAACCGGTACAGCGGCGACTACAACCTTTTCCACAATCGCGCCGGCGCGGTTTCTTTCGGCAACCAAGGCGGAAGCCTATCAGCTTGGCGCTCGACTACCGGCAGTGACGCAAATTCCCGTGAAGCCGACCCCTTGTTCGTTAACGCCGGAGCCGGAGATTTCACCCTGCAATCCGGCTCGCCGGCGCGGGGCGCCGGGAGCGGCGGCTCGGATGTCGGCGCTTCCTTGGCCGCCATTCCGGGTTGTACGGAGAACTGGTCGTGCGGCAACTGGTCGACCTGCGTCAATAATTCCCAAAGTCGGACGTGTACTGACGCGAATAGCTGTGGCACGACGACGAATCGACCGGCGCTCACCCAAACCTGTACCTCGTCATGCACCGAAAACTGGTCGTGTAGCGCATGGTCGGCCTGTACGAACAATAGTCAGTCCCGCACCTGCACCGACGCCAACAGTTGCGGCACCACCGCGAATCGTCCGCCGCTCTCGCAAAGCTGTACCGGCGGTGGACCTTCCGCCGCTTCATCGTGCCCGTTCTCCTACCAGTGGAACACCATGAGCGGGTCAGTCCCGAACGGCGACTATGTCCTCTCCGCCCAGGCGGTTTCGACGGCCGGCCCAGCCACTACCTCGCCGTGGACCAGCGTGACGGTGACCGTCAACAACGACACCTCGCCGCCGCAAGTCCAGTGTCTCCCCGGGCAGACCATTTGCGAACCCGAAGCCATCAATATCTCCTGCACCGGTCCGGGCGGCACCTGCCAAGCGACGATTCACTGGCAGACCGACGAAGCCTCGACCAGCGAAGTCGAATACGGCCTGACCACCGATTGCAGCCAGCAAAAAACCCGTCCCGACGGGACGTCGGTGCCCTGTACCTACTCGCTCGGCGAGCGGTATGATGACGCCAACCCGACGGATGCCGGCGCAAATTACACCGATCACCGCGTCACCCTGACGAACCTCCAGCCCGACAAGCTCTATCACTACCGCATCACCAGCTGTAATATTTCCAATCTTTGCACCAACTGATCCCATGCGCGCCCGCCTGACATCGTTGACCGTCATTTTCGGCCTGCTGGCCGCGGTGCTGGTATTGGGCCGCTCCTCGCTGGCCCAGACGTCGGCCAGCGCCACCATTACCGCCGTCAATATCGTCATTACCTCGGCCACCAACGCCACTCTGTCCTTCAGCTACACCAGTTCCGCCACCGGCGGCTTGCGCTATCAGGTCGCCTACGGGCCGACGACCGCCTACGGCCGGCTGGTGCCGAAGAAATCGCTGGCTGATCCGGCCGGCAACGACAGCGTCACCGTCTCCGGCCTCAACCCCGGCACCACCTACCACTTTTCCATTCAGATTTTCCCCGCCGCCGGCAACGAGATGCTGACCGCCAGCGCCGACCGGACCTTTACCACCGCCAGCGGCGATTCGGGTTTGCTGATCATCGAACGCATCCGCACCGACTGCGTCGACCGGTACTGCTCCGTCTACTTCGCGACCACCAAACCGGCCACGGTCGAGGTTCGCTGGGACGCGGCCGGCCAGCTCAACTTCACCGACTACGCCGCCGGCGCGTCCGAAGCGACGGCCAGCGACGCCTTCCGTTCGCTACGCATTCCGACCGCCACCCAAACGCCGTTCAATCGGGATACTAAGTACCACTACCGCCTGATGGCGACCGGCGCGAATAACGCCACCTTCACCACCGGCGACCTGACCTTGACCACCAGTTTAAGCTCGTCTGACCACGTCTTTGCCACCGGCTCCTGTTCGAGCGGCGGCACCACGGTCGATATCGGCAGTTGTCTGGGGACGCAATACTGTTCGTCCGCCGGCCAACTGATTAAGGACTGTACCCAGTGCGGCTATACCTGTCAGGCTGGAGAGACGTGCCGCTCCGGCGCGACGAGCGGGGAGTGCTCGATTGACACGCCGCTCAACGACGCGCCGACCCAGTGCAACGAATCGTCCTGTTACGACAGCAAAGGAAATTTCATCTCCCCGGCCGCGGCCCGGTGCTCCTCGTCCTGGCCGCGGTGCAACGCCAACACCATCCTCAAAGTCCGCAACGACCGCGGCTGTAACCTGTGGCTGACCTGCGCCACCAGCATCCAAACCGACGCTTCGGCTAGCGGCCCCGGCGAGAACCTGTGCTTGAACCTCGGCGCCTGCAACAGCCTGAACACCAAGGGGCAGTGCAACCGCTATCTCCCCCAGGGGCAGTGCAATAACGATCCGTTGCGCTTTTGCAGTGCCGATACCGACTGCCAGGGCGGCGGCTCCTGCAACAATCCCGACCCGAGCGCCCCGACCAAGGCCCTCCAAACCCTGACCTACCGGACGCCGGCCGACGTGGCCAAGGTGGCCGACCTGTCCGGCCACGTGGCGGCCGGCCTGGACTGGGGTCAGCAGGGCGGGGCGAACGTCAT
Organism: Patescibacteria group bacterium; assembly: GCA_038065275.1. Taxonomy (GTDB): domain Bacteria; phylum Patescibacteriota; class Patescibacteriia; order SBBC01; family CAIJZX01; genus CAIJZX01. The sequence goes on along the minus strand of JBBTRH010000005.1, from coordinate 150,766 downwards.
CCAGGGGCAGTTGCCGTGGCAGTTGATGCGCCAAATCGGCGGCGAGACGCAGATCAAGAACGGCGACTTCGAATACCGCGCGCCGGAAGTCGATCCGTGGTCCGCCGTGCCGGCCGGCGTTACCCCGCCCGAGGCCATCCGCGTTGATTTTGAAGATCGGGACAGCGGCCCGAACCACGTCCTCGTCGTCGAGCCGATTACGCAATTTCAAGACCTGCGCTGTTCAAACAGCTCAGCGAAGGTCTGTACCGTTGCTACCCAAGCGACTGATTGCGCTACACCGGCGCCGGCGGGAACGTGCACCAATCAGAATATCGACGCGCCATTCTCCGGCGCCGCTTCGAACGTCTTCACCGCCGCGCCGTCGGAATACTACTACGCCGAAGCGCGGATCAAAGCCGACGGCGGCAATCCGGTCGTGCGGATGCAGTTCGGACACGGCGGCTACACGAAGTTCTCCGTCAACGACAAGGTCCAGGTCTGCAGTAACGACCTCAACCGCGCCTGCTCAGCCGACAGCGAGTGCGTCGCGCCGGGCACCTGTTCGAGTACTAAGAGCGTCACCACCAATTCCTACGTTGACGTGCCGACGACGTCCGCCTGGCAACGGGTGACGATCGGGCCGATTAAAGGTATGAGCGGCGCCACCCGGCTGGCTTTCGTCTGCGCCGACAAAGCCTCCTGCGGCATCAAGTTCCAGGTTGACGACGTGATCATCAAGCCGATCCTGCAGGTCAACACCAACCCCAACTACATCACCCCCTCCTGCCGCTTGTATCCGAAGAACGACTCGCCGTCTTGCGACTACGCCGATCCGAACGGCATCGTCTACAAAGGCTGGAAAGGCTACTGCCTGGAACGCGATTCGCAAACCGGCACTTGCCTATCCTGGTGGCCGGTGGACATCATCAAAGGCGAAAGCTCAATCTTCGGCTCGGAAAAAACGGCCGGCTACCAAGACCGCGCGCCGTTGTTCTTGTGCGCGGAGGCGGCTGGCTACCCCGTGAATAGCGGTTATTCAAGTGGTTATTATCAGGAGATGGCTACAAATATTCAAGCCAAGATTTGTGGTGATAGTGACCTGGGAGAGTGTAATAGCAATTTTAGTTGTGTTTGTTCTCCGATCGTGAGCCAGCTCTCGGGTGGTTCAACATGCGGCAACCCAGGATCAACGAAAGGGATTTGCGTGAAATCAACCGGTGCGGCATTGGGTAATGCCTACCCACCTTTAGGTAGCGACACCCAGGTGAATGTCCAGGACCTTTACTTCGTTGAGTTGAATTTCCAGGACCAGATCGGTGGCAACAGCTGGCCGGGAACAGTTAAGATAGCCCAGAGCACAGCGGCTAATGGCGGATGCGGAGGGTATTACAGTGACCAACCATGGTCGATATGTATTGAAGGGGGCAATCCTGCAGACTGGTTGGCGGTACGATTTGAATTTGATTCAACTACTGGATTCCTGAAGTATATTCACGCCGCTTTCGATGACGGTACGTCTGGAGCCGGAGGTCTATGGTACAAAGCCAGGTTCTTCATGAAAGAAAAATGCAGTAAACTTGTCCAAGTCGTCAACTCGTCCGGTCAAAACAGTTCCTTCGCCGGCCGCATTAATTCGTCGACTTACAAAGTACCCGACCTTGACTACTCCCTCAAAACCGACCTGACTCCGTACGGCGGGGCGCTTCAACCGCAGATTTCGGATAATCCGTCCGATTGGCCGTTGCTCCCGGTCGAACAGCCTAACTATGTGAATCGCTCCGCGCCGGGCCAGTCGCGCGGCGGCGCGCCGTACGCCTGCAACGGGCCGTGCGACAAGATGGTCTGTACGGTCGACCCGGGCAATAATTGTTCAACGCCGCAACTTGTTCAGAACTGCCAGAAGCACGAGACGAACGGTTTGCCCGACCCTGGCGAGTGTGCTGGCGTCACCAGCAATGCCGCCTCGGGAAAGGGGCCGCAACTTTTCAGCTCGACCCTCTCGACCGGTGATTCATATTTCGCGCAAGAGCGGATCAAGCGGCTGTTCGCCCAGTCGCATGGTATTTGGAATTATTCCGGCGGGAAGTACACGCTGGTTCCCAATTCGGAAGATCCCGACGCGGCGGCCTTCGTCGGCTGGAAACCGCCGGCCGTGATCTGCCCGGCCAATCCGGCCTACACCGACCCCAACGCCTGTTCAGCGGTGCCGCAAACGTGTTCGGCTTCAACTCAAGTTTCGGGGGTCTCGCCTGTTCCCGGAGTCGATAACGCGGAGTTGCGTCAGGCGGCCATGAGGGACGCCCTGACACGATGCGGGATAACCTACGCCGGTACCATTCCGATTGCCCCAAATACGGCGATCACGATGCCGGTACCGAAAGCGTGTTCAGATACAGTTACAAATTCTAGAATCGGAAAAACATGCGCCACCGATGCGGATTGCCGGCCATCCGGGCCACCCGTAAACACCACCGCCCTGTGCAATGCGATTGCCGTTAAAGTGTGTTCCGATACGTCGACGACGAATAATCGCATCGGTATAGCCTGTACGACCGTTACTGATTGCCAACCGACCGGTAACACCACCGGTAGGTGTGATATCGCTACCCAAACCGCGTGTAACGGTAACCATCCCGAAGACTGCCCTGGCCTGTCCGGAACAATCGTACCGTACACGACCTTTAAGTTGGAAAACCCATGTTCGTATGCTGGTGGACCGACCAATGGAAAATACACTTGTACCGGTCGGTGCACATCGGATACGACGTACACCAACGCCGCCAAGCCGACCGCCGCCCCGCAGGCGAAATACCTCCGTCCGCCCTACGCGGCCGGCAGTCAAGCCGACTACTGCGCCATTCCGCCCGCGGTGACCAACGTCAAGTTCGTGACCGGGTCGGCGACAACCGCCACCATCGTCGGCGGCGGCGGCAGCGTCGGCCTCAAGTTCAACACCAACGCCGATCCGGAACAGGTGCCGCTGAGCAAGATCCGCATCGACTGGGGCGACGGCCAGGACGACTTCGCCTACCCCTTCGCGCCGCGCAATGACCCGGCCAAGCCGCACATCTTCTCCCATGTTTACGCCGTCAACCGCGGCGACACCAAGAACTGCGCCACAACCAACGGCCGCACCTCCTGCCAGTTCGCCATCAAAATCCAGGTTAAGGACGGCTGGGGCTGGTGTAACGACGCGACGGACAATTTGAGCGGCAACGATACGGCCTGTCACGATACCGATATCCTCGGCAATAACCGCTACGACCCCAAACAGTGGGTTGACACCGGCCTGAAAGTTATCGTTCAACAGTAAGCGCATGTCCAGCACCACTTTGGCTAAAATACGGTTCTTATTAAGAAATGCTATTGGTTCTAAAATGAGCTTTTGGGGAAATATCCATAATTCGACCAAAGTGGTACTGGGTCAACGCCGCGCGCTCATCATCATCGGCCTGATCGTCCTGGCCGGCGCGATCATCGGGCCGGTAGCGCACGCCAATGTGGTCGTCGACGTCGTCGGCAACACCATTTTTCTTCTCCTGAACAATATCGTCATGGCCATGACGAAAATGTTCGCTTCGCTGACCGGCGTCTTCATTTCGCTCCTGGTCGTCGTCGCCCGCTACAACACCTTTCTCGACGCGCCGGTGGTCAAATCCGGCTGGCCGATCGTCCGCGACCTGATGAACATGGTGTTTATCATCGCCCTGCTGATCATCTCGGCCGGCACCGTCCTGCGCCTGCAGAATTACCGCTACAACCGCCTGCTCGGGAAACTGATCATCATGGCCTTCCTGGTCAATTTCTCCAAGTTCATCGCCGTCTTCCTCCTCCAATTCGCGCAGGTGGTGATGATCACCTTCGTCAACGCCTTCCGCGACGTGGCCTTCGGCAACTTTTCGCACATGTTCGGGCTCGACGCGGTGATCAACTTCGGTCAAACTTACAGCCGCTCGGCCGGCTCCAACATGAGCATTTTTATCACCTTGCTGGCCGGCCTGGCGATGATGATCGTGGCTTTCGTCGTGATGCTGGCCATTACGATCATGCTCTTCGTCCGGATTATCGCCCTGTGGCTGTTGATCATCCTGTCGCCGATCGCCTACGCCCTGCGCATCCTGCCGAACACCGAGAAATACGCCAGCCAGTGGTGGAGCGAGTTCACCAAGTACGCCGTCCTGGGGCCGGTGCTGGCTTTTTTCCTGTGGATCTCCCTGGCCCTGGTCGGCAGTACCAGCTGTCCCAGTAACGGGAATTGCGATAAAAACCCGCTCCGTTTCGACCCGACGGTCAACACCGCCATGGACCAGGCCAAAACCGACACCGTAGACCTGCGTAGCGATTTCATGAGCGAGCTGTTGAGCATCGACCGGCTGATGACCTTCATCGTCGGCATCATTTTCCTGCTGATGGGCCTGCAGTACGCCCAGAAATCCGGCGCGGTCGGCGCCAGCTTCGCCGGCAAGGTGGCGACGACCGGCTTCGGGGTCGGCGCGACGCTGACCGGACTGAACGCGATTCGGGATCGGACGCTGGCGCCGGTGCAGGGGTACTTTAAAGAACGAACTAGACGGCGACAGGAAGCGGTCGCCGAACGGACGGCGGCGTTGGGTATGCGCGCCGATCAGGTGACGAATAAAACTATCGGACAGATCGGCCGCGGACGAGCCGCCGTAACAAGTGCCATGGGTGCCGGCGCGCGGGGAGCCTGGAAAGTCATCCGAGGTAAACAAACTCCCCAGGAAGCGCTGGAAAAAGCCGGCCAAGCGGCCAGAAGCGGATTAGCGGAAGGCACGCGCGGTTACCGACAAGCCCAAGGAAGAATCGCCGAGACGAAAGCCCGACAGCAAGCCGCCACAGCCAAAGAATTCGACACGGCCGGCCGTTCAAAGGCCGAACTTGAAGCGATGGCGCTCAATCAAAACATGAATGGCGGCCAGCGCAGCGCCGCGGCTCGGCAGTTGCTCGAGAATAATCAAGTTCAAGATGACGCCAACGGACGAACGATAACCGACCTAGCCGTCAGAAGCGTCGGCAACGTCCCGGAACAGTATCGCAAGCTCAAGAGTATGTTGGCTAAGAATAATCCAGCCCTGCTATTGTCATCGGTCTATCGCAACTGGCAAAACGGATTGTCTGACGCGCAACGCCTGGCTGACGACATCGAGCGCGGCGAGGTGTCGCTCGAAGGATTTACGCCGGAAATCCTCGGTCAGCTCAGCAACCAGCTTTATAAACATCAGATCAGCACGACTAGAGGGATCGATGGACGCGCGCTTGATCCAACAAATGATACCGATCGACGCTCGGCACAACAAATGGGGTCCAATTACCTGTTTAAAGAATTAACCAAACGGGCCAAGAGTCAAAAACAGTTGAACGGCTGGCTCAGCCCGCTCGACCGTCAGACTCGCAAAGCTATCGGCGACGGTGCCTACTTCGACCACGACGAGATCAACAGCGAACAGAAGCGCTGGCTGGCTGACGAAGGGTTCCTCGGCGAGGCCTACCACACCTACCGACGAGACCCGGCCACCGGGCGGATCCAATATGATGCCGCTCGCCGCCAGTTCATGACGGATTACGAGGCTCCCCAAGCAGAACAGTACCGCGAAGCCAATGCCGCCAAGATCGTGGAGAACGCCGAAGGCGGCAAACTGTCGCTCTCAACCATCGGTGACGTGGATATCGAACTCCTCCTCCACAAGACCGCCGGCTTCGACCAGGATTCGATCGAGAAGATGACCAAGGACCTGCAGGTGGCCGCCGTCTACAACCGCGCGGTCGGTAGCACCTTCCAGACGATGAAAGATCCAGTTTCAGCGGCGGCAATGGCCATCCACGATCGAACGGGCATTATGGGACCGGGAGGGGTCATTACTGGAGGTGCGAAGGCCAGCTTCGATCGGTCAACCATCGGTGGACGGCAGTACATACTCATGCAGCGCGGGCTCGGCGTGTCCGCTCGTGGCGGGTACTTCGATGATGATGCTGGTGTACGGCACAATGCTTTAGAGACCATGTCCACTGGCTTCATCCCAGTCATACAGCCTCAGGCGACATCTCAGTTCCGGACGGCAATCCGTGTCGACGGCGGAAAGTATAAGTTCTACAATTATGACGAAGGAGACCACACTGTCGGTGCATACTCAAGCGATGCAGCTCGGGATACGGTTATAAACGAACTCCAGACTCATGTTTCAGTACCTGGATTGACCAAACTGGCTGATAGCATCAGAGAAGGCATTACCGAAAAAGTCGTCAAAGCCTGGGATGATGCTTATGGACGTGTTAATGCAGGAATGCCAGGACCAAACGACGTCATGATGAAGCAGAAATCCGATCGGGCACGGTGGAAGGAAGAACTCTCACCGTTTTCCACCCGCACCGATCCACCATAAAATATGGCCAATCTCTTTACCAATCTTCCTGATCTGTTGAAGGACATCCTGGCCGAGGATGTGTCGGTTGATATCAACATGGAGATCGGGAAGAAGTACGGCATCAACAGCAAGCAGATCGGCGTCTTTGTCAAGGTCATTCGCAAGGTCATCTTTAAGACCATCACTCCGGCCGAACTGGTGGCGACGATCAAGAAGGACCTTGGGCTTGACGAGACCAAGGCCAAAGGAATGGCCCTCGACTTGCTCGGCCGGAAGTTCCTGCCGATGCAGTGGTACGTCGGCAACGTCGAGGGGCTGATCAAAGAACTTGGCGGCAACTTGGAAAAATACGTCGCCGAGGCTAAGAAAAATTATCCGGAAGTTTACGCGCCCCAGGCAAAAACGGAAACGGCGCCGGCTAAGGAGCCGGCCGCGGCTAAAGACACGGGCGAAGAACCCTCGATCCTGCGCCAGATTGAAGAACGTTTAACCTCGACTAAAGGCCGGGCCGAAGTGTTACTGCGTTTGACGGCGCTGTCGCAGCAAATCGAGGAGGCGGTCAAAGCCCAGCGCCTTGACGAAGCCGCGGGGGAGGAACTGCTCCACAGCCTCGACGCCCTCAGCTACGCCGTCAACACTAAGGATCTCAACCCGCTGGAAGTGGCGGCCATCAAACGGCGGTTGAAGAACGTGGTGCTGAAACTGGGGGCGGCGTGATCATCCGCGTCCCGCGCCCGGCCTATCAGTCCGACGTCGTTCTCCGCCGCGTCGGGTACTTTCCGTTCCGCGACCCGCGGAGCGGCGAGCGTTCCTACTTGCGGCGGCTGGGGACGCACTTCTACCCGCGCTTCCACCTCTACCTCGAGGACCAGGGCGACCAGCTCCGTCTCAACCTCCATCTCGATCAGAAACAACCCTCCTACCAGGGGTTTCATAAGCACAGCGGCGAGTATGACGGTCCGACGGTCCAAGCCGAAGCCGATCGATTGTACGTAGCTCTGAGCTAATACCGGACAAAAAAGCGCCCGCACCGAGTTCGTAGGCCAGGCGATCAACAACACGGAAGCGGAGCTGGAAATGCTGGGGGAGATTGCCACTTCCCCCTGGCGTCCCCCTTCTGAATTCAGAAGGGGGATACGGCGAAGCCGAGGGGAAAGTGATAGCAGTAACCAACATCAATCACATCCTATCATTGGTTGGAGGCCCGAAGGCACTGTTGCCGGCTAAAGCGGAGTTTTGCGACGGCCCTCGATTTGTGCTATAATAAACGCCTCAAACACAGACTAAATGGTCGATATCTGGCAACAATTCCATAGCTTGCCGAAAGCGATTCGGGACGGCGTCGCGACCCCGTCAGCCATCGCCACCGTTGATGACCTTGAACAGCGGTACCCGGGGGTCGATTTGGCGAACCTGATCATGCGGGTCGTGGTGCACGAGTTTCCGGTCGGTGAGCTGTCGGCCAAACTGCAGGCCGAATGCTCGCTCGATCGGCCGGCGGCCGAAGAGGTTTCCCGGCGGTTGCGGCAGGAAGTCTTCGTCGGCGACATTGCGGATTATCTTGGGCTGGCCCGGGGCGAAGAGGCGGGTTTGAAACCCGCCTCTCAACCGCCGTCCGCTCCACCGGCCGGTCGTCAGCCGGTATCCCCCGCACCGCGATCAGCCCCGCCGGTGAATCTGCCGGTGGCGGAGAGCGCTCCGAGCCGACCGCCGGCGCCGCCCGGGCCACCGCCAAAGACCGCGCCGGCGGTCGCCGCGATCAGACCGCCGACCGCTCCCTGGCTGACCCCGGCTGCGCCGGTCGGCAGTCAGGCGCCGATCACCCAGTACTCCGATGATGACGCGGCGGAAATCGAACGTCAGGCGGCGAAGTTGCGGACCTTGACGACCGTTAATCCGAACCAGGATTTCGACAGCCTGGCCCGGACGATTCTGACCGCGCAGAACCTAGCTTTCGCCGACGAACTCCTGAGTCGCCGCGCGGTATCAATTATTAAGGCCCGCCTGAAAAATATCCGCCAGACGGGGGCCACGGCCGACCTGCTGACCCGCGATCCGAAAGTCGGCGGACTCGGCCTGGACCCGGATATCGCCGCTCAGGTCGCGGCGGCGGCGGAGCGTTCCGCCGGCGAATTGAAATCGCGCGGCATGGTCCAGACGCCCGCGACGCCTCAACCGCCCCGCCCGCCGGTCGTCCCGTCAGTCGTCCAGGCGCCGCCGCCCCCGTTGCCGCCGCTACGCCGCGACGCGCCGTTGGCGGCGCCGGTTATCCCGCCGAACGTGACCGAACCGCCGCGGCCGAGCCGCCCGATTATTCGTCCGGCCGATATTCCGTCGCCCGCGACGACGCCCACGACGATCCCCCGGCCGGCGCCGCCGCCCGCTCGCCCGGCCGCGACCGTGATGACGGGGGCGCGCCTGACCGACCGTCCGACCGTGGCCGACGTGGTCCGTCCGACCCTGGCCCTTGGTCCGGGCGAGGAAATGCGGAGTCTGACCTTGCTGGAGTTCCGACGCCTGGGACAGGGCGCGACCGAGGTGGCGCGCAAGTTGCTTGACAAGTTCCAGCACTTCCAGCGCGAGTCATTCACCGTCTGGGTGGAAGCGGTCGCCGGTTGGCGGCAGAGCGACGTCTTCCAGCTGTACGTGTCCATGGGGCGGGACAGCCTGGAACTAGGCCAACCCATTTCGCAGATTATCGCTGACCGCGGCCGCCGCGGCCAGCCCTATCTATCCGAACACGAATTCACCGTGGTCGCCGATCTTAACCGCCAACTTCAGGTCTAGCCAATGCCCCGTTAGAGATTTCCGAGATACGAAATAAACCAATGTACTTATGAAATTGATTTACGACGAGGTTGACGAATCGATGAAAGACGCGCGAGCTCGTGAGAACTATCTCCATTCAGGCGTGGACAGGCAAGACGTTCGCAACTGCTTAAAAATTTACTTGTCGAACCTCTAACGGGGATGGCCAACCAGTTTATAGTCCCGCAATTCATCGACGTCGAGGACAAGATCCTCGGTCCGATCAGCGTCCGGCAATTCATCATTTTTTTGGTCGGCGGCGGACTGATTGTTGGCGCTTACCAGATCCTGTTCAAATTGGCCAACCTGACGGTAGCTTTTGTCTTCACCGCCGTCGGCATTTTCATCGGCATCATTTTGTTCGCCTTCGTCCGGATCAACGGCCGGCCGTTCCATGTTTTTGTGCTCAGCCTGCTCCAGTCGGTCAAGAACCCGCGGATGCGATTATGGAACAACATGGTGAATGAACGGCTCCAATACCGCCGTGAACCGCCGCCTCCGCCGCCGTGGCCGACCAAACAGCCGCTGGCGGAGACCACCTTAGCCAAACTGGCCCTGCTGGTCGATACCGGCGGCGCCTTCCATGAGGACGAAGAGGAATCGTCGTTCTGGGGAACCGATCTCCCGAATCCATCACGACCGGCAAAATCGTAACCACAATGCCTCCGCCACGCCCATCCGCGGTCAAGCCCCGCCGCCAAAAAACCACCCCCTCGACCCAGCAGTACCTGGACATCCTGGAGATCCGCGATGACACGGTCATCCTCCGGAACGGGAGCGTGGTGGCGGTGATGCTGGTGGCCTCGATCAACTTCATGCTCAAGTCGGACGAAGAGCAAGACGCGGTGATCGCCGCTTACACCTCCTTCCTCAACACCATTGATTACCCGCTCCAAATCGTCATCCAGTCGCGGCGATTGAACATCGACAGCTACCTGGCCACCCTCAAGACGACGGAAAAACAACAGACCAACGAACTCCTGCAGTTGCAAATCCGCGACTATCGGCAATTCGTCAGCGACTTAGTGGCCGGCTCGGACATCATGACCAAGCGGTTCTACGTAGTGGTGCCCTACACGCCGAAAGTCGACCGGCCCGGCAAGTTCTTCACCCGCCTGTTTGACACCTTCCGGCCGACGGCCACCATCCACCTCAAGCAGAAGCAGTTCGAACAGTACCGCACCGAGCTCTTCAAGCGGGTCGACAACGTCGCCAACGCGCTCAGCTCGGCCGGCTTGAAATCGTTGTTCCTCCGCACCCAGGACCTGATCGAGCTGTACTACAACACCTATAATCCGGAAACCTCGCGCGCCCAGCCGCTCCAACCCGCCGCCAAGATTACCCTCGAAGAGACTTCCAGCATCAAAGACGACCATGCCCACCAACGTTAACCTCTCCCGACCGGACATCCTCCGCGATCAGGCGGCCGGCGCTCCGCCGCCGACTCCGACTGTCAGCCGCCCGTCGGACGAGCGCGAACTGATTACCGCGGAGCGCGTTTACCGCCAGGGCGTGGTCACCGTCCGCGACTTGATCGCGCCGGCGGCGATGAAGGTTGATCCGACGTTCCTCCGTTTGAACGGCAAATACCTGCAGACGCTGTTTGTGGTCACCTACCCGCGCTACATTTCCGTCGGCTGGTTTGCGCCGATCATCAACTACAACACCCCGCTGGACATCGCCATGTTCTTCTATCCGGTGCCGTCGGACATCATCCTGAAACAGCTGAAGAACAAAGTCGGCGCCCTCGAAGCCCAGTTGATTACCGACAGCGAAAAAGGCGCCCCGCGCGACCCGATGCGCGAGACTGCCCTGCGGGACATCGAGAAGCTACGCGACGACCTGACCCAAGGGACGGAAAAATTCTTCCAGTTCGCCCTGTACGTCACGCTCTACGCCGATTCCGTGGAGGAGCTGAAGAACCTGACCGGCCGGATCGAAGGGCTGTTCGGTTCGCGACTGGTGTTTTCCAAGCGCGCCTTTTTCCAGACCGAACAAGGATTCGCCTCAACTCTGCCGGTCGGGGTGGACCAGCTCCAGGTGACGTTCAACATGAACTCTTCGCCGATCGCTTCGAGCTTCCCCTTCATCTCCGCCGACCTGTCCTCGGACAGCGGCATTCTCTACGGCATCAACCGGCATAACAACTCGCTGATCCTGTTTGACCGCTTCAGCTTGCAGAACCCGAACTACACCGTTTTTGCCACCGCCGGTTCGGGCAAGTCGTACGCCGTCAAGCTGGAAATCATCCGGGCGATGATGTTCGGCACCGACATCATCGTCATCGACCCGGAGCACGAATACAAGTATCTGTCCGACGCGGTCGGCGGCACCTACATCAATGTCTCGCTCAACGCTGAGAGCAAAATCAACCCCTTCGACTTGCCGCGGGCGATTAGTAGCGACGAAACGACGGCCGACATCATCCGCTCGGCGGTCATCACGCTCAAGTCGATGTTTCGCCTGATGCTCGGCGCCTTGACCCATGAAGAAGATTCAATCGTTGATCGCGCCCTGCTGGAAACATACGCCAAGAAAGACATCACTCCCGAGGCCGACCTGGCCAACGTCGAAACGCCGGTGATGGCTGATTTCCAGGAAGTCTTGAGCGGCATGACCGGCGCGGACAGCCTGGTGGAACGGCTGAAGAAGTACACCGAGGGCACCTTCTCCGGCTTGTTCAACAGCCCGACCAACATCGAGCTGAACAACCAATTGGTGGTCTTCTCCGTCCGCGACCTCGAGGACGAGCTGAGGCCGATCGGCATGTCAATCATCATCTCCTACATCTGGAACCTGGCCCGGTCAAGTTTGAAACGCCGCATCCTGGTGATTGACGAAGCCTGGTGGCTGATGCAGCACGAAGACTCGGCCAAGTTCGTCTACGGCCTGGTCAAACGTTCGCGCAAGTACTACCTCGGCGTGACCACGATTACCCAGGACGTCAACGACTTTTTGCTCAGCCCCTACGGCCAGGCGATCATCAACAACTCGGCCTTGACCCTGCTGATGAAACAGTCGCCGGCCGCCATCGACATCGTCACCAAGACTTTCCTCCTGACCCAACAGGAACGCTACTTGCTCCTCGAATCCGGCCTGGGGGAGGGGATTTTCTTCGCCGGCAGCAAGCACGCCGCCATCAAAATCGTGGCCTCGATTGCCGAGGACCAGATCGTGACGACCAACCCGCAGCAGCTGCTCGAGATCGAAGCGGCGAAGAAGGAGTTCGAGCAGTCGGCCAGCGCCGGCGTCGCCACCGGCGCCGGGACGGTGATGGACTCAGCTCCGCCGTTAAACGCCTAACCGATGGGACGCCGGATCATCTTTTTCGCCTCGGCCCTGGTCGTCATGATCGGCCTGGCCCTGGTTATCATCCTCAGCGTCACCCGGAGCCCGCGTCTCCAGAACGCCGTCTACCGGGTGACTAATACCGCGCCGCCGGTCACCAATCGCCCGACCGACGCGCCCGCCAACGCCAACCGCTCGCCCTATACCCCGGATCGTCAAGCCATAATCTACGTGGCGCGGAACTTCACCGAACGGTACGGCAGTGGATCGAATCAGAACGGCGGTCGCAATCTGACTGACGCCCAAGCGTACGCCACCGCCGCCTACGGCGATTTCCTCGGCGCGCAGATAGCCCAGGCGCGATCAGCCCCGCCGCCGAAGGAGTACCACGGCACCGTCACCCGGGCGCTGGTGTTCAACGTGCTGAAGCAAACAACCGCGGCCGCGTCGGTGGTCGTGGCCACCCAGCAAACGGTCACGGTCGGGACGGCCGCGACCGTCCAAACCAAAGACTTATTAATAGACCTGGTCAAAGTTGGGGCCGATTGGAAAGTCAGCGCGGCGGTGTGGAAATAGGGGTTTCCTATGGCCACCGTTGTCGATGATGAACTCGACCAAACAACCGACTCCGCGGTAAACGATTCAGCCGCGGTGCGCGGCAAGCGCACTGACAAGCCCGCCACCGCGCCGCCTGACGAGCCGAATCCGGCCATCGGCGAGACGGATATCGGCGTGGTCGTCGCTCCCGGCCGGGGCGATGAACCGGACATCGTGTCCGGCTATTTTGTGACGCTCGATAACGACGGCCGGATTGTCAATGACACCGGCATCGCCACGGCGCGCCTGCTGGCCGCCGCGCGCTCGAGCGGCCGGCCGATCTACGTCAAGCGCAATGGCCGGGTGTACCGCGGCCGCCTTGAACCAAGCGGCCACAGCGTCGTCGCGCTCGATCCGGTCATCCCCAGCAGTGACCTGACGAGATCGTTGCATCTGCCGGCCAACGAACAGCACCGGTTGATGGATCGGCATCTCGAAGCCGTGGAAGCGGTTGAGCGTTTAGTCACGCCGCCGGTGACCGATACTGCGCCGCCAGCGGCCCGAGTGTCAGCTCCGCCAATCCCGCCGCGAGTTTCTACACCGCCGATTGGACCGCCGGCCGCATCGTCCGCCGGGCCAACCGCGGTGACTCCAACACTGCCGGTTCAACCGCGCAGTGAAGTTCCGCCGGTCAGTCCGGTACCGCCCTCGATTCCGCCGACGGTGACAATACCCGATGTCGGAGAAACTCCGCCAGGAATCAATGCCGAGGTTCCCAGTATCGACGTCTCAGCCGACACGGCCGGCGCGGCTCCGGCTACAGTGCTACTGGTTCCAGGAATACAAGAAAGTACACCACAGTCACCCGTCACGCTCCCCCCGCCAGAAAAGGGGCAAGGCATCACACCCCCCCCGCCAGAAGATGGGCGAGGTATTACACCCCTCCTGCCCGAGGTCGCCGACGCGCCAAAGCCGCTTTGGCGACGGCGCGAGGGGCGAGAGGAGGAGGGAGGGCCATCTCCAACCGGCGCTACTCCGACGGGAGTGTCCGAACCGACGCCCACCACCGGCCAGCCAGTGGCAACACCATCAGCGTCACCGCGTTATGGACGACGTCCGCGGCGGGCGACGCCTCGAGGCAGTGGGCCGGCGCCAGCTACGACTCCGGTTGACCAGACCCCATCGCCCGCTTTCGCCCAGACCGGTGTTCACCCGGCAATTTCTCCCAGGCGCGTCGAACCGATAGCCGGCGGCGCTGAACCTGCGCCATCCGGGCCGCCGGGATTACCGGCAGATCAAATCGGCCAACCGGCCCAGACGACGTCACCGCCGCCGTCCGCGCCCCCGCCGTCACACCCCGACCACCAAGCCTACCGGCCGAGCGTGCCGGCCGCGCCGCCCGAGTTTGAAGCCACGGTCGAAGGAGTGCCAGTTAGCAGTACACTTCCCGTCCAAACCCCAAGTCCGGAAGCTCCAGCGGCGGAAGCCAAGGTTCCGACACCAATTGCACAACAACCGGTGCCGACTGACCAACCTCGACCGCCTGAAATGGTCGGCGGCGGCCGGCTCGAGGGAGTCGATGAAGAATATCAACCGTTCACCGCGCCGGCCCCGACTCCGGCCGCCACCCCGACGGAGCGCACCGCGCCGAGCGCCGAAGAGTCGTCGGAATTTCAAGACACTACCGCGCCGGAGGCGGCCGGAGACGCGGAAGGACAATCACCGGAGATGATGGCCCAGGAACTCCGGTCGCAGAAACTCGCCGCCCAGCGGCGGGCGCAATTTGAAGCGGCCGACCGCGCCCGCCAGCGGCAGGCGATCCAAGCGGGGCAGAAGGCGAAGCAGATTCCGGTGCAGTATGAGTCGGAAAAAGAACGACTCGAAAAAATCTACAAACGGGGCTGGCAAATCGCTCAAGAAGTGGCCGAGGATCAAGCCCTGTCCATGACCGACCTGTTTCTTTTCTCCGGTCCGGTGGTCGTCGGCCTCTACCTCCTGCGGTGGATGGGCGGAAACATGATGGGCAATATGTTCACGAAAGAAATCACCGCCCGTCCGCCTCCGGACAGCGCCGCCAATCAACCGGACACGAGCGTATCGGTCCAACTCATCCCCGGCTACAGCATCAGCGACCCGATCGACTACGTGCGGCACATGAAATTCATGATTGTCGCCGCCTGGACCGGAGTCATTTACGGCTTCATTTTTGTCTTTCTTTGGCTTATCGCCAATCCCGTTGAAGCCGCTAAACTCGGACTGAAGACGATCGGAGCTATTGTCAATTTCTTCACCGGCCAGTAAACTTCTCGTACCGACCATGCCCACCATCTACCGTCATGATCAACGCTTGCCTCGGATGACTGCTCCGCACGTAAGAAACGCGGCCATCACTCTAGCGGTGTTTCTGACCATGCTGGCAGGCCTGTCCGTCGCCATCTTCGGATTCCGTTCGCCGCGCGAGGTGCAAGCCCAAAGCAAACCCAGTGCGGCCGCGGCGGAACCGGCCGCGGCGGATAAATCCGAAAAGTTCACGCCGGAAATTCCCATCCCGGTCGTATTCACCGGCGAGCAGAACGCCGACGACACCCTGCTGACGCGTTACATCCGGGCGATCTACATCTACTTCGTCTGGGTGGTCGGCATCGTGGCGGTGGTGATGGTCATGTACGGCGGGATACGTTGGGTGTCCGCCGCCGGCAATCCCGGTCAGATCAAAGAGGCGCGAGACATTATTGACAACGCGGTCATCGGGGTGCTGATCGCTTTGGTGTCGGTCGTGCTGTTGAACATTATCAACCCGAAACTTACGCAGTTAGCTATCCCAGGGCTAACGTCCATTTCGGTAAAATACTTCGAAGGTGTCCGCGCCCTGGTAATCTGCCCCAGCGAACCAAGAATAACCTGCGGTGAGGTGAAAAAAATCGGTACGGTAAAAGTAAAGGTTGACGGTAAAGATAAGGAAGTTGACGATTATTGCATGGGCACGACATGTTCGCGGGGCGGTGCCGCGGGTTTCGCTGAACACACAAATATTTGTTCCCTTAAGATGGATTCAAAAAACAACTATAAACCGCATCAAGGGTGTACGGACGTCTTAGCCAAGGAAGAAGGTGGAACATGGGAAGTTAGTCAAGCTACTAATTTTTGGTTCGTGGCTCAGCTACGGGGATACTGCGGTGTCATTGCACCAGCTCGTGATGGAGTCTGGCCGTGGTGTGCTGGTAGTTATATATCGGCAGGTGAAAATGTTGACCCCCAGTGCTACCTGGTTGGCCCGAAAACCAAACCGGAAAAGTCCCAAACTGGAATAGATTTTATACCCAATATTTGCTGTCCGGGTAAAACTTGTCCGCACGAGAAGATTTATTGAATTCTCCAATGAACGATCGCCTAAAAAAATCTCTCTTCATCACCGCCTTCGCCCTGGTTGTGGTTGGATTCTTTTTCCTGATTTGGTACGTCTTTTTCCGGCCGGGCGGCACGCCGGTAACCACCAACCGCCCCGGCGGCATCACCAACGGCCTGCCCAGCCCACAGAATGGCAACGCCAACCGCGTCCGGCCGGCGCGGAACGTCAACGCTCTGCCGGCCGTGAACGCGCCGATATCCGAACCGAGCAATGTGGCCAACGGCGGCGCCACCTTCGCCAGTCCGGTGACGACCGGTCCGGCCGGGGGGCTGGCGGTCAACCCGGACAACGGCGACCTCCAGTTTTATGACCGCGCCTCGGGATTGTTCTACAAGATCAGCCCGGACGGGTCGACAAAAACGCCGCTGACGACCGACCCCTATCCCGATGTCCGGTCGGTCGACTGGGCGCCGAACGGCAACCAGGCCATTCTCGGTTTTCCGGACGGATCGAAAGTCCTCTACGATTTCACCGCCAAGAAGCAGACCACCCTGCCGTCGGAATTGAACAACTTTTCGTTCTCGCCGCAGTCCGACCAGATCGCCGCCAAGTACCTCGACCCGCGCGATGAAGAAAACCAGTGGCTGGTGGTCAGCAAGCCGGACGGCACGCAGTCGCAGACGGCCGAGCATCTCGGCGGGAACGCCGATAAAGTGACGGTCGCCTGGTCGCCGAACAACCAGATTATCGCCAGCTACGCCAAGTCGACCAGCGGCGACCAGCAGGAAATCATTTTCTTGGGCGCCAACAACGAGAACTTTCCCTCGGTCAACGTCGCCGGTCGCGGGTTCACTCCCGCCTGGTCGCCGGACGGCCGCAAACTGCTGTACAGCGCCTACAGTCCGCTGACCAACGACAATCCGCACCTGTATCTGATGAACGGCTCGCCGGAAAGCTTAGGGACGAACTCCCTCGACCTCGGCCTCGACACCAGCGCCGACAAGTGCGCTTTCGCCTCGAGCGGGTCGTCGGTTTATTGCGCGGTGCCGTACTATTACAATCCCGGCTCGGGACCCCAGCCGGAACTCTCGCGGGGCATCCCGGACAACATTTATCGAGTCGATCTCCGCACCGGCACGGTCGGGCTGGTCGCCCGGCCGGTTGACCAGAATAAGAACCAGCGTTTCAGCGCCGCCAACCTGCGAGTGGCCGCCGACGAGAGCAGTTTGTTCTTCACCGACGCCGCCACCGGCACAATTCAGCGCGTTCAACTGCGCTAAGGCATGCCACGTTACCCGCGGGTTGTCTGTTTGGTCCTAGCCGTGACGGCGGGCCTGTCCGTCGCCGCCGGCGGATTCCGTCCGCCGCGCGAGGTGCAGGCCCAAAGCGTCACGGGCGCCTGTCTGAATCCGCCGGGCTACGTCGGCAGTCCGGACTGCGTTGATCTGACCTTTGATGCCTGTAAGCAGGCCTGGGGCGGAATTGACGTGTACGCGGCGGGGAAGTTCTTCGCCGGAACATGCGTTGAGTGGCGGCGGCAAGGAGAAACTGGACGCTGCGTCACATACAGTCCGTCGTATAGTTGTTTTGCGGCCAGCCGCGCTCAATGTGAAACGGACGAACGTCGGAACGCCGGCTATTTTTTTACCATCGGCGGAACCTGTCCAGCCACCGCGCCGACGACCCAGCCTACCACACCGCCGGCCGCCTCGGCGGCGTCCGACGCGCTGACCTTCAAGCCCGAGTTGACTATCCCCGGACTTTTAGAGGGGGTGTGGAACATTTCCGACACCACCATCGCCGAGTACATCAGGGTTATTTTCGTCGCTTTCGTCTGGGCGGTCGGGATCCTGGCGACGGTGATGGTCGTCTACGGCGGGATCAAATGGGTCGCGGCGGCGGGAAATCCGGGCCGGATTAACGACGCGCGCGGGATCATCAACGACGCCATCATCGGCGTGCTGATCGCCCTAGTATCCGTCGTCCTGCTGAACACCATCAATCCGCGACTAACCAGCTTCCGCGGCATTGGGTTGAGCTATATTGACAAGGAATTAGCCAGCTACCTTAATAATTTACTCACCTCAGTCGGTGAACTACCGCGTTGCACGAAAAAACTAGTTGCCGGTGAACCGAGTAAAGCTTGTAGCGGTCCGACTGCGGGAGCTGGAGAGAACGGCGCCGTTGACTATGGATGCATCGATCTGAACGCAGTGATCCAGTACGTAGCGCGCAAGGACAAAGATCTCGATGCTTTTGCCATCAAGGCAATCATTGCCATTGAGAGTCCGAAAACGACGCAGGGACAACCATTCTCCGGCCCGGAGGGGAAGACCGACAACGGTCAGCCCGGGCCGGGATATGGACTCGGACAATTTAAAGTTTCGACTTTAGTTGAGGTGTTAAAAAAAGTCAATCCAGGCGGGTTGCCTCCGGGATGTCGGACCGCCACCGTCACCGATCCAGCTACATGCACCCACGAAGAGGTGTATGATTGCGACGGAAAGCATATCAGCCAGTCGTGCAAAGCCTGGCTGGATAAACGAACGGCCGGAAAAATGGGTACGGGAATTTCCGGGATGCAAGCCCAGGTGCAGATGATCTCCGATTACTACGGCCAGCAACTTCTTAATCAAAGTTGCGTCCAAAAGAACCTTCTACTGGCGGCCGCGGCGTACAACCAGGGTCTCGGCGGCGCATCAGACAGTTTCTGCTCAACTACGTTCCTCAAAGACCGATCAAAAGTTGAGCAGATCCGGGCGAACGCAAAGAATTATATGGCTGAGTTCAAACAGGCCTACGCTACGGCCTGCGCCAACGGCCGGTGATCCTACTCCGGATGCCACGCGCCCGTGGCTGGTTCGTCTTCGCCCAGGGCGTGTTCGAGTTGCGTCATCTCTTCAGCCGACAGGCGGCTGACATAAGCGCGGACGCGTTCGAACAGCCGGCGGTCATTCAAGCTAGCCAACCGCCAAGCCGGTAAGCCGGACTGCCGCTGACCGTACAGGTCGCCGCCGCCGCGCTCCTGCCAGTCGAGCTCGGCGACGGCAAAACCGTCTGTCATCGTGGCTACGCGCTCCAGCCGTCGGCGGACTTCGGGCGCGTCGCGATCAGTGACGAACAAACAGCGGCTGGGCGCCGTCCCACGGCCAACCCGGCCGCGAAGCTGGTGGAGCTGGGCCAGGCCGAACCGTTCGGCGCCCTCGATCACCATCAGCGTGGCATTCGGCACATCAACGCCGACTTCGATGACGGTGGTGCTGACGAGCACGTCAAGCTCGCGGCGCCGGAAGCGTTCCAATTCGGCCAGGCGGTCGTCCGCCGGCATGGCGCCGTGGAGCAGGCCGACGCGGGCGCGCGGCAGGACCGCAGTTAACCGTTGGTGTTCGCCGGTCGCGGCTCGCACGCCGAGACTGTCGGATTCCTCAATCAACGGTGTGATGACGTAGACCTGTTCGCCGCGGGCGACGGTGGCGGCGATCGTTCGATCAACCGCAGTTCGTTCCGGCGGCCCAATCACCGCGGAGACGATCGGCGCCCGGCCGGGCGGTTTAGTGGCGATGGTGCTGATCGACAGGATGCCGCTCAGCCACAGCGCAAAACTGCGGGGGATGGGCGTGGCGGTCAGGCTGAGAAAGTGCGGCGTCTCGTCGCGGCCGGCCAGTAAGGCTTGCCGCTGGTCAACGCCGAAACGTTGCTGTTCGTCGACGATGACCAAGCCCAAGCGATGGAAGACTACGTCCGGTTGGAGCACGGCGTGAGTGCCGATGATGATATCGACGGTGCCGCGGGCCAGGGACTCGCGTAACTCCCGGGGGGAAACGTCCGTGGCCGTACCGGCGGAAAAAATAGTGGCCGTTTGTCCGGTCAACAGCGCCAGCCGCGTGGCGTGTTTGCCGAGCATGCTGATGAACGTCTGCCGGTGTTGTTCAGCTAAGACCACGGTCGGCGCCACCAGCGCCACCTGCAAGTGGCTCAAGGCGGCGTTGTAGGCGACCAGGGCGGCCACGACGGTTTTCCCCGAACCAACGTCTCCTTGCACCAGACGGGACATCGGCCGGGGCTGGGCTAAGTCCTGGAGCACCTGCCAAGCGGCGACCCGCTGGTCATCGGTTAAGGCATATGGGAGGTGCTGGACGAACGAGCGGATTTCGGTTTCGTGGAAGGGGATGACCGGCGCCTGATGCCGACCGATAGCGTTGTTCGCCGCCACCATCCGCAGATGCCATGACAACAGCTCGTCGAACTTCAGCCGTTCCACGGCGCGGTGAGCGAGGTCCGGGGTATCGGGAAAATGAATCTGTGTTAGCGCCTCCGGCAACGGGAGCAGGTTGCCCGGCGAAGCCCCGGCAGAGCCGGGCAGGCTGGGTCCGGCCTGCCAGGCTACGCCTGGCTCCGCCGGAAGCTCCGAGAGCGCGGCGGCGGGCAGGGGGTCCGGAACGACATTAGCCAAACTGACGGCCTGTTTAACCGCCAGCCGCAACTGCCGTTGCGATAAACCGTCAGTCGTGCGGTAGACCGGCACCAACCGCTGATGGAGCGGGTCGTCACTGGGCCGTTCGTAAACCGGATTGTTCATCTGCAGCCGGCCGTCCTTGGCGGTGATCACGGTCCCCGATACGTAGAGTCGATCGCCCGGTTTCAGGCTAGTTCCCAGGAACGGCAGATTAAACCAGACGACGTGCAACTTGGCGACGCTCCGCCCCGGACCGGATGGTTCAGGGCGGTCGTCGGTCATGGTCACATCGGTAATCGTCGTTCCGCGCCGGTGCCAAGCCCGCCGCGATTTGACGGTCGCGACGATCCCGGCCACCGTCACTTCCTGTCCGACCGCTAACGCGTTGATGGTCGACCGTTGCCGCCAATCTTCATGCCGGAACGGGAAATAGAACAACGCGTCGCGGAGCGTCAATAACCCGAGTTGCGCGAATTTCCCGGCGATCGCCGACTGCATGCGCGGCAGTTTCGCAATCGGGGTAGTGAGGGACATGGCGGGTATTGTAGCACCCAAACAACCAGACCCGCGAACGGTCGGCCACAACGCCCTTTCATAACTCGCCGTCAGTTGGTGCGCCCGGGAGGATTCGAACCTCCGACCCCAAGCTCCGCAAGCTTGTACTCTATCCAACTGAGCTACGGGCGCGTAATGCTCGGCCATGGTAGCATATGGAAAAGACGCTGTCTATTTTCCGTTCCATATTATTTTCCGTGCTTAGAAAAACGTGACGGTCCTGTTCGCCGCCAAGAAGACCGGACGACGGTCAGGCATTCGTCGCGTTAAATTTTCAGGTACCGGGTGATTTGGTCGCCGGCCGGCTCTTCCTCGCGGCTGGCGTTCTCGAGCAACCGTTCGCTGAGATATTGCCGGACGCGGACCGGGTTCTCAGTTTCCAGGGACACATCAATTTCCGGCCGCAGGCCGCTTTTGAAAGTGAAGTAAATCTTCTTGACGATCGGCGGCCGGTAGATGATCCAGAATTCTTTGAGCTCGCGCCAGGGGTGGTAATCATGGCCGACTTCGATGCCTTCATCGCGGATGGCGAAACGAACCGGCGGCGGCTCGCGGCGGAGGCGGATGAGCAGGACCAGGGTCAGTAACACCAACAGCATGACGAAGGTGTAGTTCTTCGACATCACGCTGAAGACAATCAGTCCGGCGGTGATGACGGCGTAGGCCACGTACCAGGCTCGGCCGCGGTCGTGGCGGACGAACTCAGGGAAGGTCCACTCCATCAGCACGTCGCCGCGCGGTTCTTGGGGGTCGGGCATCCCCGTTAGACGGTTAAGGAAACGAGTTTTTGCATATTGTTTAAAACTTGTCGGAGGCCCCGTCTAACGGGACCATGAGGATAGTATAGCACGAAGCGGCTGAGAACCGAGAAGGGGGGGATAGGAAGGGCGGGCGGGGAATTTTCGATATCCTTTGCGGGTATTCCGGTTTTTCCGGCAGAGCCGGACCCGGCTCCGCCGGGCAAGACTCACAAGGAGAGCGGAGGCGGTAGGATTCGAACCTACGAGACCCTTGCGGGTCTAGCAGTTTTCAAGACTGCCCGATTCAACCACTCTCGCACGCCTCCGCTCTCCCCATGAATTGTGTTTAGACCACTCAGCCAACCTTCCGCCAAAGGCGGTGACAAGACTGCCCCGTTCAACCCCTGCCCCGAACCCATTAGTGGTTCGGGGACTCCGGCACTCCTCCGCTCTGGTGCGGTGACAAGACCATCGTTTTTCCGCCTCCGCTCACTTCGGTCAAGTAGGGCGGATCCGCCGAAGTCCGACAGACGTAGGCGGAAGACCACCCACCGCCTTCGGGCGGGCCCCGCCGAGAGTGCTCGGCAGTGGTCGGCAAACTGACGTTATTGCCCAGAGCGGAGAGGGCGATCCGGTCATCCGACCGGACTAGGATTTAGTATTTTACCATCCCAGGGCGGAGAGGGTGGAATTTTCCGCCTCCGTTACTGCGGCAACTTCGGACGGATCCGCCGCAGTGCCGCCGAAGCGGTACGGAGGCGGAGAACCCACGATACGTCAAGGGATTAACCCCTGACGTCCGGTCGGATGACCGGACGGGTTTAACCCCGTATAACAGGTTAGTCACCGCACCAGAGCGGAGAGGGCGAGATTCGAACTCGCGATAAGGGTTTAACCCCCTATAACAGGTTAGCAACCTGCCGCCTTCAGCCACTCGGCCACCTCTCCGCACCGGTGCGGGATCCCGCCTTCGTTACCTAGTGTGTTGTTAAGGGGGCGGGACAACCTGCCGCCTTTCCATCTCCTTTCACAAAGATCAGATAGGATGGATCCGCCGAAGCCAGCAGGCGTAGGCGGGTAGCCACTCGGCCACCTCTCCGCTCTGGGATAGGATTTAGGTTGTTTTTAGTTTGATAATTTCTTCCTGAATAATATCCCGGTACTGTTGACGTAATAACCTGCGACCTTCGGTTGTTTTAAGAAATCGTTCTCTTCGATAAGCGTCGCTGGACAATTTGTATGCTTCATAACCGAGTAATACCACTGGTAGGTAACTTCTCGTCGATTTGACTTGGCCGGAGCGATGTTCTACGAGACGGTGTTTAACCGATTCGGTCGCGCCCTTGTAGATTGTACCATTATTTAGCAGTAAGAAATAAACATATGTCATAAGCGAATCACTTTATTACCATTACCAAGCCGCCAATATTTCATAAACCGCAACTCTGCCCTTTTATCCGGTCGGATGACCGGACAGCCACTCGGCCACCTCTCCGCTCTTGGCATTACCCTTTCGCCAGCGCCACGGCCGTAATGTCGCGGACACCGTGTTGTCGAAGAACCGACGCGCACTCGGCCATGGTCGATCCGGTGGTGATGACGTCATCGACGAGTATAACAGATGACGGCCACCCACCGCCAGCAGGCGGGGCCTCGCCGCGCGTAGTTCGACGGTGGCTGGCAACCCGCCGGTCGCGTCCGAAGGCGCCGATCATGTTCGTCAGCCGGGCAACGGCCGACAAGCGCGCCTGCGGAGCGGTGTACTTCATGCAGGCCAGCAGGGGTGTGATTGGCCGGCCGGTGACGCGACGCAGGGCCTGGCTGATGAGGAGCGATTGATTGAACCCTCGTTCGCGCTGGCGGCGCCGGTGTAATGGGACCGGGACCAGGACCGCGTCGGCCAGCCCGGACAATTCCGAACGGCATGGTTCCAGGACGCCAACCAACACTTCGGACAGGCCGGTCCAGTAGTGGTATTTCAATTTCTGGATCAGCTGGGCTAGCGGTTCGCAGTCGTACGAGCCGCGGGTGATGACACGATCCACGCCGCGAATGGGCAGGGGATCAATCAACAGTTGTTCATGGTTGAGGCTGGTCTGGGCGGTTAGGCACAGCCAAGCGCCCTCGCGGCCGCAGTGGACGCACAGCGGCGGGAAGATGAGATCGATGAACTTGGTGACGAGGAACATAAAAAACTGAGCTAATCCGCCTAGGGCGGAACGCCAAACCATTGTCTTCTAAGGTTAATACATAAGCTTTGGTTTTGTCAATCCAGCCCCATCAACTAAAACGCAAACCCCCCTGTCATCTCGAACAGAGCACCACGCCTCCTGTCATCTCGAGCGAAGCCGTAGCGAAGCGAGAGATCTGCCCCCCTACCCGTCTAGTATTTGTGACGTTAAGTCGAGCCAGTTTGGATTGATCGTTTCAATTAAGGCATTCTTTTTCGAGCGACGCCATTTTTTAATTCGTTTTTCTGTATCAATTGCTCCCGCCACGTCGTCGGTTACATCGTACCAAGCTAAGACAACGCAATGATATTGTTTCGTAAAACCAGCCACGTCACCGCGTTTGTGTTCAAGCACGCGTCGGATGAGGTTATTCGTCACGCCAATATACAAGGCCCGACGATTGACGCTAGCCATCATATAAACGAAATATTGTCGTTCGCATCTCATTTCAACTGCTAAAAATATTGTAGACCGTAATCACTCCCTGTAGAATTTGTTGTTCATGTTGCGCTTCTGTTATCTCAGAGCAGATTTCTCCCCCTCGACCCGGCTCGGGGTCGAAATGACAAAAAAGAAAATGGGCTCGAAATGACAAGGAAAACAAAACGGCAGTACGCGTGCCAAGTCACTGGGCCTAATTTATCTTAGGTCTGGTGATTTGTCAATCCTACTACGGCCACGTATCGGAGAACAACAACCGTCTATCGACTGACCTTCCGTTTCAACGCCTCTAACGGGGCTAAAACCAGCTTCCCCTGGTGGAGTCCGACCTGGACGGTCTGGCCGTCTTTCAACTGTCCGTTGAGCAACAGGCCGGCTAAGGGGTTCTCGACCTGTTCCTGGATGACGCGCCGGACGGCGCGGGCTCCGTACTCGGGGCTGAAACCCAGGGCGGCGATCTTTTTGCGGGCGGTGGTCGAGACTTTGATTTTAATCTTCTGCTTAGCCAAGCGGGATTGAACTTCCGCCATATGCAACTCGACGATCTTCTCGACTGAAGCCAGGGCCAACGGCCGGTAGACGATGGTCTGGTCGATGCGGTTCAGGAACTCCGGTCGGAAGGTCCGGCGCAGTTCTTCCAGCACCCGCTCCTTCAGCGCGGCGTAGTCATCGTCGAGTTTCCGCTTGGCCGGCCGGTCGGTTACTTCGAACCCGATCGACTGCGCTTGGTTGAACCCCTGCAGGCCGATGTTCGAGGTCATGATGACGATGGTGTTCTTGAAATTCACGCGCTTGCCCACCGCATCGGTCAAATGTCCTTCGTCGAGCACCTGGAGCAGAAGATTGAAAACGTCGGGGTGGGCCTTTTCTATTTCGTCGAACAGCACGACCGCGTACGGTTTGCGCTTAACGGCGTCGGTCAGTTTGGCGCCCTCTTTGTAGCCGACGTAACCGGCCGGCGCGCCGATCAGCTTGCTGATGTTGAAACTCTCCTGGAATTCGGACATATCGATGCGGATCAGCGCGCTCGCATCCTCGAACACCGTGCGGGCGATCTCTTTAACGGTCTCGGTCTTCCCGACGCCGGAGGGGCCGAGGAAGATGAACGACGCGATCGGCTTATTCGGGTTGGCCAATCCGACGCGGGAACGGCGGATAAAGTCGGCAATGGTGTGCAAGGCTTCATCTTGACCGACGATGCGCTGTTGCAGTAACGTGTCGAGGTTGAGTAGCCGTTGCCGCTCTGATTGGACCAGGTCGGCGACCGGCACGCCAGTTATCCGGGCTATCACGTCGGCGATGTCCCGCTGGCCGATGGTGCCGACCGTTGAGACCGGACCGGCCCGCTCGCGATTTTCGAGTTTGACGATCTTCTGGCGTAGCGCTTGCTCGTCGTGCTTGAGAGTCAGCGCTTCGTCGAACTGCTCAGCTTGAACGGCCTGGTGCTTGCGGCGGTGTAAATCAGCCAACTGCTCTTCCAGCTGGCGGAGCTGTTTGGCCAGCGGCGAACTGCCGCGGCTGACCTTGAGCTTTGAGGCGGCCTCGTCGATCAGATCAATGGCTTTATCCGGCAAGAAGCGGTCTTGGAGATAACGGACGGACAGCTGGACCGCCGCGTCGATGGCTTCGTCGGAAATCGCCACATGGTGGAACTTCTCGTAATTCGACCGGACGCCCTTGAGGATGCTGAGGGTGTCGGCCGGCGACGGTTCGTCGACGATCACCGGCTGGAAACGGCGTTCCAGCGCCGCGTCGGATTCGATATGTTTCTTGTATTCTTCCAGGGTGGTGGCGCCGATGGTCCGGATCTGTCCCTTGGCCAGGGCCGGTTTGAGCAGGTTGGCGGCGTCCATTGAGCCCGAGGCGGCCCCGGCGCCGATGATGGTATGAAGTTCGTCAATGAACAGGATAATGCTCGGATCGGCCTTGATTTCGTCGATAATCTGCTTCAAGCGCGATTCGAATTCGCCGCGGTACATCGTGCCAGCCACGACTAAGCCTAAATCGAGAGCTAAGATACGCTTGTGTTGCAACGCTTCCGGCACCTCGCCGCGGAGAATTTTTTTGGCTAGGCCTTCAACGATGGCCGTCTTGCCGACGCCGGGATCGCCGATCAGGACGGGATTGTTCTTCGTCCGGCGGGACAGGATGTGGATGACGCGTTCAATCTCCCGCTGGCGGCCGATGACCGGATCAATGGTCGTTTGCACCTGGTCATTGGTCAGATCGGTGGCGAAAAATTCCAGGGCCGGATGCTGGCCGGTTCCGGGCTGGCGGCCGGGCCCGCCGGGGGCGACGATGGCCTCTTCCGGCTGAGCTGGTTCGGATCCGCCCTCGAAAAACCCGGCCAGGTCGGGAAATTTCGAGGTATTATTGAGGACGCTGACCAATTGGCGTTTCGCTTCGCGGACGTTCAAGCCGTTTTCCTTCATGATTTGTTCGAGCGTCGGGTCGCCGATTTCCAGCAATCCAGCGAACACGTGCTCGGTCCCAACGTACTTGTGGTGGTAGTTGGCGGCGATCAAGACGGCCTTTTCCAGGACGCGTTTAGCGGGCAGGGAAAACTTGACGTCAGTTAAGGTCAGGCTAAGGCCCGGCTTGGTCAACGGTTCATTGCGCACGGAAATTAAATCGCGCAGGGCGTCGAGTTTGACGCCCGACTTCCGCAGGAGTTCGTGGGCCACGCCGCCTTTCGTTTCCGCCAAGCCGAACAGCAGATGTTCGGGGTTGACATAGCGGTTTTTCAGCTCGACGGTCAACTCCGCCGCGTAGGTCAGGGCGCTGTTGAGGTGAGCCGTGAACTTGGCCAGGATGTCGGGTTTGAGATCGTCCATGTTTATAGATGCGTCCACCGCAGGCTACCAGAAACGAATGACCGTGTCAACCGAAAAACCCCCCCGGAGAGTTAGCGGCGCGTAAAAAGGAAAACGTCGTCAGGTCGTGACCCCTCTTCTCTACATCGCACGCTCTCAAGCGTGCGATGTGGCGTGGTGGAAGAACAGTCGTGCGTTACGCCGGCTTAGCCTGGAGCTCGACTAGGTTCTCGTAGATGGTGGTTAAAAACAACAGCCCAGCCGGATACAACAAGACGTTAAGAATCAAAACGGCGGCGTCATTGGCCAGCAATTCGACGGCTGGCGGCAGGACTTTAAAACCGAGCGGCAATATCATCGTAATGGCGGTGGCCGGCACGACTACCACCAGTCCAAAACCCAATTGGCGCCACAGCACGCCCGACCAATGCGGCTTGACTAATTGCTTACTGCGAGCCAAGGCGGCGGTGTTGGTCAACCCCTCCTTAAAGACGACGAACATGGCCACACTGTACAGTGTAGCCCAATAAATGCCCGGCAGAATCAGCAGGATCAGCCCCAGCAGTACCCAGGCTCCGACCAAAATGCCGGTCGTCAGGCTGGACAGGAAAAACGGCCCGCCGACGCGAAAGGCTTGGCTGACCGAGGCTACCTGTTTCGGCCGGCAGACGCTGGCGTACAGCGCCAAGTAACCCCAAACGCTGAGCGCCGCTCCGATCAGCCAGATCGCGATTTGAGCGGCCAATAGACTGCCGGGCGCGACCGCCAGGCGGGCCAACTGGTGATAAACCAAATCCCCAATCGCACCCGCGTTGGCCAGCAGAGAAATGCCCATCAGCATGATGAACCGTTGGTTGTAACGCGCCCAGGCGTCGCGGAAGAGGTCCATGAACGGCCGCATCGGCGGCTTCGATGTTGGCGTGACAGACTGCTGTTCCATAAACGCCGGTGGTTTAGTGGGTGAAAACTATGCCGGGGAATGATCCATTGCCCGCAATGCTTTAACGCGTTCGGCGATCGGGGGATGGGTGCTGAACAGTTTACTCATTCCTTTCGCTTGCGGGCCGAACGGATTGCTGATGTACAGGTGCGCGGTGGCTTGGTTGGCGTGATCCAGCGGACTGGTCGTGGCGCCGATTTTTTCTAAGGCGCGAGCTAATCCTTCCGGATACCGCGTCAACAAGGTGCCCGACGCGTCGGCCAAGAATTCGCGTTTGCGCGAGACGGCCAGCTGGATTAGCTGGCCGAGAATGGGGGCGATGATGATTAGGACCAGGCCGATAATCATGAAGATCGCTTGCAATTGCCCGCCACCCGAGTCATTACCGCGCCGCCGCCCGCCGAAAAAACTTGCCCGCCAAAAATAATTGGACAGCAGAGTCAGAATACCGACTAAAATGGCGACTAAGGTCATGTAACGAACGTCATAATTTTTTACGTGCGACAGTTCATGCGCCAGGACGCCTTCCAATTCCTCATTCTCTAATTGTTCAATCGCGCCGGTGGTGACGGCGATCGAAGCGCGCTCCGGACCGCGACCGGTGGCGAAGGCGTTGATTTGCGGATCATTCATCAGGTAGACCCGCGGCATCGGCAAACCGGCGGCGATACACAAATTTTCCACCATTGTGTAGAGGTAAGCCTGGTCTTCTTTCTTGATCGGACCTTGGGCGCCGGCGGTGGCCAGGGCAATTTTGTCACCGCTGTAATAACCGACTAGGCTCATGCCGACCGCGACGATGACGGCGATTACTAATCCGATCGGCCCGTAACCCAGGAGCTTCATAAAAACCCAGCCGACGGCCACGATGACCACCACGAAAACGGCGATCAGCAACGCTGAACGCCGTTTGTTCGCGGCCACGAAATCGTAGGTCGTCGCCATGACCGCTTAAAACTGCACTTTGACCGGGGCTTTCTCCGCTTCGTTCCCGACTTCGAAGAATTCGCGCTGACTAAATCCGAGTTGCTTCGCGAACATATTAGTCGGGAAGGATTCGACGCGGGTGTTCAGATCGCGGACGTTGCCGTTGTAGAATCGCCGCGCGGCCTGGATTTTATTCTCGGTGTCGGACAGCTCGTCCTGCAGTTTGGCGAAATTCTGGTTGGCCTTCAGGTCGGGATAAGCTTCAGCCAGGGCGAAAATCGTCTTCAAAGCGCCGCTGAGCATATTCTCGGCTTGACCTTTGGCCTCCGGCGTCGCGGCCCCCATGGCGGCGGCGCGGGCCTTAGTCACATTCTCGAACGCGGTCCGTTCGTGAGCGGCGTAGCCTTTGACCGTCTCAACCAGATTGGGGATCAGGTCGTAGCGGCGCTTGAGCTGGACGTCGATGTCCGACCAGGCTTCGTCGGTTTGGTTCTTCAGGCGGATCAGGCCGTTATAGGCCATCCATAACCAGAGCAGAAAAAGGACGACGATCGCACCGATAGTAATGAGATAGTTCATAAACGAGGGCAGTCGGTTAGTGATTGAGTTAATTGATGATTATTGGTAGAGGTAAAGTTTGGTGGCGGTAAAACTTGATTGCGTGGCCAGGTTGCCGTCACCGCTGACCAGCACCGTGTCGTCGGGCTTGAGATCGGCCAGTTTCAAGGGGCGTTTTTGCCGTTCGCCGTTGACCGTGTCAAGGATCTGCAGTTCGGTCGCCGGATCAACCTGGACGAGATAGATTTTATCGAACAGGCGGCCGTCGGCGCCCCAGCCGCGGAAATTAACGGTCAGCCGCGTCCCGTCAAGCGACACGATCTTGCCGGCGAAGTCGGAGTACGAGTCGGGCACGCCGGCCAGCCGCGTCAACGGTTGACCGCTAACCGACGCCGCCGGCGGCCGCGGGCGAGTGACGAGGGTGACGATGACGGCGATGATGACGATACCAAACCCAGCCAGAACTTCCCACGGCCAACGGCGAACGGGTCCGCCGACGCCAAGGCTTTGGCGGACAGGCCCGCCTTCGTCCGCGGGACTACGGCGGGCAAGCCCGCCTACGTTAAAACTTCCGCCGACGCTAAAGCTTTGGCGGACAGGTCGGCGGACAAGTCCTCCTTCGTCCTTGGGACTACGGCGGACAAGCGGAGCAGGC
This sequence comes from Patescibacteria group bacterium, assembly GCA_038065275.1. Lineage (GTDB taxonomy): Bacteria > Patescibacteriota > Patescibacteriia > SBBC01 > CAIJZX01 > CAIJZX01. The sequence continues at coordinate 120,103 of JBBTRH010000005.1, read as the reverse complement.
GGCGGGGGGGTGGTCGGCATACGGTATTGTGGGCGATTGACAAGCATAGTATACCCCCTTTTCTCCAGATCGGCCAGGTCGGAATTTGCGCTCGGTAACGATATGTAACTTATAACGTCGGGGTTGCCAGGACCGGTGTTGTGTGGTATAGTACTAGTGCGGATTATTGATTCCGTCATGACATCAAAACCACGAAACAACCCTACACTTTGGATAGCCGCGGTCGTCATCGGAGGCATATCGGGGCTGACCCTTCTTCACCCGGATTTCGGTTACGCCGCGTATTCTGAACCGTTGTCTAACCCGCCGCAGTACAATGTCAGTACTGTCGAAATTCCCGAATTCATTAACGGTGCCGCGTTCGCCCAGCAAAAAAAGGGCAGTCTCCTGATCGGCGAACGGAACGGGGCGCTCTCGAACTGTACCACCGACAGCGAAACGGGATGCAGTCGCCTATGCTTGAATCCCGACCTGACGAATTTCCCCGGGACAACCGACTCCAACCCGGCAACCGGAAACTGTATTACTTCGTGGCCGATGCTAACCAGCAGGCTGATAAGTAGTGGCGGCTCGTACGTCCGCAGACAAGACAATCCGGCCCACTCGGATAACGCCATCCCAGATCCGCCTGGCGATACCATTGATAACGGCGCGTTTTCCATCCAAGCCAAGCCGTATACCTATAGTTCAAGCAACCAAAACGCCCAACTCATTACCTTGATCGCCGAAGCGCCGGACTCGGCGTCTGCAAACACGCCGACCGGCATATACAGTGAAGCTCTGACGGACGCCAGTTACGCCGCTACCTTCGCCGGCCGGCTGGCCGTGGTCGGCGGCCAGCAACAGATCTGCCTGAATGATAGTCTGAATGGCAACCTGAATGACAACGACTGCATATCGAATTGGACTGATATTACCGCCAGCCAAGCGGCCATCGTCCGCCTGCAGAATCTCGGCTTAGACCAAAGGATAACTTCCGACTCGGGGAACACGGCGGCTGGCGGGTCGCTGGTGGCCGGATCGCTGGTCGCCGGCGGACCGACGTCCGCGACATCGTCCGACTTCAGTTGCGGCGACGGAATCTGCAGTATCGTCAACAACGAAACGCGACAGAACTGTTCAGCTGATTGCAAATTGCCGATTGTCCCATGAACGACGGACGGCCATCCATTCTCATCCGCCTTCGTCCCGCTCGGCGGGACTTCGGCGGATTCCGCTCCGCCCCAAGAGCTAAAGATACCATGGGTGTAAGCCCGCGGAGCCTCATCCTAATTGTCTTAATGATCGCCGGCGGGTGGCTGGCCGTCTCGGGCGCCGCCCAGACTTTAGCCGTGACGGCGATTCCTCCTTCGTCTGACTCCATTTCACCGCCGCTGAACGCCGGTCCGAACACCCAGCAAAAAACCGACTCATTGCTAATCGGACCCGATGGAACGACAACCAGCAAGTTGTGTCTGAACGCCGATGCCGTCGCGGGGGAGAATGATTCGGCGAATTGCGTATCTTCTTGGAGCGATTTATCCGGCACCTTGCCTCAATATCTCGGATTAAAAACTAACCTAATCCTGCTCGGGTCGGCTTTATTTCCGACCACCTACGAGTCCCAGTCCGGTTTTGCTGATGTACAAGCGAGTGGTAATCAGGCCGCCGCCGCCATCGTTAGAGCTCCGGCTGTCGTCTTTTGCCAAATACCGCAAATACCGCCGGGTACTTGTCTGAACAACGGGATGAGTTGTACGAAGAACAGCGACTGCGGCTACACGGCTACCGCGGTCTACGCCAACGGTGGTAATTTCGGCAACTCCAATTGGGCCGGATCGTTCAACGGCAGGGTTTACGTCGGGGCGGTCGACAACCCCCCCCAATCCGGCAAAATCTGCCTCGGCCCCGATGTCTTACCACAGTACTGTATCAGCAGTTGGAACGATATCACGCTGGCGAAAAACTATGTCCAGCGTGATCCACCAGCCACACAAAATACTTTCGGCGGCGGCGCCTCCATTAGCGGCCACGCTAGCTTCGGGTCGGCGGTCCTGGGCGACCCGACGGGAATAAATGTGACATATACCTGCGGTGACGGTGTCTGTAGTAGCAATGAAAATGACTCCTTCTGTCCAATCGACTGCGCCGCCGTCCCGTCGCCCGCGCAATTCACCGCCGCCTTGACGGCCGCCTTCCCCCAACCGAATGTTAAACTGTCAATGACGGTCGGCTCCCAGGTTACCGTCCTAATTGTCCGCTCGTCTCCGAACCCGCCGGTCTTCCGCCCGGTTAATGGCACCGCCTATACCGCCGGAACAACCATCGGCAATGACACCATCATAAGGGTGGACCCAAACATCAACTGGGCCTATAACTGGACCGATACCTCGCCCGTCTCCGGCACTACGTATTACTACCAAGCCTACCAGGCCAACGCTTACCCGCGGTATTCGACGCCCACGGTAGCCGCGGCCATCACGCCGGTTCAACTGACGGTCAGCATCAACGACCAGGCCAACCAGACCAAGGCGTCGGTGGTCGGCACAATCGGCAACATCGCTTGTCCCGGCTCCTGCGCGGCCCTCTATAACCGTGGCGTCACCGAGACGCTGACCGTCAACTCAATCGACGCCGATTACGTTGTCACCGGATGGGGCGGCTGTGACCAGCTGACCATGACCACCTGCACGGTCAAGCTCAGCGGTAATAAATCCGTCCAATTAAACGTCGCTCCGTCGGATGGAGGCGGTGGCGGCGGAGGTGGAGGTGGAGGCGGTGGCGGCGGCAAGGAAGGAGACTGATCCGTCATGACTAGACCCTCGAACCAAATGATCACCCTTAGTAAGACACTTCGCCGATCCAGGGCGGTTTGGCTCGCCGCCGCGGTCATCGTCGGCCTAGGCGCTTGGCCGTTCTTCATTAGCCATGCCCTGCTTGTCAATCCGACCGCCCCGCCTCCCGGCGGCCAAACCGCAAAACCGCTCAACGCGTCAGCGGTCGCCCAGCAGAAGCTCGGGTCGTTAATATTGGGTAGCAGTCAAGTTGGCTCACCAACTTGCGACTTGGCGGTTGGTGGTAATAGAAATGTATGCGCCCAACTGTGTCTGAACGCCGCGGCTGTTATTGACGATACGACAAAATGCATCAAGAGTTGGGGCGACCTGTCCGGCGCCGCGACCGAATCGTTCGTAACTTTGATTACAAGCGGTTTCGACAACCTTAACCTCCCCAATCCCCAGCCGGGTTATGGCTATGTGCGGATGGAAGGGGCGGCATCGGTAACTAACCCGTACACCTTCCGTCTCGGCCCGTCCAGCAACAGTTTAAGCACTTTGTTTGCCGACGGTCTCAATATTGACAACTACGCCGGAAATTTCTTCGGCCGGGTGGCGATTAATCCGAGTATATCGGGTGCCTCGGGACGCCTGTGCTTAAACGGTACCGGTCCGACGGACTGCATCAGCAGTTGGACGGACATCCCCGCCGCGTCGACCGCCGACAAACTGACTTTGCAAACCTCGACCACGACCGTTACCGAAAGCGGCAGTGTCAACCTGGCTTCAGCCTTCAACGCCGGCTCCATCACCCTCGGCGACCCGATCGATATTCCTCTTAACCTGAAGTGCGGCGACGGCCTCTGTAGCGCCGGCGGGTCAGCTCCGGAAACGGCGAACAATTGTGCGATTGATTGCGCGGCCGTGAACCCGCTGACCTCTTTTACGGCGACGGCCACGCCCGGAATCGACAATCAGGTCAGCCTGACGTTTCGCACCGCCAGCCAATCGCCGGCGGGATCGGTCAATGTTCTGGTCGTCCGTTCGGACAATCCGAATTTTACCTTCGCGCCGGCCGACGGCCTAACTTACGCGGTCGGCGGCATGAGTTCGTTCGCGGTCGTCCACGCCGAGACCCACGGCCAAAACACGCTTTCTTCCTTCTTCGATACCGGCTACGGCCTAATCGCCAACACGACCTACACTTACCGCGCCTATCAGGGGAACCCCTACCCGCGGTACTCAACCGCCTTGTCTGCCTCGGCCACTCCGACCGGAACCGTCGTGGGCGACGGGGGGGGCGACGACGAGGAACCCATTATTCCTCCGCGGTAAAAATGATTCTCCGACGCCCAACTAACAAACCGTCCCGACCGCTCCTAACGCGTTGGCGCATCTGGCGACCCGGGGTAATCCTGGTCGTGCTCGCGGCCGCGGCCGCGCTTGGCCGCTCGTCCTTAGCCGAATTCGAAGTGCCGTTCATCGATACGACGAATTCGCTCGAGCAGGTCGAGTTCCGCGGTGTCTGGGCGTTTAATCGCGGGTTCAAATATCTCGCGGAGTACAACCGATACGAAGCTTACGCCGTTGGCGTCGACAAGTCGAACACAAATTCCGACACGAACGGCGTCTTCTACTTTTTCGACGGCGCTCGTTGGTCAAGAGTCGCGGCGCCGTTCGCCAATAGCGCTTCGGTCTACAGCTTGAACGCGGTCGTTGGCCAAGAGAATAACGGCGAAGGGAATCCAAACCCGCTGTGGGTAGTTGGCTCCGACAGTCGTATAGCCACGATCCCTACCTATTACCGCACGCCCGGTAATATCAATTCACCATACCCAGGACAATTCCAAGTAAGCACCATCACTGAAAACAATACGAATACTAATCGAGACTTTTATACCATTGATGCCGCGCAGACGTACAATGGGACGGTTATCGCCGGAGGCCAGGCCGGATTGGTGGCGAAGACCGCCGGGAGCGCTAACTGGGAAATTATTACTCCGGCCGTCATTGACGGAGGCGTGGGGCATACGGGAATATCCGGCGAAAACGTTACCGCCATCCGGTTCACGAATTACAACACGGCTTACATTCTGACCACGATATTCTCAAATGATTCAGATGGCCTGCCCATGGCGCCGTATTATCGTGATTGCACGGGCAGTGGACGAAAGACATATCTCTATAAGGTATCAACCAGCGCGATAAATTCTTGGACCCAAATCGCAAGCATTGATGGTAAATGCGGCTATGGTTTAGCCGTCGGGACGCGGTCAACGGATCCCGGCACGAGCGGCCCACTCCGCAACGTGTTGTGGATCGCCGCCTCGGATGGAATATATAAGTACGATGAGGCTACGGGGGGTTCGTCAACAACACTGATCACCGGAACGAGCGGTAAACCGTACTATGCCGTCACGGCTATTCGCGATCGCGGCGGGACCGGCACCTCGCTCCTATCGAATGGCAATTTTGATAATCACACGACGTCGTCTACATCTTCCCTACCTGACGGCTGGTTGTTTTACGATGCCGCTCCCCACTATCATAAAGATGGTACGGGTAATTGCGTTTCGAACTCAGCCGACTACTGGATGGCTGAGGGCCAGTCGGAGGGACTCAACACCGCGGTTGTCATTCAACCGAGTCCAAGTTACATCAATGACAATACTTGCAACAACGCGAATTTGGATCTGTACTACACCGAAGGTATGACCCAGCGGATCGACCTCTCCACGATCGAAGGGCAGAAGTTCCGCCTGACCGGTTGGGTCAAGGTAGAGTTTCCGGCCTTGCCCGTCTGGTATCCTGTCCCCCCGGCCCCGCAAGGCGGCGTCGCCATCGGTTGCGCCGGAGCGGCGAATAACTACATCAAGTACGGCCAAGCGGGATTCGTCAACTGCTCGTTGAGTAACCGCAAGTACATTACGGTCGACGATGGATCGCACAATGGGACGAACGGCTGGCGGGCCATCGACCTGACCTTCTCGCGCGAAGACCGGATTTTCTCTTCAATTTATGCCAGTCAAGGTGCTAGCCTCACCCCACGCCGGATGGTCCTCGAAGTCCGTTGCGAGGCCACCTACGGAGCCAAAGTTACTTGCGACGACCTGAAAGTCGAGGAAATAAGCAATCCGCTGATTCCGGCGCGGGACACGTACACCGTCATCGCCGCTGGGAAGGATATCGCCGCTAACGGCATCATGGTCAATACCGACGCGCTCGGCGGCGGGGCATTCACCGCCGAATCACTGCCGAACAAGGTGCGGTCCGATGCGACATCCTCGATCATGAACGATGTCAACGCCATGACCGCCGTCGGCCTCCAGCACGTCTTCGCGGTCGGTCAGGGAACCGTTGTTTCGACTGGTGATACGACCGGCGTGACGCTCTTTGGCCGCACCCCAAGCACCCTGACCGGCACGATCTGGGCCGGCGCCACCTCGCCGACGGGCCCGGCGGCTTCGTCCCCAATCGGCAATATCTCCGTCAGCTGTGTCAGCGCTGAAACCGGCACCCCGACGCTCTGTCAGCGCAGTCCGGAATCGTACGGCATCAGCCTTGAACGCCAACCAATCTCATCGAGCAATAGCACCCTGATCGGTTCATTGACCGGCCGCGGCTGGTTCGGCAAGCCAAGCGGGGGCGGCGAGGACAAAGAAACGCTGGATCTCGGGTCGTGTTCCAATCCGCCGTCAACGAGTGCCCTGATAGATGCAAGCACTTACCCATACGACCTCACCACCGGAGTATGTGATACTGTTGCGCGCCTCTGTAAGTTAAGTGGCGGTGGACTAACCACGCGCTCCTGCTCTTACAATTCCGACTGTGGAGTATGTGATACTACTGCGCGCCGCTGTATATCAGATCGTGCCAGTGGGGCGCTAACCACGCGTTCTTGTCTCAACGATTTCGACTGTTTCGGACGGTGCGCCAAGGATGAAGGATTTTTGTGCGTCCGGGATGACGACTGCCGCCTCGGTGCGGAAACTGAAAGTGGTACTATTAATTATGACGGTAACACCGGTAAACTCAAAAACCCCCCCGGTATTCAACTGACATGCTCGGGTGCGAGTGGTAATAGTCCCTTAGCCTGCACGCCGGTCGGGTGGTTGTCGTTCAATGCCAATGATTTTTCTAACTCGACTCCGCCAAACAGTCCGACCGAGAGCTTCGGCGTTAAATATAACACCCTGAACCCCGGACACAACGCGAATTACGTGGGTCAGAACGGTCAAAACAAAGGCGCCCATGAACTTTCCGGCTGGGGGCGGTTTATGACCATGGCTAACGGAGCTGACGGCGGGTGGGTGCGGTTGCGCGGTGATGACGTCGCTTCCCCAACCCCGGCCATCATCGACGGCCAACCGTCGCTCTACGGTTGCCGTGACTGTGACGGCGGAGGAACAAATGCTAAAAACTGTGCCTTCTGCCAGGACGCATCAAACCGCAGTTGTGTCCCGTCCGATACGGCCGCCACCGCCGCCTGTTATTACGTTTGTAAGGACGACCTTACTACGCACTGTGCGACGACAGCCAACTGCACGGCGGCCGGTAAAACCGGCCCCTGCACCGCGCCGGGATTCTGCACCGGCGACCAGTCGTTGCGTTGCTCCGATGACGCTACTTGTAGCGCGGGCAATAAGGGAACTTGCGCTATCGGAGCGGTCTGTAGCGTTTCCGGCGCCACCTGTGCCGAGTACGGCGTCAACCTGGACACCGAAACCGGGAAGTTCGTCGGTTATGCCTGGAGCCAGGACTTCGGCTGGCTCGACTTCCGGAGCACCAGTTACGGCGGCAGTCGGCTCATTCAGACCAAACTGGGCGACATTTACGCCACCGGTGAGATCGGTTCCGCCAGCCAAGCCTGCACCGGTACGCCGAACGCCACCTACCTGATCACTTCAGCCGCATCCATCACCGGCTTCTGCTCGTCTTTGGGATCGTCCGCTTTACAACCCGGAGTCTCGCGAATCCCCCTCATCTCCGCCGAGAATACGTACCAGAATATCCTCGGCCGGTTCGATTTGAAGGGGATTGAGACGGAAACCGATGCGGCGAACCATAAGAACAAGTATGGTTCTAAGATTGAGACATTAACTTCCAGTGGAACGAATAACAGCATCTCAACTTCGTGGATAGCGGAAATGAATCATCCCTCAGGATTGAACGGACTTGGCGGCAAGGTGTATGTCGTCGGGGACGGAACTTCAAACTACACAATTGATACATCTGTCGCGTTCAGCAATACCCCCAACGGTGCCACGGACCTGGCTACCTATGGTTCCGGCGCCGGTATCCTGATTGTCAACGGCAATCTGACGATCAACCAGCCGCTGTCTTACGTCAGCGCCTCTATCGGCGACTTGAGAAAACTGGCCTCCTTGACGGTGGTGGTTAAGGGCAACCTGACCATCGCTAACACCGTCCAAGAAATCGTCGGCGCCTATTACGTCACCGGAAAGATTAATACAATCGACAGCGCTAGCGATAATCAATATCCGCTGGAGGTTAAGGGGTTGATGATCGCCAAGGAATTCGTGTTGAAACGGCAGTACGCGGGGACGGTGGAAAATCCGTTGCCGTCGGAACTGATCATCTTTGACGGCCGTCTGCAATCGAATCCCTTGCCGGGCATGACCGATTTCGCCAACGCCTTGCCGAATTCGGTGGCCAGCGGACCGTAGGGGCCGGTGCCTGGAAGCGCTGGGGGAGATTGCCACTTCCCCCTGGCGTCCCCCTTCTGAATTCAGAAGGGGGATACGGCGAAGCCGAGGGGGAAGTGATAGCGGTAACCAACACCAATTACACGCCGACACCTTTTGCGCTAGTGGTTTGACCCCGTTAGAAGTGGCCGAAACATTCTTTTTGTAATTGTTTGGAATTTAGCGGATTATTTGATACCAGCTTCTACAAATTTATCCCACTTCTAACGGGGTTTGAACCGAAGGAAGCGAATTTTGACGGCAAGCCCTTTTTGTGCTATATTCAAACAGCTTCAAAAATCGTTTCTAAGCGGCCCGATGTGGACAAACGCTCGGGAACCTGGCCTATGGCAACATTCAATCCGAAACAAAGCTTCGTCGGCGTCGATATCGGGACCTTCGGCATTAAGGCGGTCCAACTTGGGTTAGATAACCAGCGGCCGCGACTGATGACCTACGGGTACATCGAGCAGGCGACCGACGTGGTCAAAAATGACGCCGCCACCAGCCGCGAGGCCGCGGCCAACGCTTTAAAAACGGTCTTGCACGAGGCCAAAGTCTCGACCACCCGGGCCGTGGCCGCTCTGCCCAGTTTCACCGTCTTCAGCTCGATCATCAGTCTGCCGCTGATGAACCGCAAGGAGCTGAACTCGGCCGTCCGCTGGGAAGCCAAGAAATTCGTGCCGATGCCGATCGATGAGCTGGTGTTGGATTGGAAACTGCTCAAGGACACCCACCCGGCGCCGGCCGGTCCGGCGGCGCCGAAGAACCTCCGCGTCCTGATCACCGCCGCTCCGAAAACCCTGGTCCGGCGGTACATCGACATTTTCAAAGCCGCCGGTCTGCAGATCGTCGATTTGGAAACCGAAGCCTTGGCGCTCGAACGGTCGTTGATCGGCACCGATCCGGCGCCGGTGATGATCGTCGACATCGGGGCCATGGCCACCGACATCGCGGTGGTGGTTGACGGCATCCCGCTGATCAACCGTTCGATCGACGTCGGCGGGAACACCATGACCAAATCGATTGCCCAGAGCTTGAACGTCGACCACGGCCGGGCCGAGCAATTCAAACGCGACTTCGGCCTCAGCGTCAGCCAGAGCCAGGTCTCGCAAGTGCCGAAGACGGTCGAGTTCATCATCAGTTCGATCGTCAACGAGATTCGGTTCGTGCTTAACCTCTACCGCTCGCAAGGGGCCGGGCCGATTCAGCGCATCGTGCTCAGCGGCGGCTCGGCCTTCCTGCTCAACCTGCCGGCCTACCTGGAAAAAACCTTGTCCATCAAAACCTTCATCGGCGACCCCTGGGCGCGGGTAGTTTATCCGGTCGAGCTGAAACCGGCCCTGCAGGAAATCGGCCCGCGCTTCGCGGTAGCCATCGGCCTGGCCATGCGTGAACTGCTCCCGACCTAACCCCGTTAGAAGTTCAGAAAAATAATATGGAAATATTGTCAATTAGTTATGAAAATTCTGTCCCCAACCTCTGTCCGCTAACAAGGCACTTGGCGCGGTTCCCAGCGTTAGGGTTGGGTAGCCGGCTGTTCGCGAGTGGAAATTCGATTTACTAAATGAACTTCTAACGGGGATGCCTGACGTTAATCTGCTCAAAGACACTGAGAAACTCCCGTCCCAGGCGGCCAAACCGATGCCGCCCGGGCCGACCGAGCTGACCACCCCGGCCGCCGCATCCGGCCAAGGTTTAGGGGGCGTTTTTAAATCCCTGTTCAACCGCCGTCCGCGGCCGTTGCCGACGACGCCGATGCCGCCGCCGGTCTCGCCCCCGGCCAGAATGATGATCACAAAAACAAGGGGCAGTGAACGGATTTTAACGGAATCAAAGCGGCCGGCGCCGGCCGTCATTCCCCTGCCGGACGAGGACGACCTTTCGTATCGTGTCAACCTGCTGTCGGAAGACCTGATCACGACGGTCAATCCGCGCCGCCGCGGCATCCTGCTGGGCGCCGTCGCCCTCGGGGCGTTGCTGGTGGTCGGCCTGGCCTATGGCGGCTTGGCCGTTTACCAGCGAAATGTCAAGCAACACATCACCGACACGGAACAGCGCCTGACGGCGGTCAAAGAGCGCATCGCCGGCTTGGCCCAGGATCAGCAACAGGCGGCCGTCACGGTGCAAAAACTCAGCGCCATTCGTTCGCTGGTCGATCGGCACACGCGCTGGACGAAGTTTTTCGCCCTGCTCGAGCGGTACACCTTGCCGGAGGTGACCTACGGCCCCTCGTTCAGCGGCGATCTCAACGGCACCGTGACCTTGACGGCGACGACCACCGGCTATGAACAGGTGGCCCGGCAGTACTTGATTTTTCAGCAACTGGTCCGCGACCAGAAATTCATCAGCGCCTTTTCCATCACCGGCGCGGCCAGCCAGGCCACGAAAGAGGGCCAGCCCAAGACCACTTTCGCCGTCTCGATGACGCTCTGGCCGAACGACTTTACTATGACCGCCGATGAATTCGACCGAGCCAGCGGTTCCCCATCCACCGGTCCCGCGCCGGCGGCGCCAACCAATACATCAACGCCGTCCGGTCCGTCGTTACCCTCATCGCCGTGAAAACTCCCACCATCATCATCAAAGCGCTGACTGACTACTTCCGCTGGCTCATCAGCGGGGTGGCGGCGATCGTCCTGGTCGCCGGTTACCTGATCGTGCTGGCGCCGATCATCACCGAGATCCAGACCAGCCAAGTCACGGCCCGGAAAAATGCGGAAGCCGAACTGAAATCCCAGGAGGACTACGCCGCCGCCCTGACCCAGTCGAACGCCAAGTTCTCGACGCTGTTGCCGACCGACCGCCGGCGGAACATCGACGACTTCATCCCATCCGATCCGGATTGGCCGGGTTTGATCCTGACGGTCAAGAACATCGTCACGCAATCACGGCTGACGCTGGACAGCATCACCGTCGGTCAGGGGGGACAGCTGGCGGTCGCCGCGGGGTCGGCCGGATCGGCCGCCGCGGCCGGCAAAGACGGCGGTTCGTCAAGCGTGCAAGCGGCGACCGTCAGCGGCGTCAACTTGAGGACGCAAGACGTGGCGATCGCCGTATCCGGCGGGACGTCCTATGACGCCTTCAAAAGCCTGCTGTCGCGGATCGAATCCAGCCAGCGCCTGTTCGACGTGATCGCGGTCAATTTCAGCGCCGGCGGCGCCGACTCTACCGGCGGCAGTCAACCCGGCGGCGGAGCCGCCGGCTGGTCGCTGGTCCTGCGGACTTACTACCTCCCGCCACGATAATCGTATGGCCCTAGCAAAAAAACGTTCCCACGCTTCCCGCCTGGTCATCGTTGCGGCGGTGGTGATCGCGGTGGCCGGCATCGGCTACGTCCTGTTCCGCGAATTCTTCCTGACCGATCGCGGCCTGGAAGGCAACGCCAATGCCGCCAACCGGACTAAATCCGTCATCACTAATTTCGGCGAATCGATCCTCAACGATCCGCGCTACACGACTCTCAAGTCGTATGATATGAGCGTCAACGCCGACGCCAACCGCGACGGCGGACAGGTCAACCCCTTCCGCTGATCGCATGCCTCTGCCCCGACTGACTGCCGCCCAGAGCCTGGCCGATATCCTCCTGGCGCAGAAGATCCTGACCCCGGCCAAGCTCGGCGAACTGCAGGCCCAGGCTCAGCAGGCCAACGAAACCATCGACGCTTTCATCGAGCGGTCGAGCGCGGTTCGTGAAGACGACCTGACGAAGGCCAAGTCGGTGATGTACAACATCCCGGCGGTCGATCTGTTCGGCAAGATCGTCCGGGCCGAGATCCTCAACATCATCCCCCAGGAACTGGCCACCAACTACCGGATGGTGGCCTTCGCCCGCGATGGCAACGACGTCTCGGTGGCCATGGCCGATCCGACGAATTTCCAGGCCCTGGAAGCCATCGAGTTCATCGCCCGCAAGGAAAACCTGGCGATCAAGTACTTCATTACTTCCGGCGCCAGCTTGAAGTATATTTTCCAGCAGTACGCCAGCCTATCGGCCGAAGTCGAGGAAGCGCTCAAAGGAGCGGAGGAGGGCGCCGCCAAGCAGTTGGAGCAAGTCAACCTGACGGACACCGGCTTGGAAGAAATCGTCAAGACGGCGCCGGTGTCGAAGATCGTCTCGGTCGTGCTCCGTCACGCGGTCGAGGGCAAAGCCTCGGACGTGCATATCGAACCGGTCGGCAACGAAACCCGCATCCGCTACCGCATCGACGGCATCCTTCACACCTCGCTGATCCTGCCGAAACACGTCCACTCGTCGTTGGTGGCGCGGATCAAAGTCCTTTCAAATTTGAAGATCGACGAGACGCGCGTCCCGCAGGACGGCCGCTTCCGCATGACCATCGACGGCCGCGACATCGACTACCGCGTCTCGACCCTGCCGCTGATCAACAACGAGAAGGTGGTGATGCGCATTCTCGACACCTCCTCCAACTTGATTAATCTCCAGAATCTCGGCTTCGACGGCCGGAACCTGGAGGTGATGAAAGAAGCCACCACCCGTTCGCACGGTATGTTCCTGATCACCGGTCCGACCGGCTCCGGAAAGTCGACCACCCTCTACGCCCTGTTGAACATCATGAACGAAGAGGGCGTCAACATCATTACTCTCGAAGACCCGGTCGAGTACTACATGCCGGGAATCAATCAGTCGCAAGTCAATCCCGAGGTCGGCCTGACCTTCGCCGCCGGCCTGCGATCGATCCTGCGCCAAGACCCGGACATCATCATGGTCGGCGAAATCCGCGACAACGAGACGGCCGCCCTGGCGGTCCACGCCGCCCTGACCGGGCACATCGTCCTGTCCACCCTCCACACCAACGACGCCTTCGGGGCCGTGCCGCGGCTGATCGACATGAAAATTGAACCGTTTCTGATCTCCTCGTCCCTCAACGTGGTCATGGCCCAGCGGTTGGTGCGGCGGGTTTGCCAGTACTGTAAACAGCCGACCGACATCCCGCCGGATCTCGAAGCCGAGGTGCTCAAAGCCGTCAGCGCCTTGACGCCGGCCGCCATTCCCGCCGGCCTGTCCCTCAAGCGGCCGTTGAAGTTCTGGCAGGGTCAAGGGTGCGTCCGTTGCGAAAACACCGGCTACAAGGGTCGGGTGGCCATTTCCGAAGTGCTGGCCATCAACGACGAAGTCAAGAAAATCATCGTCTCCGGCGGCGACATGATCGAGAATATCCAGCAGTCATTTGTCGGCCAGGGGATGTTCCTGATGAAACAAGACGGCATTTTCAAGGCCCTCCAGGGTTTGACCACGATCACCGAAGTTTTGGACGTCACCCGCGCCTAACCACCCACGCCTATGCCTACCACCCGCACCAAACCCATCATCCTCCTGATCGAGGACGACACCTTTCTGGCCGGTATGTACGTCACCAAGTTGACGATGGAGCATTTCCAAGTCGAACTGGCCACGGACGGGGCCGCCGGACTGGCCAAAGCCGAATCACTGCGGCCGGACCTGATCTTGCTCGATATCCTGTTGCCGAAGATGAACGGCTTCGACGTCCTGCGCCGGATGAAGGGCGACCCGCAACTGCGCGACGTGCCGGTCATCCTGCTGACGAATTTGGGCCAGAAAGGCGACGTCAGCCAGGGACTCGACCTCGGGGCGGCCGACTATTTGATCAAAGCCCACTTTATGCCGTCCGAAGTGGTGGACAAGATTAAACGTCAACTGAAATCACGGCGCTAACTATGGGAGCGACGGATTCCATTTCCTTTAACCGCATCTTAACCACTGCCGCCGGCTGGCACGCTTCGGACCTGCACTTCGTGGTCGGCAACCAGCCGACCCTGCGGATCGACGGTAAATTAAAAGCGCTGGAAGACGAACAGATCATCACGCCGGAATTCATCGACCTGGTGGCCAAGACGGTCCTGACCGACCCCCAGCGCCAACAGCTAGCGGCCCAGAAAGAAGTGACCACCGCCTTCAGCCTCAATCCCCAGGCGCGCTTCAAGATTACCGCCGTTTACCAGCGCGGCTCGCCGGCCATTTCCATGCACGTCATCTCCGCGGCCGTCCGCCGGATCGAAGACCTTAACCTGCCGCCGGTGGTGGCCGGCTTCGCTAAACTGACCAAGGGGCTGGTGCTGATCACCGGTCCATACGGCGCGGGGAAAACGACCACCCTCAACGCCATTATCAACACTATCAACGAAACGCGGGCGGTGACCATCGTCACCATCGAACAGCCGATTGAGTACCTGTTCGTTAATAACCGGAGCTTGATTGAACAGCGTGAAATCGGCCGCGACGCGCTCAGTTCCGAACAGGCCATCATCGCCGCCAGCCGCGAAGACATCGACGTCATCGTCATTTCCGAAATCACCGCGCCTTCGGTCATCGCCGCCAGCCTCGACGCGGCCGAAGCTAGCCGGCTGGTGCTGACCACCATGAATACCGACTCGGTGCTGGGCACCATCGAAAAGATCCTCAACAGCTTCCCCTCCACCGACGTCGGGAAAATCCGAACCCAACTGGCCGGCGTGCTGGCCGGCGTGGTCAGCCAGCGTCTGTTGCCGCGGATCGGCGGCGGCCAGGTGGCGGTCACGGAGGTGATGGTTCCGACTCCGCCGGTCCGGGCGGTCATCCGCGACGGGGCGCTGTTCCAGCTCGGCAACGTCCTGCAAACCTCCCGCGAGGCCGGCCTAATCTCGCTCGACCGGTCGCTGGCGCAACTGGTGGCCACCGGCGTGATCACTCTTGACGACGCCCTCCAGAACGCCCAGGATCCTAGCAACCTAAAACTTACAACTCGCTAACCCCGTTAGAAGTTTGGAAAAATTATATGACAAATTATTTTCTAACAACGACCGTTCTCCCTTTTAACCACTGGCGGTTCACATGGACTTATGTATGTAATCCAGCGGCGGGGCTAGGCCGTCACCAGTCCGTGAATCAAGTTCCCAATAACTTTATAAACTTCTAACGGGATGCCCGTCTACGACTACAAAGCTAAAGACAACGTCGGCGCGACCATCACCGGCGCGGTCGAAGCGCCGAACGACGCGGTCGCGCAGGACACGCTCAAAGAGCGGGGGATGACCGTGGTGTCGCTGAACGAACGGAAACGGAACACGCTGTTCCAATCGTCCTTAGGGTTCTTCAACCGCGTGCCGAAAAAGGACGTGGTGCTGTTCGCCCGCCAGCTGGCGGTGATGATCTCGGCCACCGTGCCGATCGTCCAGGCCCTGCGCATCCTGGTCAAGCAAACCTCGAACATCACCTTCAAGATCATCATTTCCGAGGTGGCCGACGAAGTCGACGGCGGTGCGAAACTGTCGTCCAGTTTAGCCCGCTACCCCCAGGCCTTCTCCGATTTTTTCATCTACATGATCCGCTCCGGCGAGACCACCGGCAAACTCGACGAGACGCTGAACTACCTGGCCGACCAGCAGGAAAAGGACTACGACTTGGAAGGGAAAATTCGCGGGGCCATGATCTACCCCGGCTTCATCCTCGGGGCGATGATCGTCATCGGCGTGTTGATGATGATCTTCGTTATCCCGAAGCTGACCGACGCGCTGATCGCCGGCGGGGCGAAGTTGCCGCTGGCCACCAGAGCCCTGATGGGCACCAGCGACTTTCTGATCCACTACTGGTGGTTGTTAATCGCCGTCGGCGGCATCGCCGTCGCGGTCGGACGGCTATACCTGCGGACTCCGGCCGGCCGCCGGCAGTATGACGTGCTGAAATTCCACCTGCCGGTCTTCGGCGCCATCTTCGAGAAGATCTACCTGGTCCGCTTCTCGCGCAGTTTCTCGACCCTGATCGCTTCCGGCATTCCGGTCACGAAGGCCCTGGAAATCGTGGCCGACGTGATCGGCAACGTGGTCTATAAAGAACTGACCCTGCAAACCATCCAAGAAGTCGAAGCCGGCAACTCGATCGCCACCACCCTAGTCCAGAGCAAAGTCGTGCCGCCGATGTTGCCGCAGATGATCATCGTCGGCGAGCAGACCGGCAAGCTCGACATCGTCCTCGACAAGCTGGCCGCTTTCTACGCCAAGGAGCTGGAAAACATGGTGGCCAACCTGGTCAGCATCATCGAGCCGCTGATTCTGGTCATCATGGGCGGCGCGGTGGCGGTCATCGTGATGGCCATCCTCCTGCCGATGTACAATCTGTCGAGCGCGATTTCGTAACCCCACCCCCGTCCCCTCCCTGATTAGGGAGGGGTGGTGCCGTGCGCCGGGGTGGGGTGGGGGTTGACAGAATATCCTGAACGTACTAACAATCAATTGTGGCTTGGCTCACTAAATGGGTCATGCCACGTTTGTATAATCTCACATCTCACAGATCTCTTCGCCGGCAACTGCGTCGTACTGCCACGCCGGCTGAACAGCGGCTTTGGCGTTTTCTTAAGAACGACCGGCTTCACGGCTGGCGATTTAGACGGCAGTTTGGCATTGGTCGATACATCGTCGATTTCTATTGTCCGAAATTGAGACTGGCCGTGGAAATTGATGGCCAAGTACATCAAGAATCGGCTACCAAGCTCAACGATGAGATACGACAAAAATTTCTTGAATCATGCTTTATTCGGGTTGTTAGATTTACAAATAGTGAGGTGATGAACGACACGGAAGGGGTGATAGAAACGCTGGGAAAGATCGTCACTTTCCCCTCGGCTTCGCCGTATCCCCCTTCTGAATTCAGAAGGGGGACGCCAGGGGGAAGTGATAGCAGTAACTAACGCCAATAACGCCCCTCCGCTTCTTCCGCTGCCCGTTTCCTCCCCCCTGCGAGACCCCTCCCTAATTAGGGAGGGGTGGCGCCGTGCGCCGGGGTGGGGAAATCTACGCCCCTTTCTTAGCATTCCCTAGCCGCCAAAACAGCCCCAAAAACTTTACCCAGCACCACTTTTACCCTTTCACTCTCACTTAAGTATCGTTAGGCGGTAGGAAAAAAATAATCAAATCCATCCATTATTATTGGGGAAAAGTGGTGCTGAGGTGGACAAAAGCGCCAATGGGTGTTATACTTACCTGTGGATAAAAAATAAGGAACGAATTCGGAGATTGGAGCGAGGGAAAGCAAGTAATCGGAACGGATCCGTGATTACTTGCAACTTCCGACTTAAATCTTCGTTCGTTCATCCTTGAAGGGAGGTGAAACACATGACCAACAACAAGAAAGGTTTTACGCTCATCGAACTGCTCGTCGTGATCGCTATTATCGGCATCTTGTCGGCGATTGGTTTGGTTTCCCTCAACGGAGCGCGCGAAAAGGCGCGGGATGCTCAGCGGAAGAGCGATATCAGTTCGTTACGCTCGGCTCTGGCTTTGTACTTCGATGATTACGGCCAATACCCGGCTGGTACCAGTACGTTAACACGCGTAACTACAGGGACTCCGACACCAAGTGGAGGTGGGCTTAATAACCTGAATACGGCTCCGGGAAATTATGTACCGGCTTTCCCTAATCCTCCGGCGACAACAGGTGGAACACCTGGTATGTATACGTATGCAACCAATACTGGTGCACCAACCAACGGTCACTATCTCCTATACACGCCGTTAGAACGAGGCGTAACAGTTAATGGATATCAAGTTACGGATGTATCGACTCAAGAGGGTGCCGCATCAACCTGCGCCGCGACCACGTGTCCGTAGTTAATTACAGCAGCAATTTTAGGGGGCAGTTGCCCCCTTTTATTGTTTTCGTCACGAAGGTATATTAATGGTTATGAAAGAACAAGAAGAGTTCCTTCCGCCCGCGGCTCTTGTTGCACTGTCGCTTATAACAGGATTAGCGGCATTTTTTGGTTTTCAAGATGCGGGTATGTCGTTGATCGTGATGTGCATCGTTGTCGGATTAGCGCTGATCGTCTGGGCTAGTCGCCAATACGCTGTTCACCCGATCGCCGGTTACGTGACTCTTCTGATTTTAGCTATTACAGTACTATCTTTTAGCTCCACCCGAAATTGGTACTATACATGGGTGACAGTAATGTGGTTATGGTTAGGTTGGGGGATGTTCGTCGTTGGACTTTCATGGTTGCGACCAACGGAGACGAGAAAGCGATTGGGATTGTGGCTACTGGTTACTCAAGCGGTAGTTGCCGGATCGGGCATTTTCGCTTTTCTTCAGACCAATCAACGAGCTACCGGGTTGCTCGGGAATGCCAATGGTATCGGTGGGGTCTTACTGTGGGGGATTTTTCTTGCCCTGATGTTGGTGATAAGCAACGTTAGGCGACATTGGACGATGCCGCTGTTGGCGCTGTTGGTTACAGGCTGGCTGATGACCATTTCGCTTACGGCTTTTGTGGCGGCAATCATTCCGACAGTGGTCTTGCTGACGTGGTTCCGCCGAGTTATCCGATGGAAACGACTAGCCTTGATGGTCGCGGTTGGGTTGGGCAGTATGGCATTGATCTGGTTTGCGTGGAAACCGCAAAAACTGGTGACGCTCATGACCGGGCAACATGTACGATTCAGCTTCAATCAGCGGCTCGAGTTTGGCCGGGCGGCGATACGGATGTGGCAAGCAAGGCCGCTAACCGGTTGGGGGCTTGGAACCTATAAACAAATTCTTCCTCGTTTTACAGCACAGTTCGACGAGCAGCCACTCTATACCCATAACTTGTATTTACAGGTTCTAGCTGAAAGCGGCATTTTCGTTGCTCTCGGGTGGGTCGGAATCGTTATTTGGATTGGACGATGCGGCTGGACAGCGGTCCATCAGGCAACGGGAAGAGAAAAAATTTTTCTTCAAGGAGCGTTTTTGGGATGGTTAGCGTTCACCATACACGGTGCCGTCGATTTTTCATGGTTTTTTATCGCCGGGCAATTGTGGTGGATTCTCGCCTCGGCAGTTTTTATCCTACTCGGCCATCACATACCCCGTCAGCCACTTGCCCAACCTATACACCGTATAATAGCGGTGACCCTGGCCCTTGTCTTGCTCGCGACGTCGGGAATATTCTACTTTGCAAAAAAATACTCGGAAGAGGGAACGAAATATGCCAACGAAGGGAACGACAATTTAGCTATCAAGGCGTTAAGTCGGGCCGTCGCATTGACGGGCGATCCGAACGACGTCACGCTCTTGGCGGAAGGCTATCATGTCCGTAACCAGGAAGGCGATTTGCAACGCGGTGAGCAAGTTATTAAGGACACGCTACGCCGGAATCCAGATGAGTATTTTTTGTATGATTCGCTGGGGGTGAACTTGTCTGCCCAAAAACGTTTGCCAGAAGCTATTACTGCTTTCGCGACGGCTTATTCCCTCGACCCGTTCTTCCATCCGCAGTTTTCCTACAATTACATTACTGCCTTACGGAAAGCTGACCAGGCCGAAGAGGCGAAGGATGTTTTACGTCAAGTTTTTGTAAAGTACGGTAATGCTCATATGGCAAATCCCATCATCCTACGTCAATTACCTCTTCTGGAGAAGTTACGCTCCGAACTTTTACCAAACGAATAGCCGTCGTATATCCAATCAACGGCATTTTATGCTATAATCACCGTATGAAAAGAACCCAGCACCACTTTTAGCCGGTATCACTTATAGATATGGAAATAATAGACTAATGAATAACCAACAAACGCCCTACAGTAATTGGAATAAAAGCGGTGCTGGGTTTACCCTGACGGAAACATTAATTATCGGCGCCCTGTTTGGTTTGTTTACTCTAGCTGGAACATTCCTCCTCAGCGCCGAGCGAGCGCGGACGCGGGACGCCAAGCGGATCGCCGATATGACCCGCCTGTCGGCCGGCTTGGCCCTGATGTACGGCCAGGCGGCGACCTACGCCGACGCGGCCGCCGGCTGTCCGACAATCGGGTCGGACGCGACCAAGTGCACCTTGACCGAGGTCATGACCGGCCTGGAGTCGGTTAAAGACCCGGCTCGCTTTGCGTACACGATTTCGCGCGTCCCCGACCGCGATGATTTCGGGATCAAGTTCCGCCTGGAGCGATCCTACGGGACGCTCAAGGCCGGCGACCACGTCTTGACCAAAGCGGGGGTGCGCTGATGTTCCCGGCCGACCCAGCCGTGATTCTGACGGTGGCCGTCCTGCTCGGACTGGCGGCCGGCAGTTTCCTTAATGTCCTGATCCTGCGCACCCGCCTCGCCGCCTCGCCCTGGCGGGGACGATCGAAGTGCATGAGTTGCGGACACGCCCTGTCGTGGCATGAATTGTTGCCGTTAGCCAGTTTCCTGTGGCTCCGCGGCAAGTGCCGTCACTGCCGCGCGGCGCTGTCTTGGCAGTACCCGCTGGTCGAGGCCGGGACGGCGATTGTTTTCGGTCTGATCGCCTGGCGCTTCGGCTTGACTTGGCTGACGGTCTGGGGGTGGGTGGTGGCGAGCGCGATGGTGGCGGTCGCGGTTTACGACGCGCGCTGGTCGCTGTTGCCGGACAGTTTCAGCATCGCGCTGGCTATCGCCGGTGCGGGTTTCGCGGCGGCTTCGCGCCTGCCGCTGGCGGACATCGGACTTGGCCTGGCCGCCGGCGTCGCTTTCTTCGGCGCGCAGTACGTGCTCTCCCGCCGGCGCTGGGTCGGGAGCGGCGACGTTCTGCTCGGCGGGGCGCTGGGGTTGTTGTTGGGATGGCGGATGTTGGGGCTGTCATTGCTGTTGGCCTATCTCGTCGGGGCGGTGATAGCCAGCGTCCTCCTGCTGGCCCGGCGTCAAAAAGCGTCGGGCGCGATCGCCTTCGGACCGTACCTGATCGCCGGCGCGTTCGCGGCCTGGCTGTGGGGGCCGCAAATCGTTGATTGGTATTTTAATCATGCGTTGTTTCAGTAACCTAGCGCCACCAACAGCCAGGTGATGAGCGACACGGAGGCGGTGCTGTCAGCGCTGGGGAAGATTGTCACTTCCCCCTCGCCTCCGCCGTATCCCCCTTCTGAATTCAGAAGGGGGACGCCAGGGGGAAGTGACAGCAACAACCAACACCAATAACACCCCTCCGCCGATTACACCGCTCGTCTCCACTCTCCATCCGTAACAGCGATAATCCCATGAAAGAATCTAATAAACAAACCGATATTTCTACAATACGAAACTCCTTTTGGCGAAGAAGCGGGACTGGATTCACTCTTCTCGAACTGATGATCTCCATCGCCATCATCGGCATCCTGACGGCAATTATTTTTACCAACTTCTCGCAGGAGAAGGACCGGAACGCTTTGAAAAGCGCGGTGCACCAACTGCAAACCGATCTGCAGGCGATGCAGACGAATGCGCAGGGGGGGGTGTTGACTGGGAATACTGTTCAAAATGGTTATGGCATATATTTCAATAAAGCGAATTTTCTTCCCTCACCGCCTAATCCCTCGAGCAGGTATGGGTACATACTCTTTGCTGATGCGACAACTGATACTCTTGGTTATCTTGAAAATCCATCTACTCCATCACCGGACACCAACATCAATACCCGAGTATTTCCACTGGGTATTTCCATCCCCCGCTTGGCTGATGCTGTCGGCACAAGCTATTCACGCGTCGACTTGGTGTTTGTCAAACCGGATGGTCGTGCATCGATCAATGCATTCAAAGAGTCGGGCGGTAATGATACCCCCACGTCCGTGACCGTTACCCTCAAGAGCGCTAAGCTGGATATATGCTATGCTATCACCGTGACCGCCAACGTCGGGACGGTCTCGAAACGCCAACTCGCGTCATGCACCTAGCCAGCCCCAAACCAGCCCAGACCCTGCTCGAAGCCGTTCTGGCCATCGGGGTTATCCTCGTGGCTACCATCAGCGCCACCACGCTCATCGTCACCACCATCTCCGCCGGTCAATCCAGCGAAGATAAGATTGTGGCCGCTAACTTGGCGCGCGAAGGAGTCGAAATCATGCGCGGTATACGGGACAGCAATTGGATGAGGCAGAGTCAAAATGTGCTGAATTCGTCCACCGGGACGACCTTTGCTTGGGACGATAATCCGTATTATGATTCGGCGGCGGACACCGTAGAGTACATAAAACTCGGGGCTAGTGGCGCCGGGAATGTCTTCATCGCAGTCTATGGCGCTTCTCGAATGACCCTAATGCCGTTGGCCGCCGCCGCGTCGGATGTTGTTCAGGGTAGCTTAGCCTTTCTAGCGCAAAATTGCGATTCCGGATGCACGCCGACGAAATTCAGTCGTAGGATTACCGTCTCGACGCCATCGGACACGTTTTTTCCCGGAGTAGACGTTACTTACCTCCTGGTCACCTCAACCGTGACCTGGAACAACCACGGCGATAAAAAGTACATCGCGACCGAACGTCTTTATGACTGGCGCTAACCCAGCACCACTTTGCTAGTATGACAAGTATACAGCCGATAAAAACCTTGGGAAATATCAAACGACAATGCAAACGGTATTTACACCGGCAAAG
>JBBTRH010000005.1:13467-97193 GCA_038065275.1 Patescibacteria group bacterium | reverse complement strand
TAAAAACCTTGGGAAATATCAAACGACAATGCAAACGGTATTTACACCGGCAAAGCAGCCGACGGGGTTTACCCAGCACCACTTTGCTAGTATGACAAGTATACAGCCGATAAAAACCTTGGGAAATATCAAACGACAATGCAAACGGTATTTACACCGGCAAAGTGGTGCTGGGTTTACCCTAATCGAATTGCTGATCGTGGCGGCGGTGTTCGCCGTGACGGCCTTGCTCGCCACCACCGTCTTCACCAACGTCCAAACCACCCAGCGGCAGGTCCAAAGCCAACAACGCACCTCGACCGACGGTCGATACATTATGGAAACCATCGCTCGCAGTATCCGGACTGGAACATTAAACTATTCGGTTAGCGATTCCGGTTATAGTGCCGCCGGCGAGGTTACTAACCCCGTGACTAAAATATCAACCGTCGATCAGGCGGGGGTCGTGACCTGTTTCCGGCTAGACACGAACCAGGTACAGCTATTGTCGCCGGCCACGGCTAGTTGCGAGACGCAAGGCGGATCAACTTGGACGTCGTTTACCCCCGGCGACTTGACCGTCGACGCCTTGAACTTCTACGTCACGCCGCGATCGGATCCGTTCCGGCCGGTGCCACGGAGTTCCAGCGATTGCAAGGTCGCAGCCAATGCCGGTCCGCCAGCGGTTGGGTTTGACACCGTCTCCGGCTCTTGCCTCTGTCCGGACGCCACAAACGCGGCTCCTGACGCGACCAAGTGCTTCGCTGGCCAAACCTGCGATGCAACGGAGACGACCTATATCTGCCATAACTCGAATATTCAACCACAAGTCACGATCTACCTCAAAACCTCGTCGACCAACACCGCTCCCGGTGAACGGGCGTCGGTGACGCTGCAAACGACCGTCGTGTCGCGCATCTATCAACGCTAATCCATGCCCCACACCCACCGCCGTTCCGCCGTCTTAATCCTCGCGCTTTTATTGATGGGAGCGATCGTCGGCTCGACCATTTCCCTGTCCACCATCATCGCCGACAGCGGTCACCAAACTCAAACTATCAACGACTTCATCGCCGCCTCGCTGGCGGCCGATAGCGGGCTGGAACGGGGGTTGGCGGTGGTCAAAGTGGCTCGCGCGAGTGAGAGTATAACTGACGCGACAACAAGCATAACTTCTACTACGGCCATCCAGCATGTTGACGTGGTTGGCGCTCAATCCGCACTCAGCACCGACCAAATCAGCTGGCCTCGACTCCGGCCGCGTGAATCGGTCAGCTTTGATATTCTCCAGTTCGATCTCTCCGGAGATTTAAAACAACCCGACTCGACATCCATTCAAGTTCGCGGTGACGTGCAGGATATCATCGGCCTGACCGGTCTCCACGACGGCCGGGGCGCCCTCGATATCTCCTGGGTCGGACTCGACACCACTGGTCAACCCGTCTACTCTGGACGGCGGTTCCTCGTAACGAACGAGTTCTCCGGTGGGGCGACGGCCAATCCCAATTTGCTCGATAACGTCCGCGACCTCGACGGCAATCCGATCAGTCTTAGCTCTAATTTAATTCGTGGTTTCCGCATTCGGATCACCGCGGTTGACAACGCCGATATCATAGGTGAATCGGTTACCAACAACATCGCCGTCGATACGGTCAAGAACTTGTTAGTCACCGGCGCTCCCGGCGGTTTCCCCAGCCGGATCGACATCAAGAGCACCGGCACGGTCAATAAATCCCAGTCGCAAAAGGCGGCCTCGGTGCTCTGGCAGTTGCCGTCATCGCCGGTTTTCAACTACGTCCTGTTTACCGAGGGCGGCATCATTCCGCTGGAGTAGCGCTATCGAGCGTAACGCGCACCGGCCGGATGGTCACGGTGGAGCCGCTGACCGTGACGTCAAGGTAGTGGAAGTAGTTGTTGGTCGGTCCGCCGAGCACGAACTGGGCCGGATCGCCCCCTCCGCCGGACACCACCGCCGGCACGCTGGCCAGCGTATAGGGCAGGTAAGTATGGAGGTGGGCGGTGAATATTTCGCTGACCTGAAAGCGGCGGATGATGTCGATCAGCCGCGCGTTAGTCAGCCGCGAGGCCGGAGTTTCGTCGTCCCCCAGCACGGCGGCCAGCGGCAGGTCGAACGGCCGGTGGTAGGCGATCAGGTTGACCCGGCCGGCGTGGGCGGCGAGATCCCGTTCCAGCCAGTCAAGTTCAGCCGCTGGAAATCCTACTTTCCGGTCGGCGTTGTCGAGGATGATCAGGCGGACCTGATTGACGTCGACGGCGTACCAGCGATCATGTCCGAAAGCTTGGATAAAACTGCCGCGCGTGGGGTCAGTCTTGATGTCGTGACTGCCGACGGTGTGGTACACTGGAAACGGTAAGGTCGCTTCCAGTTCTTTGACCGCCCGGAATTCCGCCGTCTCGCCGCGCTCCGATGTGTCGGCCAGGTTGAGCAGGAAGGCGTAGGGTTGCGCGCGGATGTCGCTGATAATCTGCCGGTAGACGGGGTTGACGCCGTGGTTGTCGCCGACCACCGCGAAGCGCACGCTCGGCGGCGGTTGAACCGCCTGCCGAATCGAACGGGTAATGGTTGCCACCTGGTGTCGATAAAGCCAACCGTAAACCGCCAGATCGGCCAAGAGCACGAGGAATAACGAGATGATCCATCGACGCATAGGAGCACCGCCAGACTAGCATGAACAAGCCACTCTCGAAAAGCGAAGCCGAGCGCCGGTTGGCGCAACTGCGCGCCGCCATCGATCAGTACCGTTACGAGTACCACGTCCTTGACCGTCAATCCATTTCCGACGCGGCGCTGGATTCGTTGAAGCGCGAGCTGACCCAGCTCGAGGAACGCCACCCCGAACTGATCACGCCGGATTCCCCGTCGCAACGCATCGGCGGCGCGCCGCTCCCCGGGTTCACTAAAGTACCGCACTCCCAACGGATGAACTCCCTGGCCGATGTCTTCAGCGTCGACGAGCTTCGCGCCTGGGACGAACGCTGGCGCAAACTCCAACCTCAGGGCCGAACTGGGTACCTGATCGACCTGAAGCTCGACGGTCTGGCGGTCAATCTTCGCTATGACCGCGGCCTGTTCGTTCAAGCCGCGACCCGCGGCGACGGCCTAGTCGGCGAAGATGTGACCCGGAACGTCAAGACGATTGAGGCGGTGCCGCTCCGCTTGCGGACCGCGTCCCTCTCCGCTGCCCACCGGCGCGCGTTGGCCGGCATCGTTGAAGTACGCGGTGAAATCGTGATGCTGAAAAAAGACTTCGCCGCGCTCAACCGACGACAGGAAAAGCTCGGCCAGCCCGTGTTCGCCAACCCGCGAAACGTCGCCGCCGGTTCCATCCGCCAACTCGACCCGTCCATCGCGGCCAGCCGCAAACTGTCCTTCTATGCTTGGGAACTGGTTTCGGATCTCGGTCAACAGACGCTGAGCGACGCCTACGACCTATTGCGCCAGCTGGGCCTGCCGGTCAATCCGCGGGCCACGACCGGCGCATCGCTCGATGACGTTATCCGCTTCCATCAACGAGTCTCCGCCGAACGCGACCGTCTCCCGTTCTGGATCGACGGCGTGGTGGTCAAGGTCAACGACCGCCAACTCTACCGCGACCTGGGCATCGTCGGCAAGACCCCGCGCGCGGCGGTGGCCTGGAAGTTTGCGGCCGAGCAGGTTACCACCGTCGTCGAAGACATTGCGGTGCAGGTCGGACGGACGGGGGCATTGACTCCAGTGGCGCACTTACGGCCGGTCGAAGTGGCCGGCACGACGGTCGCTCGGGCAACGTTGCACAATGCCGACGAAGTCGCGCGGCTCAACGTCCGCGTCGGCGACACCGTCGTCATCCAGAAAGCCGGCGACGTCATCCCCGACGTCGTGCAGGTGATTATGAACCTCAGGCCGAAAGCAACGTCACCCTGGCGCATGCCGGTCCACTGTCCGGTCTGCCGGACTGCCGTGCATCGTCGGACGGGCGAAGTCATCGCCTACTGTTCGAATCCGAAGTGCCCGGCCCGGGAACGCGAGTCGCTCTACCACTTCGTCTCGAAGAAAGCCTTCGATATCACCGGACTCGGACCAAGCACGGTCGACGTGCTGATCGAAGAGGGCCTGGTAAAGGAGCCGGCAGATTTTTTCCACCTGCAGAGCGATGACCTGGTCGGCCTGCCGCTCTTTGCGGAAATAAAATCGGAGAAACTCACGGCCGCGGTCGACTCGGCTCGGCGCGTTCGTCTCGACCGCTTCATCTACGCCCTCGGCATCCGTCACGTCGGCGAACAAACGGCCATCGACCTAGCCCGCTATTTCGGATCGATTAAACAGCTCATGGCCGCCGCCGCCCTGTCCATCACCAGAGTGCCCAACGTCGGTTCCGTCGTGGCCGAGAGCATCCAGGCCTGGTTCGAACTCACCCGGAACAGGAAACTCGTGGCCCGACTGATGCGCGAGGTCCGCATTATGCCGATGGAATCCTTGCGCCACACGCCGCTATTCGGGAAAACGGTCGTCATCACCGGTTCGCTCGCCACGATGAGCCGCGAGGAGGCCGAAGAAGCGGTGCGACGCGCCGGCGGGAAAACCAGCGGCTCAGTCAGCGCGAAAACGGCTTACGTCGTCGTGGGGAGCGAGCCGGGATCGAAAGCGACCAAGGCGAAAAAACTTAAAGTTCCGACGCTTACCGAAACGGAGTTCAAGAAACTCCTAGGATAAAAAAACCCGCACCGACGCTGGCTGATATGGGCCAACTCGGGTAGCTGAGCCAATCAACCATTCTGCCTGCCGGCAGCGAACCGCGCGGTGCGGGGTTAGTGATCGAGTGCATACCGGTCCATCAGCCATGGATGGGACCCAGGTCCCCTGGGGACCGGCGAGGGGCGCGCTCGCGGGGAGTCTGGTGACGAAACACTCGAGCGCGTGATCCAGATGCTCATTTCCCCACCGCTGCCGAGAGCTCGACGACGGACACTCGACCAAAAAGAACGTCAGTACCCGGTATCCTACAAACCCATAACCCGCTTGTCAATGCGTACCGCGGACGGTACACTACGCCTATGAACATCACCCGCGCCCAGACCGAACAGCTAGCCGGACTGGTCCGGCTCGAGCTAACCGCGGCCGAGATCGACCAGCTTGTGGAACAGCTACCGAAAATCGTCGATTACGTCGCCCAACTCCAGCGAGTGGAGACGACTACTGTGGCTGAAGCTCTGCCGCCGACGGAACAGCTTCGCGCCGATACGGTCAAACCGTCCGCCGCAACCGACGCCATCCTCGCTCAAGCTCCGGACCGCACCGACCGGTTGTGGAAAGTCGACGCTGTCTTTTCCTGAGCATGTCGTACCGTACGATCAGCGATGTCCACCGCGCCCTCCAACAGAAGGAGGTTTCCGTCGTTGAGCTCGTTCAGGCGTCGCTGGCGGCCATCGCCGTTCGCGATCCGCAACTGGGGGCGTTCCTGCGAACCCGTCCGCAAGTTCTCGACGAAGCGGTTGCCGTCGACAAACGACTCGTTGCCGGCGCACCGCTCCGGCCATTGGACGGAGTGACGCTGGCAGTCAAGGATAATCTCAATCTAGTCGGCGAGGAAGTTACGGCGGCGTCAAAGATTCTCGAACGTTACCGCGCCATCGCCACCGCGACCGCGGTCGCACGCTTGCAAGCCCAGGGCGCGTTGGTGGTCGGAAAAACGAACTTGGACGAATTCGCCATGGGCGCCTCGACCGAGAACTCCGCCTATCAGATGACGAAAAATCCCTGGAACACCGCCATGGTTCCCGGCGGGTCGTCCGGCGGTTCGGCCGTGGCGGTGGCTAGCGGCCAATCCCTGGTCGCCGTCGGCTCCGATACCGGCGGTTCAATCCGCCAGCCCGCTTCGTTCACCAACCTGGTCGGTTTTAAGCCGACCTACGGCCGCGTTTCACGCTCCGGCCTGATCGCGCTGGCCTCTTCGCTCGACCAAATCGGGCCGTTCGCGCGCACCGTCGAGGACGCGGCGGCGGTATACCAGGTCATGGCCGGACGCGACGAAAATGACGCGACGAGCAGTAACCGGGCGGTCGATGATATCGCGGCCGCTCTTAATCAGCCGGTGAAGAACATGCGTCTCGGACTGCCGCGGGAATTTTTCGGTCCGGGCGTCGATCCGGGAGTCACCGCGGTTGTCGAGCAAGCGGCGGACGTGTACCGCCGTCTCGGCGCCACGGTGTGCGAAGTGTCGATCCCTCATGCCCGCGACGCTTTAGCCACCTATTACATCATTCAACCGGCCGAAGCCAGTTCTAACCTGGCGCGGTACGACGGCATCCGGTACGGCCGGTCGGTTCGCGACGGACAGGGATTGAGCGGCATCTACCGCCAAACTCGTGACGCCGGATTCGGCGCCGAAGTCAAGCGGCGCATCATGGTCGGCACCTTCGTGCTCTCGGCCGGCTATGTCGACGCGTTTTACTACCACGCCAACCGCGTCCGAGCCATGCTTCGCGAAGAATTTGATCGCGTCTTCGACCAGGTCGACGTCCTACTGACGCCGACCTCGCCGACCGTGGCTTTCCCGCTCGGGGCCCGGACGGCCGACCCGCTGACCATGTACTTGGCTGACCTGCTGACCGTGCCGGCCAACCTGGCTAACATTCCGGCCATGTCCATCCCCGGCGGTTTCACCGGTGACCTGCCGGTCGGGATTCAGCTCATGGCTCGGGAATGGGACGAAGCGGCTATTTTCCGCGCCGGCGCGGCTTTCCAACGAGCGACTGATTGGCATACTAAGTCTCCGCCGACCTGACATTGCCAAACCCCGATATCTTTGCTATTCTGACAGTCCTATGCCCACCAATAAAACCAAGGTCGTCATCGTCGAAGACGAGAAGATGCTGGCCGATATGTACGCCACCAAGTTTGCGATGGAGGGATTTGACGCCCAGAAGGCCAACGACGGCGCGTCCGGTTTCGAGTTGGTGAAAACCGTCAAGCCCGACATCGTCCTGCTCGACATCATCATGCCCAAGATCGACGGCTTCGGCGTCCTGAAGATGATCAAGGACGAAGCAACGCTGAAGGATGTGCCGATCATCCTACTGACCAATCTCGGTCAGGAGGAAGACATTAAGAAGGGTAGACAGTTGGGGGCGACCGATTATTTCGTCAAGGCGAACCACACCCCGGCCGAGGTCGTGCAGAAAGTCAAGCAGGTCTTGAAATTGGCCTAAGATGGAGCTGATCGAGCGGAGCCTGGTCCTGGTCAAGCCCGACGGCGTCAAGCGCGGGCTGGTTGGCAATATCATCCACCGTTTCGAACAGGCCGGATTGAAAATTGTGGCCATGAAGATGGTTTGGGTTGATCAAGCCCATGTCGCCAAGCACTATCCGGATTCACGACAGGATTTAATGGAAGCGATTGGGAAGCGGACGCTCGAAACGTTCGAAAAGTACGGTCTTGAACCAGAAAAAGTTCTTGGGACTGCCAACGCCGTTGATATCGGTCGCATGACGAACCAGTGGAATAAAGATTTCTTGTCGTCCGGGCCGGTGGTAGCGGTGGTGCTGGAGGGCATTCATGCCATTGACAGCGTTCGGATGATTGTCGGCCACACGTTACCAAGCATGGCTCAGCCCGGAACGATTCGCGGTGATTTATCGATCGATTCACCAGCCTTAGCGACAACCCGAAAGCGGCCTGTCCGTAATCTGGCACACGCCTCCGGCAACGTGGCCGAAGCAACTTATGAAACCGATCTGTGGTTCAAACCAAAAGAAATTCACGACTACAAGCGGGCCGATGAGGATGTGATGTTCGGCTAGAGCGCGGACGCGTTTCCCGTTTTTTCGGCAACACACTGTTACAAACATACAATCGTCTCAGGGCGGAGTTTTTAGTTTGACTCAGCACCATCCCCACCCCCTCGGCTACGCCGTTTCCCCCTCCCGACCTCCTCTTCCCCGTGCGCGGGGTTGCCCTCCTTAAGCCGAAGGAGGACATTTCGGGAGGGGGAGCTCCAGAAAGAGCTGGGGGCGGGGGGTGGTGCTGGGTTGACCCCGTTAGAAGTGGCCAGACCATGTTTTCCCGAAACAAGGAAGCCCCCTATTCTTCTTAATTATTGCTGGAGTTAAGATCAATCCACTTCTAACGGGGTTGACTTTTTTCTTGGTTGTTGTAAGTTTACTTCCCAATCGCTCCTTCGCACCTTCCCAACTCAATACTCATTAGCCAGTTCCAAGGCTATACCTATATGCTGCACATCAACATTGTGACGGCGCCGTACCTCGATCCGCTGATCGCCTTCGGGCATCAGTACGGTCTGATGGTCGCCGGTGCCATGCTCGTCTTAGCAGCGCTCTCGGGCCGTAAGTTCGGCCCCCTCGCGATCGTACCCTTGGTTCTCGGCCTGGGTATTGTCGTTGCGGGCGCTGCGCGCTTGATCCCCCTCGGGGGGAAGTAAACAGCGAAAGTCCTTGGCTCACGCCCGGGATTTTCTTTTTTCCTCTTAGCCCCGTTAGAAGTGATCCCGCGAAGTAATCATTAGTTCAATCGGGGATATGATGTTGACTGAGCGTAAATGGCATCCCGCCCACCTTCACTTTTAACGGGGTTGACTACCGCCGTGGCCTCTGGTAGCCTCGCGTCATTGGGTCTGTACCCGCCAACCGTTCCTTACCCGAGGAGGACACCAATGAATTCCGCCGTCCATGTCTCGGCGCCGCTCGGTTCATCGCGCCTGGCCGATGCCGCAGTGAAGATCATCGTCGAGCGCTGTCACGGCATCGCCAGCATCACTATCGGTCCGGCGGTCGAGGCTGACCAATCCGTCACGACCGTCAGCTACGAATGCCGGCAGCGTGAGGCAACGGTGATCGTCACCCTGCCCGTGACGAACGGATTCCGCCGTCTCATTGTCGCTCCGGACGACGCTTTACAGCGCAAACAGCTGGCGGCCGAGATGCTTGTTCAGCTGCAGTCCGCCCACCTCCCCGTCGAGACGATCCGACGCACCGAGGAGATTGATCGACACCACGGGGGCCGGTTCAAGCGACCCCCTGGGCAATCCGTGCCGCATGCCGAAACGCCGCCGCTTCCAGATGCGAAAATCGATGGTCTCTAGCTCCCGCCCTCAGTCCGCTTCTCGCGAAGCGGTTTTTTTCCCGCCGCGCGCTTGACCCAGCACCACTTTGGTTGGCTCGAGGGTATATGGGAAATTACCATTTACCTATAATTAAATGGCTGGAAGTATATTAACACTGGTTTGAACCGAAGTGATGCTGGGTTGACATGGTCGGGGTGCTGTGCTTAAGTAGGCCGGCCGCACCAACCATTTTGTTCTCACTTCACGAAGGAGGACCAGGTGACATCGGAGTCGCGACGAGGATTCGCCAGCTGGGACCCCGAGAAGTTGCGTGATGTTGCCCGCCGCGGCGGCCGGGCCGCCCACCAGAGCGGCAAGACTCGCCAATACACCTCGGAAGAGGCGCGCCGGGCGGGTCGCAAAGGCGGCCAGGTCGTTAGCCGGGACCGCGAACACATGGCACGGATCGGCCGGCTCGGCGGCCTGACCTCAAGCGCGCGGCGCCAGGTGACGGAGGGGTAGTATTGCTCCACCGAAAGGAACAGCGTGGCCAGCTCAAACGAGCCGGCCATTTTTTCTTGCCAAAGAGGTATAGTCGGAGTACGCTGGCGGTGTCCCCGGCCTCATCGTTGTTCCCCCGTTAGAAGTGGCGAGAACTATGCATGTGTTGTGAGAAAGAGTTTCAGGATGACCTCAAACGAATCCGGAGGGCAGTATCCGTTCCACTTCTAACGGGGTTCTATACATCGTCCTTGGGAGGTCGATATCTCTTGACCCCGTGGGGTCAGGATCTAGCGGACCCAGCGGCTAATACACTGCTTCAGGACGCTCAAGTGCTCCTTCGCGAAGTACCGGAGTCGTTCAGCAGCGGCCTCAGGCCTTTGTTCGGCCTCGGGAATCAAGCCTGCTTACATTCGTAAAGGACGCGGTGAGCCAGGGACAAAAATCATCAAATCTTTTTGGTCAGGGTAGCGGGACTTAAACCCACGACCTTCATGTACCAGAGTCGGGGATACCGGACTCGAGCATTGGTCACCCGTCAGTCGAGTATTTTAGAGAAAGTTCGAACGGGGCGCCGCAACGAGCCGGCGATTCCGCTTAGATCGTTGAAAATTACAAATCTATCTTTCTCTAGGAATAGTTCTAAGTGAAAGTTTAGGAATTTGTATTGGCTTCTAGAATTTCAGCATCCTCTAACTTACCAGGACCAAGAGGATTGTAGCCATTTTGAATCTCTTGAAGGTCAGGATGACTGTCGCCGTCTGAATCAGCTTTCGAATCATCCGTGCCAAAAACATTTTCTAAA
The DNA here is from genome assembly GCA_038065275.1 of Patescibacteria group bacterium. Taxonomy (GTDB): domain Bacteria; phylum Patescibacteriota; class Patescibacteriia; order SBBC01; family CAIJZX01; genus CAIJZX01. The sequence continues at coordinate 86,848 of JBBTRH010000005.1, read as the reverse complement.
AAGAGATTCAACCCATCCTGGTCTTTGTCCGTTTCCACCAGTACTTTCACGCGTTGCCGTTCAGAATCAGGAAAGAAACTTGATTGTGAACAGTTATCGATATTTCCTTGATTGCTTGCTTCTTTCACAAAATCATTATAGATGGTACCGCTTGAGGAAAAATATTTAGCTTCACTTGGTTCAAGCCCAAGCAAACAGCTAACCATCACGGAGTCCTGAATATTCTGTCGCATCGGAGTAGCGGCATCAAAATCTTTGTTCACTGATTCGCAACTACTCTTTAGAAACGTATCAGTAATTTTTAAACAATCTCGAACCGGATCACTAACCATGTTTGGCACGCCTAGAACATAGTAACAGCGGTCACGAATTTCAACTTTCTGATGGTAGGCGCAGTCATAATTCTTGTAAAGACTTATGTAGTCCTCAATGCAGCCCATACCAATGTCAAATGGTTGACTGCGTTGAGTATCGGGGGCAGTTGAAAATTCAAGTTTCTCGCAGAATTTAGGATCGTGAAAACCGCCAACCATCATTTCAAAACACTTACTCTTATTTACTAATGGTCCAAGCCATGTGTTGGTATTATTATCATTTATCGAATCACACAAAGCTTGGCCTTCGGCTGGGGTTGAGGGGGGATTTTTAAGACCTGAATTGTATGAAGTATCCCATTTTGCTAAAGGTACTGGCATCGGTAGAGATTTTGTTCTGCTGTTCGAATTGCTTGATGGAGTCGTGTTTGTGGCGGAGGTACCAGAGTTGGAAATTATGTTTACATTATTACCGACATTCCTAACTATAGAATTAGCATTGGTTGTGGATTTTTTGTTAGCCGTTACGACAAAGTATCCTACGACCCCAGCTGCAATGACCAAAAATATAACAACAAGGACTGGGACGTATGCAAATCCCTTTTTCATAATTTTAGATTGCTCATAATGAATAAATTTGTTTTTAAAATGTGGTTCGAGCCGACCCCGTAAAACGACGGGGCAGGTATTTTTCTCCGGCCTGCCCCGCACCCGAAGCGGTGCGGGGGTTCTCTTGTCCCGTACTTGAATCCGCAAGATTCATAGTGCGGGGTTGGCGGTTTTGATGAGGGCGGCGGAGTTTCTGACTCGTTGCGTCTCCCCGTTTGGACTCTTTTGAGAATACTCGACCAAATAAGAAAAGTCAAGTTTTCGGGAGCCTTCGCGGGTACTCGACTTAACTTTTCTTATTTGGTCGGGGTAGCGAGACTCGAATTGATGTGATGCGGCGGCGAGTCGGGGTAGCGGGACTCGAACCCACGACCTCTTGCACCCCATGCAAGCGCGCTACCAACTGCGCCATACCCCGACTCGCCGCCGCCAAAATGTAAACGACCTCATGCTCCGGGGCATCGCCTGTTCCTTTGGAACACGGCGCTGCCCGTCTCGACGGCACGCGAATGAAGCAGTTCATTCGCTCTTCGGCCGTCTCGACCCCCATGCAAGCGCGCTACCAGCTACGCCACACCCCGACTCCGCCCACATCATTTTATCCCGAACCAGTATATAATTACCGGCTTGAGGTCATTCATGCGCGCGGACTTTATCCCGCCGCATGGCGGGGAACTGCGCTAATCCCCGACAGTGGGGCGGGACGCGCATTTTTAGCGCCATACCCCGACCCGACGAGCTGAAGGTTGGAAAGAAATTGCACCCTTGCCCCGCACGCCTGAGCCGCGCGAGGGTTGCTCGAGGTCATTCATGCGCGCGGACTTTATCCCGCCGCATGGCGGGAAACTGCGCCATACCCCGAACCGGTTTCAATACTATGCTATCATAAGGAATATGGCAACTCTTCGTTCGGCGGGCCGTCATCCCTAAAGTCCAAGATCCGGACCGGCGGGCCGGAAACCGTGTTTGAACATTTTGGTTAACTCTATGGACATCATCACCTGAAAGCAATGAAGAAAAAAACCTTGCGCACAGAATACTGCTCTTTTTTCGGTCGCCGCACTGCCGCTGGACGCTTTACGCTGAAATCGATCGGTACGGCCGTGAATAACGTCAAGAAACCGACGCTGACCGGCTGGCGCTCCCGCAAAACAGATTTGGTTATCAATCGGCGGTTGGCGAAGGGACTGCAGGGTCTTGAGCGTTACTCGCACGTTATGGTCGTCTACTGGATGAATCAGGAGAAAGAATGTCATCTTCGGCATCATCCGCAGAACCGCGCGGATGTGCCGTTCGTCGGGGTGTTCGCCTGTCGCTGCCCGCAACGTCCTAACCCGATTGCCGTCTCAACCGTTCGGCTTCTCGCCCGGCGCGGGAATGTCGTTCGGGTGGAGGGACTTGATATCCTCAACGGCACGCCGATCCTTGATCTCAAGCCGTACTCGCCCCAGTATGACACCGTCCGTCGAGCCAAGGTACCGGCGTGGGTGAAACGGCTAGTCTACTAGCATCAGCCAACCAAAGTGAGGCTGGGTTGATAAAAAAACACCCGGCTGGAAGATCCGGATGTTGAACGTATGGTACGGTGCCTACTTCAGCGGCTTGAGCAGGACCTCGTCGTGCCGATAGACCACTTCGAGGTTGACGCGGCGGAGCTCCTTGACGATCTCCTCCGCCTCGGAGACGGCGATCCGAACCTGTTGCAGGAACCCCAGCTTCCGGGCGAGTTCCTGGCTGAGTTCGCGGGCCGGTTTGGCCGCCTGGGCGTTCCGCCGGGAGCGCGGCCGGCTACGAGCTCGCGACTTCTTCGCGCCGCTCGATTTGGCGTCCTGCTGACGGATCTTGTAGACCAGAGTCGAGAAGGTCCCAGGCTTCCGCTTGCCGAGCAAGTCGGGATGATCCCGCCGCAACTCGGCGTGCCAAGCGCTGATTTGCCTGGCCAGGGGGGCCTTCTTGTCCGCACCCAACAGCTTGGCGCGGATGAACTTCTTGAGGGCGGTCGGAATAAGCGGCCGTCCGCCGTGACGCTTGGCCATATACCCTCCAGCTGGGGATTTGAGGCTCGGCTCCAGCCTGCAAATCGGTTAGGAGGTGCGACGTGAGCCGCGCCTACCTTAGCGGGAAACCGTGATTTTTGTCAAGTTGCAAAGAAAAACCCCGATAGTCGCCTATCGGGGTAAGGAACATCAACTACCTTGCCTTCTTCGTTCTGGTTGCTTTCGGGACCGGCGTGTTGCCGCTGAGGAGGCAAATGCAGTACGGTTCCAGCGAGCGGTCGAAGAACTCTATCAAGGCCGGATAGTGGGCGCTGTCCCTGACGGCGTGGAGCCGGAGGGCGTTGACAGCTATGAATGACACCAGCCGGTTCACGACAGCCTCGCTGTTACGCGCCGCCTTGCAATCTGCCCACCGCGGATGGCGGTTATTGATGAACATGATGCCCTGTTCCGGCACCAGCTCCCACATCCGGTCCCGTCGCTCCGACCACTGCATCTGGTCGGGACATATCCGGAGCGAAAAACTGCCATGCTTGACGATCCGGCGCTTCTGCCCCTCCGGACCCAAAGCAGCCAGGTGAATCAGGCCGGGATGCTCGAAACGCGCTGCCGCGGCTCGACCATTGCCCGAGTCAGCGGTTTTCTGACCACGTCCCGGATGATCAGTCAGCGACGGCATGATGTCGGGGCCGATGACGCGCCCCTTCGCCACCGGTGAATGGCCGCCCCCGATTGAGCCGGTGGCGAACGACGACACCAGCTCGCGGCAGTCGGCGAATTCTGGCCGTTCGAACATCTGCCGCAGGTGGCTCAGCGCGGCGCGGCATAGACGCTGATCTTCGCGCAAAGACGAACTGGTGCGGGCTTCCTCGAGATACTGCTGGCCGATCTCGTCGTACCACCGCTCGATGATCTTGCACAGTCCGTCCAGGGCGTCGCTCTTCAGGAAGCCAAGCCGGTCATCGCGCAGAACGAGCGAAGATGGATAGAAAATCTCACCCTCGAACTCGCCTGAGCCGAGACAGGCGGCAACGTCCTCGCGCAGGTAGGACTTAAGATTCCGCAGGAAATCCTCGAACTTCAAGCGGTAATCGCGATCCTGTTCGCGGAAGTAGACGTGATGCTCGCCGTGCTTGCCCTTCGGCGATCGCCCGACCCAGAACATTCGGAACTCGACTGTCTCGGTGCGCAGGTCGGAACCTTGCCACTTGCCAAGCGGCTGGCCGACGAAATCCGGAGCGTTGAACGTCGTCGTTTCCGATCGCCCGCGCTTATCGGTGATTCTTAGGGTGATAGTCGTGCGGTGGCGACGCATGGCGGCACCGTAGCGGCCCTTGATCACCTCGGCCACCTGGCCGATGGTCATGCGGCTGAGCGAACGGTCGGAAGTCAGCCCGACGATCATCACTTCCGTTCGCCAGCGGCGGTCGGTCGGATGGTTGTCGGACGTCTTCGGATTGTACCGAAGATCCGGCAAAACCTCGGCCGGCACCTTGGCACTGTCTCGCTCCCGGAAAATTTCTTCCGGCACGAATCTCCAGACGCGGTATTCGTCGCCACCTTCCGGCGTCGTGGTGATGGTGAAATAATCGCTCTTCCCCATCGGCGCCATCATGCCGATGCCCTTTTCGCCCAGCGCCGCGCCGGATTTCAAGGACCGGTAGATGGTGCGTAGCGCCGCTTCCATCTGCTCGCGGCTCATCCCTCGACCGTTGTCGGCGACCCGCATGAACATCCGGCGCAGGTCGATCTCGACCCGAATGGTTCGCGCGCCGGCGTCCAGAGCATTCTGAACCTCCTCATACGCGACCTCGGCGATCGTTTCGTAGTGAATGGCGGCGCTCCGCAGTGCTTCGCCGAGATGAACGGCGATTTCGCTGACGAAGCTGCGATCGGCTGACTTCTTCATTGATTTCTCCTTCGTATCGCCCGATTGTTCGGGCTGGTTGCCAACTGATCCTGACGAGCGTCCGCACTGCAAAGCGCGGCGGTCAGATTGGACAGATGAAACATTCCGCCGCCGCCGCAGAGCTGGCGGAGCCGTTCTCGATCGGCGTCAGTAAAGCGATCGGAAGCCGCAAATTCGGCCAGCGGTATCGCCCCCTGGACAAAACCGGCCAGCATCGCCATGACGGAGGTCTTGCAATCATCCGTCGTCGGCGGCACGGTCGGAGGCGATGATTCCGTCGCCGCTGAAGTTGCATCGGGCGGCGGAGCCGAATGCGATTGATGCCTAGCCAGCAGTGACACGAGTATTGCTTGGCGGACGTCGTTCAGTTGCCGCCGCCCGTGAAGCAGTTCCAGGATGACGTTGTTGGCTTCATATTTCAGTGCCACCCGTGCTTCATCCGCCGTCAGCGCCTCTTCAGCGATCAATTGGCCGAGTCTCCTGACCGCAGGATCGAGTCTTTCGAGCTCGACGACACAGTAGCCTTGGCTGGCCAGGAAATACCGTACCCGGACCAGCATCAGCCCCAGCGGCTTGATTTCGCCCTTCGTCCAGCGCCGGACGGTCGACGTGGTGCAACGGCAATAGGCGATGATCGGTTGCCGAGCCTGATGTCCGGCTCGAGTCGTCGCGCGCGGCAGGCTCGCCAGGTAATGCGCCAAGCCTTCTTCGGTCGTGCCCTTAAATGGCTTGCCCATAAACCTCTCCCCTCCGGTTGTGTTGCTATCGAGTTGTCAACGGACGCGAATTATCAACAAAAGTTACAGGCAGAACTGACAGCCGCGAATAGTGGCATAGCGGCGGCCGGTTGTCAAGTTGTTGCTGACTATGGGACAATACTGTCATACGCCGGTTCGCCCCAACCCATAAGATACGCCGCTACCGACAACTTACCTCGCGATCATGAAACTCACCCTCTACATGGCGATCAGCATTGACGGCTTCATCGCCCGCGACGATGATTCAACGCCGTGGTCGGAAACGGAGTGGACGGCCTACGCTGAGTTCGTGAAGTCTAAAGGAAATCTCATTGTCGGTCGGCGGACGTACGAGATGATGAAGGCGGCCGGGGAGTTTGAACGGATCAGTCGCCCGTTTACCGTGGTTCTGTCCGAATCGCGGAGCGGTTCGCCGGATGGGAAAACCATGTTCGCCAAGACGCCGGATGAGGCGATGGCGGTGCTGAAGGGCCAAGGGTTCACCGCCGCGGTGCTCGGTGGAGGAACGGCGGCCAATACAGTGTTCCTGCAAGCCGGACTGATCGATGAGATCATTCTCGATGTCGAAGCGGTGTTCTTCGGGAGCGGGAAGCGGCTGTTTGATGTAGCCGTGCCGATGCCGAAACTGAGACTAATAGAAAATAAAACGCTGGGCGAAACGGTAGCGCGCATACATTATCGCGTAACAGGAGCGTAATTTAGAAATGTAATTATTTATTAATGCGCATGAGTTTTTTATGAGATTAGTCAATAATCGAGCCTCAGTATAGTAGAATCAGCAACTAGATTTAGCTATTAACTATAATTCTCCGATAATTACGCAAACTAAAAAAACACCCGAGGTCATGGACGGCCTCGGGTTTTGCGCTTGGGGCGCTTGGGTGGCGCCGGCAGTTTAGGCATCAGACGTTCCGGTCCCTGGGCGGAATCAGCCACGCCGCTGGCCGGCGGCAAGTCGGGGACGGGGGGCGCCGGCCTGGTTGAGGCTCGACGCTTCTTCCGAACAGAACGACGTTGTGTCATCTTCCCTCCGGTTCAAGTTTCCGACTGTCACACTACCGCACCAGGCGTCGGACTGTCCAGCCCGAGGCGTATCTCTTTCGCCGTGGCCGTGGTACACTTCACCCATGTCATCCAGCTCCGAATCTATTAATTTTTCCGGTCTGGGTATCGCTCCCAGTCTCCTCGACGCGGTTGAGCGCCTGAAGTTCACCGAACCGACTCCCATCCAGCGCCGCTCGATTCCGGTCGCGATCGAAGGCAAGGACCTGATCGGCGTGGCCCAAACCGGCACCGGCAAGACGCTCGCTTTCGGCATCCCGATGATCCAGCGGTTAGCCCAGATCAAGGGGCGCGGCTTAGTCGTGTTGCCGACCCGCGAATTGGCCATCCAGGTCGATGAGTCGCTCCATGCTATCGGTCGGAGCGTCGGCCTGCGGACGGCCGTCCTGATCGGCGGCGCCTCGATGTATCTCCAGCACCAGGCGCTCCGGCGGAAACCGCATATCATCATCGCGACGCCGGGCCGCTTGATCGACCACCTCGAACAGCGCACCGTTGACTTGTCAGACGTGCGCATCCTGGTCCTTGATGAAGCCGACCGGATGTTGGACATGGGCTTCGCGCCGCAGATTAACCGTATTCTGGAGGTGGTGCCGCGTCAACGTCAGACCATGCTCTTCTCGGCCACCATGCCCAACGCCATCGTGGCCATCGCCCAGCGGCACATGCATCTGCCGATTCGCGTGGAAATCACCCGTTCGGGAACGACCGTTGACAAAGTGACCCAGGAGCTGTTTTTTATCGGCAAGGAAGCGAAGCCGCAACTGCTCGAAACACTGCTCAACCAAATCCCGGGCCCGGCCCTGGTCTTCACGCGAACGAAGTACGGGGCCAAAAAGCTGGCACGGCAGGTCAAAACCATGGGCTGTACCGCCGCCGACATTCACTCCAATCGCAGTTTAGCCCAGCGGCGCGAGGCGCTGGAGGGATTCAAGTCGGGGAAATACCGGGTGCTGGTCGCGACCGACATCGCCGCCCGCGGCCTTGACGTTTCTGGCATTGAACTCGTGGTCAACTACGATTTGCCGAGCAACCCGGAAGACTATGTCCATCGCATCGGTCGGACCGCGCGGGCCGGCCGCACCGGCCGGGCAGTTTCCTTCGCCACCTTTGACCAGCGCGGCGATGTCCGGGACATTGAACGCCTGATCCGGGTCGCGTTGCCGATCTCCGCCCTGCCGACTCTGGCGCCAGCCCGGCGACTGCCAGCTCCAACCACCTTTTATCCTCATCCAATCCACCGCCGCCAGCCGCTGGTTTCCCCGCCGTCCCACCGACCGCCGCGACATCGACCACCGCACCATGGCCACCGCCCGTCGCATCCGGTGCGGCGTCAGGAACGACCGGCCCACGAAGCGGATCATTACGCGACGAAATTCTGATTAGAATTGCCGGCGGGCGGGAAACATGCTCGATGACGATCGATGACCGGCTGGCGCATTGAACATTCCGCCCGGCACTCACGGGCCCGCACCGGTATTTTAACCACCGCGCACGGCGATATCGCGACGCCGAACTTTATGCCGGTGGCGACGCGGGGGATATTCCACGGGCTGTCACTGGATGACGTGCGGGAGTGCGGGGCTGAGGTGCTGATGTGTAACACGCACCACTTGAACCGCCAGCACGGCATCGAAGCGATCGCCGCGGCCGGCGGACTCCATCAATTTATCGGCTGGCACCATCCGCTGGCTACCGATTCCGGCGGATTCCAGGTCTTCAGTTTGGGGTGGGGAATGGTCCATGGCATCGGAAAAGTCGCCGGCGGGATCAATGCCCGACCACACCAGACCAAGGCGTTGACCACTGCCCATGCGACGATCGATGAAGACGGGGTGATTTTTTCCGACGGACGGGAATTAGTGCGTTTAACTCCGGAAATTGCCACGCAATGGCAGGAAGAGATCGGGGCGGACATCATTTTTGCCTTTGATGAATGCACCTCGCCGCTTCACGACGAAACTTATAACCGACAGGCGATGGAACGGACACACGCTTGGGCGCGGCGCTGTCTCGAAGCGCGGACGCGAACTGACCAGTTGATGTTCGGCATCGTCCAGGGCGGAACGTTCGAGGCATTGCGAACTGAGAGCGCGCGGGCCATTGGAGCGATGCCGTTTGACGGTATCGGGATCGGCGGCTCCTTCGGCCAAGAGCGAATGGTGGAGACGCTCGACTGGGTCGTCCCGTTCCTGCCGGAAGAAAAACCGCGGCACCTGCTCGGCATCGGCTGGATTCAAGATATTCTCCTAGCGGTCAATCGCGGTGTTGACCTGTTCGACTGCGTTGAACCGGTCCGCCGGGCGCGTCACCAGCACGTTCTGACCGATACCCACTACGTTGACATCGTCCCGCTGGCCCGTCAGCAAGGCGACGGTCCGTTGGTGAACGATTGCGACTGTTCAAGTTGTACGCGGCTGTCCACGGCGGACATTAAACAGTGGTGCCGCGCGCACGACTATCGCGGCAGTCGCGCCTTAGCCATCCATAACACGCGGATGATGATGCGGTTGATGGGGGATATTCGCGCGGCGATAGCTGAAGGGCGGTGGCAAAATTTCAAACAGAAGAAACTCTCGGCCATTGAAAAGCGTCGTCCGTCGATTGTAGGCGGCACGCAATTATAACAAAATAATATGTCGTCTCTTTGCTAAACAGCGTAACGTTTGGATTTCCGGCCCCCTCCTTCGCGGAAGGAGGGGCGAAGGGGTGGTTGACAAAAAGTTTAATTAACACTAGCCTCCAGATATGGCTTGGCGCACCCAAACGACCTATGCGCCGTGTTTTCAATTTACCACAACTCAAAGATCAACGTCGCCAACTACGCCACGATCTTTCGCCGGCTGAACATATTCTCTGGCGATACCTCAGAGGTCGACAATTACTAGGCCTCAAGTTTCGTCACCACCCCCTAACCCCTCCTCACTTAAGGAGGGGGCCGGTTGGGGCGAGCCTGATTTGCGAAAGTGTAAGGAAAACGCTATACTGTATTTTCAATGCGGAATCCTGGCCTTTAGCGGTTCCGGTGAATAAGTAGCGCGTCTGATGGGCTCACCCGAACAGTACAACAGTCCAACCTACGGCCAGATCGATCAACCGCAACTGGTGACGCGGATGCGCGGTTTTGTGCTGTCGAACACCGAACGCGATTACCGGTTGATCATCGGGTCGGATTCGTTGCCGAACGGCGACGGCCAGGTCTACCTGGTGACGGCCATCGTCCTGCACCGCGTCGGCAACGGCGGGATTTACTTCTGGCGCCGCCGACTGTCAGCCAAACTGCACTCCCTCCGCGACCGAATGTACGCCGAAGCGCTGGCCTCGATCGCCATGGCCCAACGACTGGAATCAATCGCCGACCTCAAACCGCTGTTGCGCCGGAACATCGAGATCCACGTCGACGTCGGCGAGGCCGGCCCGACGCGGGAGATGATCCAGGAGCTAGTCGGGATGATTATCGCTCATGGGTACCAAGCCCGGACCAAGCCGGAATCGTTTGCCGCCTCAAAGGTGGCTGACCGTCATACTATTCCCGGACCACGGCTGGTTCTAGCCCCAGCTATTAACTGATAACTTATAACTTTCAACCTAAATCTTTCGACATGGAAAACACCAACACCCTCATAGAAAAGCCATTCAGCAAAGGCGACACCGTGCCCGAAGAAGCGGACTACGTCTGTGTGCCGTGCGGTTACCAGCACCGTTATAAACCCGGTGAAATTTTCGGCGAGTGCATGTCGTGTTTGAGCGGGACGCCGGAAGGAAAACATGAGGAATTCGTTGAGGGCCAGGAGATGTGGGAGAAACTGCCGACACCGCTGAAAACTGAATAGGCGGTCATGCTCAAAGCGAAAACAAAATTACCCGGTACGATCGTGGCCATCGTCATCGGCCAGAGCCAGGCCGATGTTTCGGCGCAAGGCGTCACGCCGCTAAAAACGATCCGCAGTTTTCCGACCTACGCCAGCCGCCTGCCGCAGTATAAACAATTGTCGCAAGCCAAAACGAAGATTGACGACCGGCCCGTAACGTTAACGCTTAAAGCCGTCCCGCCGGAAAACTACATCGTCGAGGCAGCCGCTGAACACGACAATCTCTTGGCCGACGACGTTTTAGCGTTCAAAGATCACTTGTTGGCCGCGGCCGAGACGATGCTGTTCAAACAAGCGGTCGAAGCGGACTTTAAAGAAGAGTTTACTTGTTATTGCGTAGCCGACTACCGCGGCGATCCGCACCGGTTCTTTGCCCACGGCGATCGCATCGTGCCCCTGCTCAAGAGCGAAAACGTTGAGCTCAGCCAAACGGAAATCGACAAGACGATGCACGAATCGAGTTTACAGTACGCCAAAGATGATTTAACCATCATCGATTGGGACGGCGCTTTCATTTTCGACATCCACCGCGATTGGCAGGACACAATCGATGTCCTGGAAGTGGCCAACGTCAACCTCCTGCGTTTACGCCGCCTCGACCAACTGCTCGATCAGCGGCTGGACGCCATGGTTGACATCCTGCATCGCGTGCCGAAAATCTCCGCGCGGGAAGTGCGGAAAATGATGACCGAACTGATGCGCCTGCGGACGCAGTCGATCGCCGAATTCGAGCACGCCGAACGCGACATCCAGCTGATCGGCGACTGGTACGCCGGTCAGCTGTACGCCTTAGTGGGCAAGAAACTCCACCTCGACCGCTGGCGCCAGAGCATCCGCCAGGTTTTAGCCAGCCTGGAAGACATGTCCTCGGTGGCCAGCAGTCATTTCACTATTACCACCGAACGCCGCGCCGAACAGGTTCAACAGATCCTGTGGTACGTCCAGTTGGTCGGGTGGTTTGCGCTCTTGTTCTTGGAGTGGCGGGTGTTGAAGCCGTAAACGAAAAACACCTCGCCAGGTTGGGATGTTGACGTTAAGCGGGGTTAAGTTTTTGCCTTCAATCTTTTGGTCTCGGTGCGAATACAAGACGCGCAAGCCTTAACGCGTTTGCCTCCATGGAGGGCGGTCTGCAGGTTGACGTGTTGCTTGACTTTGGTGGCGATGTTGGAGTGACTGCGGGTCAGACTGTTCATCGCGCCGCGTCCGCAGACAGTACAAGTTCGAGCCATATTTGAAACCTTAAATGATTGAAAGTTCAGCCGAGCCATAGTATCATAGGGCGTATGGAAATTCAAGCCCCACAAAAATTGATGTCAACGGAGGCGGGTGGTGGTCGTCAGTTGCGACCGAGTTTTATTGTTAGTCTTACCAGCGGCCTGATCCTGTTTCTTGAGTTATCGCTGATTCGTTGGGCAGGTGCAAATATTGTTCACCTTTCCTACTTCACCAATTTCATCTTGTTAGGAAGTTTCCTTGGTATTGGGCTTGGTTTTCTCTGGCGCCGGTACCGGTCATTGTTGACTTTCGTACCGTACATTCTAGTTTCGTTTGTGGCCATCGTTTACTTCTTCCCGGTCCAAATTGTCAGGGATTCGACCAGCCTCCTCTTCTTTAGCGCCGTCGGCGATAAACTAACTGGATTGCCTATCTGGGCAATACTGCCATTTATTTTTGTCTGCGTGGCCGCGATATTTGCCACCTTGGCACAAACGCTGGCTCAGGCATTTTCCCAATTACCGTCGCTCCAAGCGTATCGATTGGACTTGCTAGGGAGTTTGGCTGGTATCGCGGTGTTCAGCAGTATTTCCTTTCTTGGTTGGCCCCCATTCGTGTGGGGAGCGATTGTCGGCGGCTGTTTGCTGATACTCGCTACCAGACCGCAACGTCGATTGATGGTGGTGCCGATTCTGGCCATAGTTGGATTTCTCGGCCTTGAGTCGCTCCAATCAAATACCCAGTGGTCACCGTACTACAAAATCACTACCAAAACGCATCACGATCAGAGCATTGACCAAGACACGACGCTGTTTTTAGTTAATGGCATACCGCATCAGCAGATCACTCCGCTAGCTTTGCTACGCCAATACGAATCGTTTTACACCATTCCTTATCAACGCTACGGCGCGATGCCGCCGAAGAAGGTCTTAATTATCGGGGCCGGTACCGGAACAGATGTGGCCGTTGCTCTAAATCAAGGCGTGGAGCATGTTGATGCAGTGGAGATTGATCCGGTGCTCGCGCGGCTGGGTCGGGAAAAAAACCCTGATCGTCCGTACGATGATTCTCGCGTCAGTCTCTATATCAACGACGGTCGTTCATATTTGGAACGAACGAAAGAAATGTATGACTTGATTATTTTTGCCCTCCCGGATTCACTGACGCTCGTGGCTGGCCAGTCGTCACTGCGCCTCGAAAGTTACATGTTCACTAAAGAAGCGGTGGCCACGGTCGCTCGCCATCTTCAACCGGGCGGGATGTTCTCGATGTACAATTATTATCGCCAACCGTGGCTGATTGATCGGCTGGAAGCCACCATGAACCAGGTCTTTCATCGGGCGCCGTGCGTTGAGACCAAGGGTCAAGGAGATAACTTCGCTGTACTTTCGGTCGCGAAACCTGATCGCCCGGTGACGTGTCCGGAGACGTGGGTGGCAACTGAAGCTTCAATCAAACCGGTGGCAGATACCTATCCATTCCTGTACCTCCATTATCGATCAATTCCAAAATTTTATCTGTTGGCGATTGCCGGCATCTTACTCGTGTCGTTTTTTTCAGTACGCCTAACCGGCGGTACTTGGCGTCGTTTATCTCCCTACGCCGATCTTTTTTGGATGGGCGCGGCGTTCATGGCCCTAGAAACAAAAAACGTAGTTCACTTTGCGCTCTTGTTCGGAACCACGTGGTTTGTCAACGCGCTGGTTTTCGGCGGCATCTTGATGGTCGTCTTCCTGACCGTTACCTTGGCGCGGCGATTAACCATCAAACGATATCTGCCTTGGTACCTCGCGCTCTTCGCCTCACTGGCAATTGCCTGGGTTGTACCGGAAGCGTGGTTGCTGAGTTATGCGGTGGTGCCGCGATTTATGATGGCGGTCGTAATTGCATTTCTGCCAATCTTTCTGGCGAATTGCATCTTTGCTTCGCGTTTACGAGCCAGCGATTCCTCAACGGACGCGATGGCGGCCAACCTGATTGGAGCCATGGTCGGCGGAGTGCTGGAATACACCTCGCTTATTATCGGGTACCAAACACTCGTCATCGTGGTGGCCGTGCTTTATGCCTTAGCGTTATGGTCACTACCCCGATTCAGGGTCGAGGCACCAACGATTAGGGCCTGACATACACGCGATATTAGATTAAACTAAGCAATATTCATCTCATGTTCACCCTCAGCACCCTGTTCTCTAATCCGCCGGCTTTCATCGTCGGCTTCATCGCCCTGGCGGTGTCGATCGGCGTCCACGAATTTTCCCATGTCTTGAGTGCCTACCTCCAAGGCGATCAGACGGGCAAGGCGCTGGGACGACTGACGCTTAATCCGCTCCGGCACCTCGACCCGTGGGGGACGATTGCCATCGTGGTAGCCGGCATCGGTTGGGGCCGGCCGGCGCCGTATAATCCGTATAATCTACGGAGCCGCCGCTGGGGGCCGCTGTTAGTGGCCATCGCCGGCCCGATTTCCAACCTGATTATTGCCACGGCCGCCGGTTATTTTCTGCTCTACGCTGGCGCGGGACTGCCGAAGGGCAATCTGCTGCTGCTGTTCTTGCAGACCCTGGTCATGCTCAATGCCGCCTTAGCGGTGTTTAACCTCATCCCCATTTCGCCGCTCGACGGCTCACATATCTTGGAGGCTTGGTTGGGACCGGAAAACCCGCTGGTGCGGACCTTGCGTCAGTACGGAATGTTCCTGCTCTTGTTCCTGTTGGTATTGGGCGGGGGATTGTTGAGCGCCTACATCGTCGGCGGAATATCACTTGTCTTGCGAGCGGTCGGCCTCGGCGCTCTCCTGTAGGGGTGGGCGGCTGTTAAATGTTTGACGGATCGACGGGGGTGATGGTATAGTGATTGAGGTTTTATTCGTTTTATCGTCGCTCCAGTAGCGGCTTTTGATAATACTCCTCGCCATTGACACGGTTCGCCAGAACCGTTAGAATCTCATCCGCTTCGCATCATTATGCCCACCATCAGCCAACTCGTCCGCCGCGGCCGCCAGGTCACGCCGAAAAAGTTGAAGACGCCGGCGCTAGAGTCGATCATGAACGCTGTCCGGCGTCGCCGGACCTACCTGCCGAAAGGCAGTCCGTTCAAGCGCGGCGTCTGCGTCAAAGTCACGACCACCACCCCCAAGAAACCGAACTCGGCCTTACGGAAAATCGCTCGCGTCCGGCTGTCGAACGGCCAGGAAGTAACCGCCTACATCCCGGGCGTCGGCCACAACCTTCAGGAACACTCGATTGTATTAATCCGCGGCGGCCGCGTTAAAGACCTGCCCGGCGTTCGGTACCACATCGTCCGCGGCGTCTACGACACCCAAGGCGTCCAAGACCGACGGCAAAGCCGATCGATCTACGGCGCCAAGCGCCCGAGCGAGAAAAAATCCTAGCTCTTAAATCCTAATCCCTAAATCCTAAATCTTCATGCGCGGTAAACAAGCACCGACCCGAGAAATTCTTCCCGACCCGAGGTACGATTCGGTATTATTGGCGAAATTTATCAATAACGTCATGACCCGGGGCAAGAAGTCGGTGGCCCGCAAGGTCGTCTACGCCGGCCTGACCAAGGTTGCCGAGCAGACCAAACAAGCGCCGCTCGGCATTTTCGAAGCGGCGGTCAAAAACGTGGCCCCGATCGTCGAAGTCAAGTCCCGGCGCGTCGGCGGTTCGAACTACCAAGTGCCGATTGAAGTCACGCCGAAGCGCCGCCAAGCCTTGGCCTTCCGCTGGATCATCAACGCCGCCCGCTCAAAAAAGGGCCGTCCGATGGCCGTCAAGCTGGCCGAAGAACTGGTCCTGGCCTCGACCAACCAGGGCGACGCGATCAAGAAAAAGCAGGACGTTCATCGCATGGCCGAGGCCAACCGTGCCTTCGCCCACTTCGCATAAATATGACCGGTCGACAGACAATCGTTATTTCCGCGGACAGAGTACCATGCCGGCTTCGGCAGGCCAGCCGTGCCTTCGCCCACTTCGCGTAATATGGTCGCACGAGAAGGAATTCCTGAACAGGAACAAGACCGCACCAGAACCGAAGAGCGAGAAACTCATCTGATGGACCTCGAACCGAATGTCCGGGAGGCTTTATCGATCATGACCGAGGCAGAACAAGAGTTAAAACGACTCCGGGCAGTTAATTCGCAAATGGCGGAGCTTGATCCGTTGCTTGACAAGTATGGCGAACTATTAACCCAACAAGACCATGCATCGCCTGAGGAATGGGCGGAGTTCGAAAAGGAAATTGCGGTGGTGGCGGGAAAAATCGGCCAAATCCAACGCGATCAGGAAACGTTAGCCGGTAAAATTGAGGCGATGTTAGAAACCGCAGTTGAAAACGGCGCCCGGCAGTCTGTAACTAATGAGAAAGAAAATTTACTGCGCGAACACGACGATCTGCGGCAAGAGCTGGCCCGGGTATTTTTTAACCAGTTGTCCGACACGGAAAGTGAAATATCGCATCTGTGGGTAAAAATCGATCCGCTCCCGGCCAGTATTACGCGGACGACGCTGGCGACAATCCATGTCTCCATCCGACAGGACTACGACCGATTGCTTGAGGACGTTCCGGTCGAAGAACTGCAACGTGACCCTCGCCAAGCTTCGTTGGAAACGTGGAAAAAACTGGTCACGCGAGCGTCCAAGCTCCGCGGCCGGATCAAGCCGCTGGCCGACCTGGTCGAACTATACACTCATGGCCAGGCGGGATAGCGCCAGGACATGAACGATTCGGCCATGGACAACCCCAACCGACAGCCGCCCAGGCTAACTATCGTCACCCACCGCAAACCCCACCTCGACGAAGTCGTGGCCGCTTGGTTGCTGACCACGTTCGATCCGGCGCTTAAAGACGCCGCCTTTCAATTTGTCGGCTACACGACTGACGGCAGTAATGTCCCGACCGGTGAGCAGTACGTTGCCATCGGCGTCGGCCGGGGAAAATTTGACGAGCATCGTCTACAAGTCGGCCATTCCTGTTGTCAATTGGTGTACCAGGACTTGTTGCATCGTGGTTTGATTCCCAACGATCGCTTCGAGGATAAAGCCATTGAGTGGCTGGTCGACTACGCCCACAAAGAAGACACCGGACAGTGGGAAATCACCGATCCGAACTACACCAGTTTCTCCATCCCGGCCATCCTGCGAGGCATCTGGATGGTACATCAAGACGACCAAGTACTAATGCAGAAAGGTTTAGAGATTATCGCCGCGGTCGCGGCGCAACTCGATGAACGCGCGAAGTTCCTTCTCGATTGGGATAAGCGCATTGAGTTTAAAACGCAGTGGGGAAAGGCGGTGGCCGTGCACAGCAGTTTCCGCGGCTCCGACGCGATGGCCTATCATCATCACTTTATTCTCCGCGTCCAGACCGACCCGACCAAAGCCTTCGGCGATTACCGCGCGCCGGCGAACAGCCAAGTCGACCTGACCGACCTGTCCAAGAAACTCAATGCCCTTGAACCGGGATCGTGGTACTTGCACCAGAGTAAAAAGATTTTAACCTCGAACGTCGATCCATCAAGCGGGCATCAACCAACGAAATTTTCCCTGCCGCAACTGATTGATTTTGTGAAAAAGCCCAACACCAGTCGTCCCGCTCCGGTGCCCTGGTAAATAGTAATTTTATGCCCCGCGAATATTCTCTAGAACAAACGCGCAACATAGGCATTATTGCGCATATCGATGCCGGGAAAACCACGGTATCGGA
Organism: Patescibacteria group bacterium; assembly: GCA_038065275.1. GTDB lineage: Bacteria > Patescibacteriota > Patescibacteriia > SBBC01 > CAIJZX01 > CAIJZX01. Next base: position 69,406 of record JBBTRH010000005.1, on the reverse strand, counting down.
ACGCATTTTATTCTACACGGGTAAAAAACATAAAATTGGCGAAGTTCACGAAGGCGCGGCGGAAATGGACTGGATGGAGCAGGAAAAAGAACGCGGCATCACCATTACCGCCGCGGCGACGACCTGCTTCTGGAAAGACCATCGCATCAACATCATCGATACTCCCGGTCACATCGACTTCACCGTTGAAGTCCAACGTAGCTTGCGCGTGCTTGACGGCGGGGTGGTCGTATTCGACGGAGTGGCCGGCGTTGAGCCGCAGTCGGAAACCGTCTGGCACCAAGCCGAGAAGTATCGCGTCCCGCGCATTTGTTTCATCAACAAAATGGACCGGATCGGCGCCGACTTTTATTTCGACATCAAATCCATCTACGAGCGGCTGACCACCAACGCGCACCCGGTTCAACTGCCGATCGGCGCGGCCGAGACATTCACCGGCATTATCGACCTGTTCGAGCGCAAAGCGGAGATCTACAAAGATGACCTGGGCAAGGAGTGGGAACACGTCGACGTCCCGGCCGACATGAAGGATCGGGTCGAAGAGTACCGTCACAAACTTATCGAAGCGATTAGTGAAACCGACGACGTGTTGTTGGAAAAATATCTCGGCGGCACCGAGCCGACGATTCCCGAACTGAAAGCCGCGTTGCGCAAAGCGGTCGTTGCCAACAAGCTCGTGCCGGTGCTGTGCGGCTCGGCGCTCAAAAACAAAGGCGTCCAGTTCCTGCTCGACGCGGTCAATGATTTCCTGCCCTCGCCGCTGGACATTCCGCCGGTGACCGGTATTGATCCAACCACCGCGGCCGAGATAACGCGTCCGGCCAGCGATGACGCGCCGTTTACCGCCTTGGCCTTCAAAATCGCCACCGACCCGTTCGTCGGCAAGCTAGTCTTCTTCCGCGTCTACGCCGGACATTTAGCCGCCGGTTCCTATGTGCTCAACACCACGACCGGCGACAAAGAACGAATCGGCCGCATCGTTCGGCTCCATGCCAACCACCGCGAGGACGTCGACGAAGTGTTCGCCGGAGAAATTGCGGCCGCGGTCGGCCTGAAAGGGACGGTTACCGGCGATTCGCTGTGCGACCCCGACCACCCAATCAAGCTGGAGAACATCGTCTTCCCCGAACCGGTGATCGACATCGCGATCGAGCCGAAAACGAAGCAAGACCAGGAGAAAATGGGTATCGCGTTGTCACGCTTGGCCGAGGAAGACCCGACTTTCCGCGTCCGCTCCGACGAAGAAACCGCCCAGACCATCATCTCCGGCATGGGCGAGCTCCACCTCGAAATCATCGTCGACCGGATGAAGCGCGAGTTTAAAGTCGAAGCCAACGTCGGCCGGCCGCGCGTCGCCTACCGCGAAACGATCACCCACACCGCCGAGGGCGAAGGCAAGTACATCAAGCAGTCCGGCGGCCGCGGTCAGTACGGCCACTGCTGGATCCGCGTCGAGCCGAACGAGCCGGGCCAAGGCTACGAATTCATCGACGAAGTCAAGGGCGGCGTCATCCCGCGCGAGTTTATCACCCCGATCAATAAAGGCATAAAAGAGGCGATGGACAGCGGCGTAGTGGCCGGCTACCCGATGGTTGATATCAAGGCCACGGTCTTTGACGGGTCGTACCACGAAGTCGATTCGAGCGAAGCGGCTTTCAAAGTCGCCGGCTCCATCGGTTTCAAAGAAGCCGCCCGCCGGGCCAAGCCCGTCCTGCTCGAGCCGATCATGAAGGTCGAGGTCATCACGCCGGAAGCGAACATGGGCGACGTCATCGGCGACCTGAACAGCAAACGCGCGGTGATCAACGCCATGACCAACCGCGGGCTGGCCAAAGTGGTCGACGCCCACGTGCCCTTGGGCGAAATGTTCGGCTACGCCACCTCCTTGCGTTCAATGACCCAAGGCCGCGCCTCATACTCGATGGAGTTCGCCTACTACCAAGCCGTGCCGCGGAATGTGGCCGAGGCCATCATCGGTGAAAGGGTTAAGGCCTAACTCAGGTTCCTTCAAAGGGCCTTGACATGTTGGGAGTTTGGCGATAATCTTGATACACTATGGCCATCGATTGGTCCGAAATATACAAGCGCTATCAGGGGCTTTGGGTCGCCCTAAAGTCAGATGAACGAACGGTGGTTGGCAGCGGCAAAACCGCGAAGCAGGCTTGGGATGAAGCCCAGCGCAAGGGCCACAAAAAACCAGTGTTAGCCCGAATGCCTGAGCGCCTGGTGACGTACGTCGGTTCGGGATGGCCGAACTAAAATTTGACTACAAGAACTACGGACCGGGTATCTATCGCCCGGTGGTTGCGGTTGAAATCGAGCGGGCTGGTGTGACAGTGTCGTATGAAGTTCTGGTTGATTCCGGAGCCGACCGTAACATTTTCGACGCGCAGTTGGCCGAGATCATGGGTTTTGATGTCACGGGCGGACGTCGTCACGAAGTGGCCGGTATCACTGGTGACGTTCGGACATACTACATTCATCCGGTAACCATGATTATCGGCGGTTCGTGGAGATTCAAAACTGAAGCCGGATTCATGCCGGATATGGGTAGCCAAGCACATGGCGTGGTTGGGCAGATTGGATTCTTTGAGTTTTTCAAGGTTACCTTCGACCACGCGGCCAAGAGAATCGAACTCAAACGCACATTCGAAAAGAAGAAGGAATAAGGAATCTCCAGTCCACCCCAAAACGTAGCCGAGGCGATTGTGGGGGATAGGGCCAAGGCATGATTAGTCCGACGTTTCATTTTCTTCCAGACGTTCCTTTCCCGGGGTGTGTCCGTGTTGATATAGTTGAATCATGAAGCGAACCTCACTGTCATTACGACGTGTTCGGTTGTCTGATGAACGCTATTTCTCCCGATGGTGGCGCGACCCGCGGCTGATTCACTTAACGAGCGGAGACCACCGGCCACTATCCGCCACCGATGTGCACCGGCTTTTCGGGCAGTTGGCACATAGTCGCCGCGCTCGTCACTGGATGGTCATAGAGGGAAAACAGCCCATCGGCCATGTCACTGTCCGCGGACATGATCCGGCCGAAATCCAAATCATGATTGGCCGTCCCAATCTTTGGGGACATGGATACGGGACTACTATTGCCACCCAACTTCGTGTCCGGATACAAAAGCTCGGTATTAAACGCGCTCGGATGTTTGTGTGGCGCCGGAATAAAAGGTCCATTGCCCTGGGGAAGAAATTCGGTTTTCATCTGACTGGACGCGTCCGTCGGCAGGCAGGATCGCGGACGCGCGTCTATCTGATGCCGGATCGCGGACGCGCGTCTATCTGATCCTCGATTGGCTCCCAGACAATGGCATCGGCGGCAAGGCGAAGGCCTAATCACTGGCCTGCCCATGCTTTTATCATTCCACACACCGCGGGTTTCTCCCGCCACCCCGCGCCCTCCTTCCCTCGACAAGCTCGAGACAGGCAGGGCAGGAGGGCTGAACCCGCGGTGTGTGGTGTCAAATATTATCCAAGTGTGGTACATTCCAAGCATGAAATGTATTTTAGTGCGCCACGGCGAAACGGATAGAAATAAAAATAAACATGCCCCTGGCGTAGCAAGTACTATTGGTCTCAATGATACCGGAAGGTTACAAGCTAAGGCTGTCGCCCAACGATTGCGCGACGAGCATATCGATGTAATTTATTGTAGTAATTTACCTCGGGCGCAAGAGACCGCAGACATCATAGCAGAACATCACCCGCAAACCGCGCGTCTCGTCGATCGGGACATCCGCGAACGTGACACGGGGGTGTTCGCATCACGGACGGTGGCCGAACGTGAAGAAGCCGAAAAATCTTCAGGTCTTGGTTTTCGGGATTGGAAGCCAGAGGGTGGTGAATCTTTACGCGACGTCAAACATCGAGCGGCTACCTGGTTAACGCGAGTGAAAGAGCGACCTGACCATGAAACAATTCTCGTAGTCAGTCACGGGTTTTTTCTTTACTCCGTACTCGAATTGATGGTCGAAGGAGGAGCCGATGTGGAACGAGAAGATTTCTCTATGTCTAACGGAGGATTGACGATACTGAATATTCATCCCGAAGGTCGAACGGAAGTCGTTCACCTCAATGAGACTTCATATCTGGGAAGTATCCGAACTTTATCAAGCGGTATTAAGTCACGATTACAGTCAGTTCGGAAACCAAAGAAAAGCTTTTAGAAATGTTACTAAAGTTCCGCGGAACATGGTGCTGGAGATTGTGGGTCACCCCTCCTTACGAAAGGAGGAGAGCTTAAGAAAAGTAGAGCCGCGGGCTTTCCAGCCCGCGGCTACGCGGTTGTGGTATACTTTTTTTGATGAACCAAGAGTTTATCATCGTCGCCGTCCTACCCGAACCATTTCGAACGGAACTTGCGCAGTTGCGACAAACGTATGATCGGTGGACAACCAACGCACTCCCGCCGCACATCACCATCGTCCGGCCGTTACGAGCGCTACCGGCTAAGCTTCAACAGCGCCTATCTTCATTGCGCTATCCCTTCCGCATCACGTTTCAGGATTGGCAAGCGTTTCGTAATCCCGGTGCTCATGTTATTTGGGTTGATCCCGGGCAAGAGGAAGCGGGTCGTGTAGCTCAAGCGCTCGACCAGGATTTTCCGGAATTAACAGCGTTTGATAATGGACGATACATGCCGGGGAAAAGTCATATCTACCACGTCACAGTCGTCAGTCATATTCCCAATGACCAGTTCAAATCGGTTTGGGAGAACATCCGTCAGCAACGAATGAGCGGAAGCTGTGATATTGAACAATTATCGGTCTACGTTCGCGATTTGCCCGAGGGTCATTGGAAGCCGGCCGAATAATATGAATCCCATTAGACAACCGCTAGCCTCTATACATTTTCCACAGCGCAGGTTTGAAACCTGCGCGGTGTGTTTTTGAGTAAAGGTCATCATTCCAGAGCGTAGCCATGACAACGCCGGTATTTCAGTAATCGATTTCGATGAATCAGGAAAACTTTTGATGGTTGTCCTCAACGACACCAGCCACTTACAATAATCCCTCGGGACAACCTGTGTACAAATCGGTGGAAAAGGGTGTCGATGAGGTGGGGAGAAACCGGCTTTACCGGATTTTTTCATCGGGATACTATGCTGGTACGGAGTAAGGAGGGTGCTTCGGGAAAGGGAACCAGCGCTTATTGCGCCAGGAAGATTGTCCAGGATCGACCGGTCTCTGCCTGCAGCGGAGCCACGGGGTCCGAGTGAAGGACAACCCCTAACAACCAAGTAGCCATGTAGTCCCAATCAGGCGAACGGTCCCGGACCAGGTTGAGTGATACCTTCTCACTCAAGGTCCAGCCTCAACTTAGCCACCAGCACCTTTTCCTTGTTCTGTGCCTCGGACCCCAATGCTTCGGCAAAGGGGTCTGTTTTTTTTCTTAGCCCCATTGGAGGCGGCTTATACGTTATTTGTTACCGAATTTCATATTTCTGCTTTCTGCAACCAAATAAACTTTTTTGTAAGTGCGTCTCACCAGCATCCAACCAGGCTAACCCCGTTAGAGCTGAGGATAGTTAAGTTTTTTGTTAGGCCGTAGTTATTACCATTGTTGTTGAATATATATTATCCTTAATCGTTCTCACCTCTAACGGGGCTAACCTTAGCCAAAGTTCATGCATCATGCATGTCCGGGGCCGGTTTTTTCCCTCGAGACTTGTCAGGATTCCTCCACCCTGCTATAATCGGCAAGCATTTGTGCTCACTTTTTTCGTCTAACTCATTTTTCGGAATCGTCCTATGACAGACAAATTTGATCGTAGCAAGCCGCACATCAACGTCGGCACCATCGGCCACGTCGACCACGGCAAAACGACTCTCACGGCCGCGATTTTGAAAACCCTGTCTAACAAGGGTTTCATCGCCCAGCACAAGGGCGTCGACGACATCGACAACGCGCCGGAAGAGAAGGCCCGCGGCATTACCATCGCCACTGCTCACGTCGAGTACGAAACGGCCAAACGGCACTACGCTCACGTCGACTGTCCGGGCCACGCCGATTACGTCAAGAATATGATCACCGGAGCGGCCCAAATGGACGGCGCTATTTTAGTCGTGTCCGCCGCCGACGGCCCGATGCCCCAGACCCGCGAACATATCTTACTGGCCAAACAGGTCGGCGTGCCGCACATCGTCGTCTTCCTGAACAAGGTGGACACGGTTGACGACGCCGAGCTGATCGACCTGGTGGAAGTCGAAATTCGCGACTTGCTGAAGAAATATGAATTCCCGGGCGACACCACCCCGATCATCCGCGGCTCGGCCTTGAAAGCGCTGGAAGGCGATGCGGCCGCGCAGGAGAAAATCATGGAATTGATGAAGACGCTCGATGAGTATATCCCCGCGCCGAAACGGGAAACGGACAAACCGTTCCTGATGCCGATTGAAGACATCTTCTCGATCGAGGGCCGCGGCACGGTGGTCACCGGCCGGATCGAGCGCGGCACCGTCAAGCTCAACGACGAAGTGGAAATCATCGGCCTCCGCCCGACGGCGAAGACGGTCATCACCGGCATCGAGATGTTCAACAAGCAACTCGACTCCGGCCTGGCCGGCGACAACGCCGGGTTGCTCCTGCGCGGCACCAAGAAGGAAGAGGTCGAGCGCGGCCAGGTCCTGGCCAAACCCGGCACCGTCACCCCGCACGCGGAGTTCGAGGCGGAAGTTCTGATCCTGACCAAGGAGGAAGGCGGCCGCCACACCCCGTTCTTCAAGGGCTACAAACCGCAGTTCTATGTTCGCACTACGGATGTGACCGGCGAGATCGAACTGCCGGCCGGCACGGAAATGGTCATGCCCGGCGATCAATCGAAATTCGTCATTAAGCTGATCACCCCGGTGGCGCTGGAAGAACAGCAACGCTTCGCCATCCGCGAAGGCGGCCATACGGTCGGCGCCGGCGTGGTGACGAAGATCATCAAGTAACGCCCGGCCTGACCCCCTGATTACCCTGGCGATGCCCGCTGTCACCCCGGTCCCGCTGACGACCGCTCCCGACGAGGAAGTCCACCAGCGGTTGCGGATCAAGATCCGCGCCTACGACCATAAGATCATCGACCAGTCGACCAAGACGATTATTGATACGGCGACGCGGACGGGAGCCAAGATCAAGGGCCCGGTGCCGCTTCCGACCGAACGCAGTACCTACACCGTCATCCGCTCCTCGTTCGCCCACAAGAACTCCCGCGAACAGTACGAGATGCGGACGCACAAGCGCCTGGTCGACATCCTCGATCCGACGCCGAAGACAGTCGATGCTCTAACCAACCTTAATTTACCGGCCGGCGTGGACATCGAAATCAAGTCTTAAATCTTCCCGCCAATACTTTTTAACGGCACCTAGTTCCGCGGATGACAAGACCAGCTCCTGTCGCCGTAATCCCGGACAACACGTGCCAACGTTGACACCGCTGCGGTGGACGTTGGTCCGCACAGCGGTGTTATATCTCTGACCAATCTCTCCAACCTGCCGAATTAATTCCGTTTTTCTCAAATAGACTTCTAATCCCGTTAGAAATGACGATCACCGTATTTTCGGAAAAAGCATTAGTAGCAATTACAATCTCATATGTACCGATGGTTTACTTTCATTCATTTCTAACGGGACTAACGGGATGAAGTTCCTGCTTGGACAAAAAATGCAGATGACCCAGGTCTTCCAGGACGACGGGACGGTCGTGCCGGTGACCGTCATCAAGGCTGAACCGAACGTCGTGACTGACGTCCGGCCCGTCGGCCTGGCCGGGTCAGCGACGGTCCACATCGCCGGGGTGCCGACCAAGGAATCGCGCGTCGCGAAACCGCAACGCGGCCAGCAAAAGGGTTTGGGGAATTTCCGCTATTCGCGCCAGGCCACCGTGACTGGCGCCACACTGGCCCGCGGCGCCAAGATTGACGTGGCGGTGTTTCAACTTGGCGATCATGTTCAAGTCACCGCCACCTCCAAGGGTCGGGGGTTTGCCGGCGTGGTCAAGCGCCATCACTTCAGAGGCGGTCCCGCTAGCCATGGCCACAAAGACAACCTCCGCGCGCCCGGTTCGATCGGCGCGACCTTCCCCCAACACGTCATGAAGGGCACCCGAATGGCCGGTCGGTTGGGTAACGCTAAAGTTACCGTCAAGCACCTGACGGTCATGGCCGTCAAGCCGGAAGCGAATGAACTGTGGCTCTCCGGCGCCGTGCCCGGACCGCGGAACGGCCTGGTGGTAATAAAGGGATAATATGAAAGTCAAGTTGTACAACCAAACCGGCCAGGTCATCGGCGAGATCGAACTTGACCAACGCGTTTTTGGCGTTAAACCCCAGGCCGGCTTGATCGAACAAGCCATTACCACCCACCTGGCTAATCGGCGCCAGGCTATCGCCCACACTAAAACCCGCGGCGAAGTCCGCGGCGGGGGGAAGAAACCGTGGCGCCAGAAGGGCACCGGCCGCGCCCGTCAAGGCTCGATCCGGTCGCCGCAGTGGAAGGGTGGCGGCGTCATCTTCGGCCCGCGGAAGAACCGCAATTTCGCGCTGAAGATGAACCTGACGGCCAAGCGAAAGGCGTTGCTAATGTCGCTGAGCGATAAAGCCATCAGCGACCGGCTGACCGTCGTCGATCAGCTGGCGTGGCCGGCCCCGAAGACCAAAGAATTCGCCCAGGTCCTGAAGAGCGTCCCGAGCCAGCCGAAGACCCTGGTCATCCTGCCGACTACGAACTTGATGCTGGTCAAGGCCGGTCGCAACATTCCCGGAGTATCCTTCATCCGCGCGGACAGTTTGAATACCTATGATGTGGTGAACGCCGGCCAGCTCCTGGTCCTCCAGCCGGCGCTGGACGTCATCCGTTCCACCTACGTTAAATAATTCTCATGGGCTTTTTCGACCGCTTCAAGAGCACAAAAGGCAAGGACCAGACCACTGGCCCGAAGCGCGGCGTACTCAAACCAGCCACGGGAAAAGAGGCCGAACGGAAAGCCTTCGCCGCCGTCCCGGCGGGTAAGAACGAGACGCCGCCGGCCCGGGGAAAACCGGAGAAAACTACCTCGGCGACTACTCAGCCATCCTCATCGACCGCTCATCTGGCCCACCGTGTCCTCCAGCGTCCCTTGGTAACCGAAAAATCAACCCGCGGCGGCTCCGGCTCGCAGTATACGTTCGAAGTTGCTCTGGCGGCTACCAAGGCCGACGTCCGCCAGTCGGTCCGTCATCTCTACGGCATCGCGCCGGTCGCGGTGAACATCATGGTACTGCGCGGTAAGGTAGTCCGCTTCGGCCGCACTTACGGCCGGACCGCCGACCGCAAGAAGGCGATTGTCACCCTGCCGCCGGGAAAAACCATTGACGTCGTGAGCGCCTAACCCGATGGCTGTCCGCATCTACCGACCCACCAGTCCCGGCCGCCGCAAGTCCTCGGTCAACGACTACGCCGAACTGCGCGGCGTCCAGCGTCCACACAAGTTGTTGCTGTCGACCATCAAGCAGGATGCCGGCCGCAATGTCCAAGGGAAAATCACCGTCCGTCATCGCGGTGCCGGGAACAAGCGATTGTATCGCCAGGTCGACTTTCACCAGGAGCGTCACGGTCAATCGGCGACCGTCCTCGGCATCCAGTACGACCCGAACCGTTCTGCCCATGTCGCCCTGGTTGAGTATGCCGACCATGAAAAGCGCTACATTCTTGCCCCCAGCGGCTTGCGGGTCGGACAGCAAGTGGTCAGCTCGCCGTCGGGCGTAGATGTCGGCCTTGGAAACCGGACCAAGCTCGCTCACATCCCTGCCGGTGTGCCGATCCACAATATCGAGCTGAGGCCGGGTCGCGGCGGCGCCATCGTTCGATCGGCCGGCAACGCGGCCACCATCATGTCTATTGAAGGAGAGTACGCGCTGTTGAAGATGCCCTCCGGTGAAATTCGTAAAGTTTTAAAAGAAGCGATGGCCTCAATCGGCCAGGTCTCGAACGTCGATCACGGCAACATCCGCTGGGGAAAAGCCGGCCGGATGCGGTGGCGGAACCGGCGGCCAGCGGTCCGCGGCAAGGCCATGAACCCGGTCGACCACCCGCACGGCGGCGGCGAAGGCAACCAACCGATCGGCATGAAATACCCGAAAACACCGTGGGGCCGCCATGCCCTCGGCGTCCGCACCCGTAACAAGAAAAAATACTCTAGTCGCCTAATCATTAGCCGTCGCCGCCCGTAACGCTATGGGACGATCTCTAAAAAAAGCTCCCTTCACCGATCCGAAGCTCCTGGCTAAAGTAGCCAAGCTGAAAGTCGGCGACAAGACGGTGTTGAAAACCTGGTCGCGAGATTCGCTCATCACGCCGACGATGGTCGGATTCACCTTCGGCGTCCATAATGGAAAGAACCATATCTCCGTCTTCATCGTCGAGAACATGGTCGGTCATCGGCTGGGCGAGTTTTCCCCGACCCGCAAGTTCGTCCGTCACGGCGGTCGGATGCAGAAAGAGCTGGAAATGGCGGCCCAAGAAAAGCCCGCTACCGCTCCAGCCGCCGCGCCGACTCCAGACAAGAAATAACCTATGCCCGGTACTACAACAATGCATTATCTGAACACACGCCGCGCAATTATTCGTGCAGACAGCCATATGTTTTTTCAGTCTATTATTTACTCATTGTTGTAGTACTGGATATGGAAGTCCGCGCCCATCTCCGCTATCTCCACATATCTCCGCGCAAGGTTCGACTGGTGGTCAACCTGGTGCGCGGGTTGCCGATCGACCAAGCCGTCGACCAGCTGACCGTCCTGCCGAAGCGGGCGTCCCGGCCGGTGCTGAAGCTGTTGAATTCGGCCGTGGCTAACGCCGAGCACAATTTCAAACTTGAACGGAAATCACTCCGCATCAAATCAATCGTCGCCAACGAAGGCCCGCGGCTGAAACGGTATCGGCCTCGTGCCTTCGGCCGAGCGGCTGAAATCCTCAAGCGGATGACCCATGTCACCGTGGTGCTGGAAGACCTGGCTAAAACGGCGCCGCTCAAAGCCGCGCCCACCAAGCCGGCGGCCGTGACGGCGACCAAAGGCCCGGTCAAACAGGCGCCGGTGAAAGCGCCGATTGTCCCCGGCCAAGCCGCCTTCAAGCCACCATCTAAATCACCAACCGCCAAGCCGCAGGCCAGGGGGGCCGAAGATCCGTCCATTCGCCGTCAAGGCACATCCTAATCCTATGGGTCAAAAAGTCCATCCCAAGAGCTTTCGCCTCGGTGTCACCGCCACCTATAATTCGAAATGGTTCAGCCCGCGTAATTACCCGGCCCTGCTGAAACAAGACGTCCAAATCCGGAAGTACTTGATCGGCAAGTTGCCGAACGCCGGCCTGGCGCGGATTGATATCGAACGGTCGCTTCAGAATCTGACGGTTACTATTCACACTTCCAAGCCCGGCGTGGTGATCGGCCGCGGCGGACAAGGCATCGAGTCCCTCCGTCAAGCCATCCGCCGCTTGCACATGGGCCACGGCAAGTACAACGTCAAGCTCAACGTCCAGGAGGTCGAGCAACCGGAACTATCCGCCCAAATCGTAGTCGGCAACATCGCCGAACAAATCGAGAAACGGTTACCCTTCCGGCGGGTAATGAAGAATACCATTGAACAGGTGCTCCAAGCCGGGGCCAAAGGCGTCAAGGTCGCCCTGGCCGGACGGTTGAACGGCGCGGAAATCGCTCGCACCGAAGTGCTGGGTCAGGGTAGCCTGCCGTTGCAGACGCTCCGGGCCGGTATCGACTACGGTCGCGGCGAGGCCCACACCACTTACGGGAAAATCGGCATTAAAGTCTGGATTTATAGCGGTGAAATTTTCGCCCAGGATTCACCCGCCGCTTCACGCTCCGCCTAACCTATGATGATGCCAAAAAAAGTCAAACACCGAAAGTGGCACCGCGGACGGATTCACGGTCGGGCCACCGACAAACTCGAATTGAGTTTCGGCGCTTTCGGACTGAAGGCGCTCGAACCGCGCTGGGTCACGGCCCGCCAAATCGAAGCCGCCCGTCGAGCCATCACCCGCTTCGTCCAACGGGGCGGGAAAATCTGGATTCGCATCTTTCCCGACAAACCGGTCACCGTTAAAGGCAACGAAATTCGGATGGGCGGCGGGAAGGGCGCCGTCGATCACTACGTGGCCATCGTCAAACCGGGCACGATCATGTTCGAAATGGACGGCGTCAAGGAAGATGTTGCTCGACAGGCGATGCGACTGGCCGCCTACAAATTACCGGTCACCAGCAGATTTATTAAGCGCGCCAGCTAACTCCATGGACTGGTCCGAACTCGAGCAGAAATCGCCGACCGAGCTCCAGCGCCTACTGCAGGAGAAACGCGAACTGCTCCGCGATCGCCGGTTCAAAGTTGCGCTGGGACAGCACCAAGACGTCCGCGAGTTGCGCGAGTTGAAGCGCGATATTGCCCGGGTGCTCACTAAACTTCAGACTCGGACCGCCTCACCACCGACCACCTAAACCCATGCCCACGACCGCTAAACGACGTCAACTGATTGGGATCGTCGTCTCCGACAAGATGACGAAGACGGTTGTTGTCCGCGTCGATCGGACCGTCAGTCACCCGAAGTACCACAAGCAATTTACCGTCAGCCAACGGTTTCCCGCCCATGACGAACAGCGCCAGTACCACCTCGGGGACCGGGTGGTGATTGAAGAAACCCGTCCGCTGTCGGCTACTAAACGCTGGCGAGTAGTGAAAAAAGTATGACCCCGTACCACAACCGCCAGACTATGATGTACCAAATATCCGCATATCATTTTCATCCGCATACTTCACCCTCGGTGACGCCTGATCAACTGTTGTGGTGCGGGGCATGATTCAACTCCGCACCATCATCAAACCGGCCGACAACACCGGGGCCCGGCGCGTCGCCGTCTTCCGGGTCTGGGGCGGGCACCGGAAACGGTACGGCCAACTCGGCGATATTGTCACCGGCTCGGTCAAAGAAGCGACCCCGCACGGCCTGGTTAAGAAAGGCGATGTCGTGCATTTGGTCATCGTTCGTCAGCGGAAAGAGTACCGCCGCTCCGATGGGAGCTACATCCGGTTCAGCGAGAACGCCGGCGTGATCATTGACCCTGAAACGAAAGAACCGCGCGGCACGCGTATTTTCGGCCCTATCGCCCGTGAACTCAAAACCAAAGGGTTCACCAAGATTATCTCACTGGCCCCCGAAGTGCTCTAACTTATGCCCACCTCACGGATAAAAACCGGCGACCAAGTCCTGGTCCTCAGCGGCAAGGACAAAGGGAAGAAGGGTAAGGTCCTGCAGGTCTTTCCCCAACAGCAACGGGTGGTGGTTGAAGGCGTGAACCAGATGACTAAGAACGTTCGGGCTCGGCGCCAGAAGGAAGCCGGGCAACGGGTCCAGTTCAACGGCCCGATCCACCTGTCGAACGTCATGCTGATCGACCCGAAGTCCGGCCACCCGACCCGCGTCGGCGCGGTCATGGTCGGCGGTCGAAAGGTCCGGACCGCGGTCCGCTCGAAAGAACCTCTGTCGTAATATGATCTCCCGTCTTCATCAGCGCTATCGTCACACGGTCATCCCGGCCCTCCAACAGCAGTTCGGTCTGACGAATGCTTTAGCCGTGCCGACGGTCTCCAAGATCGTCATCAACGCCGGTTTCGGCAAGCACTTGAAAGATCCCAAGCACGCCGCCACCGTGCTCCAGACGCTGGAACGGGTGAGCGGTCAGAAACCGGTCCAGACTAAAGCCAAGAAGTCGGTGGCGGCCTTCAAAGTCCGCCAAGGCATGGTCATCGGCGCGACGGTCACCCTGCGCGGCCAGCGGATGTGGGAATTCCTCGACAAGTTCATTAATGTCACCCTGGCCCGCATCCGCGACTTTCACGGCCTTGATCCCCAAGCCATGGGCCAGGGCGGGACGATCACCGTCGGCATCAAAGAACACATCGTCTTCCCGGAGATCCGGAGCGATGAGGTCGAACATCTCCATGGCCTGGAAGTGACCATCGTCACGTCGACCAACCATCGTCAGATGGCCCAAGCCTTGCTTCACCACCTCGGTTTCCCTTTCCGCCGCCCCTAACCTTATGGCCACCGCCGCCCAAATTGCCAAGTCTAAGAAAAAGCCCAAGTACTCGACCCGCCTGGTCCGCCGATGCTGGCGTTGCGGGCGCAAACGCGGCTATTTGCGCGATTTCGAACTCTGCCGTATTTGTTTCCGCGAACTGGCGAACAAGGGCGACGTGCCCGGCGTCCACAAAGCCTCGTGGTAAGATTATCCGCTTATGACCCAGCCCCACAATAGTGAGAAGCTTAATCGCCACGCCATGGATATTTTTCTTTCTCAACTGCACATGAATTCCGATATGATGTATTCGCTATTGTGGAGCTGGGTATGAACGATCCCATTGCTGACATGCTGACCCGAATCCGCAACGCCCAGCTGGCCGGCCAGCACGAGGTCATCCTGCCATACGCCAAGTTGAAGTACGCCCTGGCCAAGGTGCTCGAACGAGAGGGCTGGATTATCGGATTGGCCGCCCTGGAGCAGAACACGAAATTGAAGCTGTTATTGAAGTACGACCAGAATCAGCCGGTGATCGGCGCCCTGAAACGCATCAGTAAACCCGGCCGCCGCGTCTACGTCAATCGCCACCAGTTGCCGCACGTCATGAACAACTTCGGCACGGCCATTATTTCTACCCCGCAGGGGTTGATGACCAGCGATGAAGCGCGGAAAGCCAGACTCGGCGGAGAAGTGATTTGTGAAATCTCGTAATCTATGTCGCGCATCGGTAAACTCCCAATTCTCGTTCCGGACGGTGTGACAGTCAACGTCGACGGCCAGACGGTCAACGTTACCGGTCCGAAAGGCACGCTGACCATGACCGTCCACCGGCGGGTGTCATTGCACCTGACCGAGCGACAGCTGACGGTTAGCGTGGTGGACGCCGAGGCGCAGTCCGACCGCGCGCTGTGGGGCTTGACGCGGATGCTGGTCGCCAACATGATCACCGGAGTGACCGCCGGCTACCAGAAACAGTTGGAAATTAACGGCGTCGGTTTCAAGGCCCAAGTGAGCGGTCAAAACCTGATCCTAAACCTCGGTTTTTCCCATCCCGTCAACTTTCCCATTCCCGCCGGCATCACTATCACGGTTGAAAAGAACGTGGCCACCATCGGCGGCATCGATAAACAACTGGTCGGCGAGACGGCCGCTACCATCCGCCGGTTAAAAAAACCCGAACCCTATAAAGGCAAGGGGATCAAGTATCTTGATGAAGTTATCCGCCGCAAAGCCGGCAAGGTGGTGAAAGCCGCCGGCGCCAAATAGCCATATGTCTGTCCGCACGCCCCCCGCTCGAATCCGCCGGCATCGCCGCGTCCGCGCCCGCATCAGCGGCACGGCTGATCGACCGCGACTGGCGGTTTTCCGTAGCCACGCGCACATTGAGGCCCAGCTGATCGATGATGTGGCCGGCCACACCTTGGTGTCGGCGACGGATCGGCCACTGAACGCCAAGGCCACCAAGACCGAACGGGCCGCCGCTGTCGGGACTGAGCTGGCCGCCAAAGCGCGCACCCAGAAGATTACTACCGTGGTCTTCGACCGCGGCGGTTACCAGTACCATGGCCGGGTCAAAGCCCTGGCCGAAGCGGCTCGCGCCGGCGGACTCATTTTTTAACAGTTCTTCTATGGCACTTCCTTCAGGACAGAGGCGGAGCGGGGGTCAACGGCGAGGACGCCGTAGCGGCCCGCGCGAGCCGCGTGAATTTGAGCAAAAGACCATTGATTTGTCGCGCGTCACCCGGGTAGTGGCCGGCGGCAAGCGAATGCGTTTCCGGGCCACGGTCGCCATCGGCGATCAAAAGGGCCGGGTCGGCGTCGGCATCGCCAAGGGTTCGGACGTTTCCAATTCGATTCAGAAAGCGGTCACGGCCGCCAAGAAAGCCATGATTCGCGTGCCGATCGTCAACGACACCATCCCGCACCAAATTTTTACTAAATCCGGCGGTGCTTACTTAATGCTGAAGCCGGCCCCAAAGGGAAGCGGCGTTATCGCCGGCGGACCGATTCGAGCGATTATGGAACTGGCCGGCGTCAAGAACGTGGTCAGCAAGATCCTCGGTTCGTCGAATAAAATTAACAACGTCTACGCGCTGATGGAGGCTTTGAAGAAACTGCGCACCCGCGAACAAGCGGCCGCCCGGCGGGGGAAAACAATATGACCTCGCCCCACCATCGAGACAATATGACCGATCCGCATATTAACCATATTCGCCGGGTGAATCAGCCTTTGTTTTTGAAATCCTTTTGTTCACTATTGTGGTGCGGAGTATGATTACCCTGTCATCGCTTCGGCCGGCTGGCCGTCGTGGTCAGCCCAAGCGCGTCGGTCGCGGCAACTCATCCGGCAAGGGTACCACGGCCGGTCGCGGCACGAAGGGGCAACGCGCTCGCACCGGGGGTCGCAACAAGCTCACCCGGCGCAGTCTCAAATCGCTGATTCTGCCGACCCCGAAGTGGCGGGGTTTCCGCAGTCATAAACCGAAACTGCAGATCGTGACCCTGGATCAACTTCAGTCGCGCTTTACCGATGGCGCCCTGGTGACCCCCGCCGACCTGGTTAAATCCGGACTGATTCCGTCCGCCTGGCCGGGAGTAAAAGTGCTCGGCCGCGGCCGGCTGTCAAAGAAATTGACCGTCCAGGCGGAGAAGTTCTCGGCCTCCGCGTTGGCGGCCATCAACGACAGCGGCGGCCAAGCGGTCACGCTAACTCGTCCGTCGCGGACCCTGCCGAAGCCTCGTCGTTCAGCCACCTAACTTCATCGACGCCCATGTGGCAGAAGCTCGCCCTGGTGTGGAAAATTACTGAAGTCCGGAACAAAATTCTCTTTGTCCTCGGGTTGTTGTTGGTGTTTCGGCTGGCGGCGCACATTCCCATCCCCGGCGTCGACATTACAGCCCTGAGAAATTTTTTTCAATCCAACCAATTCCTGGGCTTGCTGAACGTCTTCTCGGGCGGCGGCTTCGACACCTTTTCGGTGGTCATGCTGGGAGTGGGGCCGTACATCACCTCGTCGATCATTTTCCAGTTGCTGACGATGATCATTCCGTCCCTGGAGCGGTTGCAAAAAGAAGGAGAGCGCGGCCAAGAAAAGATCAATCAATGGACGCGCTACCTGTCCGTCCCGCTGGCGGCCTTGCAAGGGTACGGCACCATTACTCTCATCCGTCGTTCCAGCGCCGCTATTCTGCCGAACCTGACCACCTACCAGTTCGTGACCGCCTTGATTACCATCACCGCCGGCACAATCTTCCTGATGTGGCTGGGTGAACTTATTTCGGAGAAGAAAATCGGTAACGGCATTTCCCTGATGATCTTCGCCGGTATTGTCGCTCGCGTCCCGACCGAGTTGCAACAAACCGCGGCCGTCTTCGACAGCAGTAAGCTGATCCAGACCCTCGTTTTTATCGGCCTCGGACTGGTCACGATCTTGGCCGTAGTCTTCGTGACCGAGGCGGTGCGTAAAGTTCCGGTCGCCTACGCTCGGCGCGTCCGCGGCACGCAAATGGTCGGCGGTTCAGACACCTTCTTGCCCCTGCGCGTCAATCAGGCCGGCGTCATCCCCATCATCTTCGCCGTGTCCATCGTCCTGATGCCGTCGCTGGCGGCGCAATTCTTCGTCGGTTCGCCGATTCCCTGGTTACAACACCTGGCCAGCACCACGCTCAGACTTTTCCAACAAGGCGGATTGGTCTATGATTCGCTCTACTTCCTGTTGGTGTTCGCGTTTACCTACTTCTACACCGCCGTTGTCTTCCAACCGCATCAGATTGCCGAGAATCTCCAAAAGCAGGGCGGCTTTATTCCCGGCCTCCGGCCCGGCAAACAAACCGCCGATTATCTCGGCTACGTGACCAACCGGATCATGCTGGCCGGCGCTTTCTTTTTGGGGACCATCGCCATCCTGCCTAACTTAGTCCAGCGCTTCACCGGCGTGACGACCCTGATCGTTGGCGGCACCTCGCTGTTAATCGTGGTCAGCGTGGTGATTGAAACGGTCAAGCAGATCGAATCCCAGCTCATCGTCCGGGACTACGAAGGGTTTTAAGATTAGCGGTTTAGTATTTAGCTCATTAGCTCATTAGCTCGTTAGCTAACGAGCTAGTTAACTCACGCACTAACTGGCTAATGAGTCGCTAACTAGTGTATACTTCGTTTACATGAAGAAGGTTCCCCGCATCGTTATCCTCGGACCCCAGGGCGGAGGTAAGGGCACCCAGGCTGATCGTTTAGCGCGGCGCTGGCATATCCCGCACATATCCACCGGCCAATTGCTACGGGATGAAATGGCACGCGGCACATCTCTCGGCCAACGCATCACGACGACGATGAATCGCGGGCGGTTGATTCCGGTCCGCTTGACGAACGAGGTGATGCGGCGGCGGTTATCACAGCCGGATTGCCGTCTGGGCTGGATCTGCGATGGGTACCCTCGCAATATGGCCCAGGCTAGGCCGTTTGCTCGGTTCGGCCGGCCGAATGTGCTGATTGTTCTTCACTTACTTGATCAGGCGGCGGTTCGTCGCTTAGCGGGCCGGCGGGTGTGTCCGCAAGGTCATGTCTACCACCTACGCTATGATCCGCCGAAGAAACGACGCGGCTACTGCGATCGCGATGGTCTGAGGCTCTGGCAGCGCGACGATGACACGCCGTCGGCCATTCGTCAGCGACTACGGATTTATCACCGTGAAACTGAACCGGTGTTGCGTTGGTTCAGAAAGCGAGTGATGATCATTTCTGTTGAGGCGCGCTGGCCGATTCCCACGGTTTACCGCCATCTCCTTAGCCAGCTGAAGCGCATCCCATGGCTATCATCACGGCTCCAGCAGAAGTAGCCAAGCTCCGGCAAAGTGGCCGGATCGCTGCCCAAGCGTTACAGGCGGTGGTCCGAGCCGTCCGACCGGGTGTTAGTACGGCTGAACTAAATACCATGGCCGAATCAACCATCTCTAAACTCGGCGGCCGGCCGTCGTTCAAAGGGTTCGCCGAATATCCGACAGGTTTATGCACGTCAATCAACGACGAAGTGGTGCACGGGATCCCATCCGACAACCGACGGCTCCGAGTCGGCGACATCATCGGCCTCGATATCGGCGTCGATTACCGGGGGTTCTTCACTGACCACGCTGTGACGGTGGCGGTCGGCCAGGTTACCCCGCCGCGGCAACGTCTGTTGCATGATACCGCCGCCGCGCTTCATCTCGGCATCACAGCTGTTAAAGCCGGACGACGGGTCGGGGACATCAGCGCCGCCATCGAATCCCACCTGCGCCCGCGCGGGTACGGCATCGTCACTCAATTGACCGGTCACGGTCTGGGTCGGGCCGTCCATGAGCCGCCGATCATTCCCAACGTCGGCCAGGCGGACCGCGGACCGCAACTGGTAGCGGGGATGGTACTGGCCATCGAACCGATGGTCACCCTGGGCGGATCGGCCGTGGAGACTTTGACGGACGGCTGGACGATTATCACATCCGACCGCCAGCCGGCCGCGCATTTCGAACATACGGTCATGGTGACCGGTCGCGGATGCGACATTTTAACCACGGCGTAAGATGGGCAAGATCCTGGGCCTTGATGTCGGCGAACGGAAAATCGGCTTGGCCGTCGGCGACACATCCACCGGTCTGGCCTTTATCCGGCCGCCGTTGCTGGTTGATCAATGGAGCGCCGCCTGGGCGTCGCTGGTTGGGCTGATCGATCGTGAACGGATTGAACGCGTGGTGGTCGGCTGGCCGCTGAACGACGACGGCACGACCGGACCGCAGGCCGAGCGGGTGCAACATTTTATCAATGAATTGGAACGCCGTGTCGTTATCCCGATCATCAAACGCGATGAGCGACATTCATCACAGGCCGTCCGCCGCGAACAACACCAGGCCGACCGCCCGCTTGCCCGCGGCCAGGAAGACAGTCTGGCCGCCCAATTATTGCTCGAATCCTATCTAAGCGAGCCGGTATGACCACGGCGCAAATCATCGCGCTTAGCGTGAGCCTGGCGGCGGCCGGCGGAATAACGCCGGTGGTCATGGCCGTGGCCCGCCGCTGGTCAGTCGTTGATGATCCGGCCCAAGCGCCGGATCGGAAGCTCCACCGTCGCCCGGTGCCGTTACTCGGCGGGCTGGCGATCATCGCCGCCACGTGGATCACCTGGTTCGTGCTGTCGAAGATGGGCGCGCTCATCAGCGGCGAACTGCCGGTCAAGTACCTGGTCGGTTTGACCGCCGCCGGAGCGTTGATCGCGATCGGCGGGGCGCTTGATGACCGGTTCAGACTGCCGGCCAAACGACAAATAGGGTGGGTGGTCATGGCGGCGGGGGTGGCCATCGCGACCGGGATCGGCGTGCAATTCATCACCAATCCGTTCGGCGGCTTCCTCGACTTGACCGGAGTGCGATTGACGCTCTTTACCTGGCGCGGCGAGCCTTACCACCTGACGCTGTGGGCCGACTTGTTCACTTTCCTGTGGCTGATGGGGGCGACCTATACCACCAAGATTCTCGATGGACTCGACGGACTGGTCAGCGGCCTGGGGGTAATCGGATCGCTGATTATTTTTCTCTTGACGTTGCGTCCGGAGGTCAGCCAAACCGGAGTCGGATTACTGGCCTTAAGCCTGACCGGCGCGTCAACCGGGTTCCTGATTTGGAACTGGCATCCGGCCAAGGTGTTTCTGGGGGAAAGCGGGTCGCTATACATCGGTTTCCTGCTCGGCGTCCTGTCGATTATATCCGGCGGCAAGATCGCGACCGCCCTGCTCATCCTCGGCTTACCGATCCTCGACCTGCTGTGGGTGATTGTCCAGCGGCTACGGGCGGGTAAGTCGCCGTTCGCTAGCGCCGACCGCCTCCACCTCCACTTCCGCTTGCTCGACGCCGGCCTGTCCACGCGGCAAAGCGTACTGCTCATCTACCTGCTGGTAGCGCTGTTTGGTTTGAGCACGCTCTACGTCCGGGGCGTGCAGAAACTTGAGGTGCTCGGCGGGTTGTTGGTGGTCATGGCCCTGCTGGTGTGGTGGGTCATGCACCGCAGTTCGCGGCGCCGTCCTGACTCCATCAGCCAATGAAAACCGGCTGGTTTATCGCCGTGGCCGGGTCGTTCTACCTGTTCGTGGTGGCCTTATTCTGGCCGGTGGAAAAACAGATGGCCGCCTCCGGGCGGCTAGCCGTTGATGCCAACGGGTACGGCCGGGCCACGGTGGTCTTTTCCGATGCGAGCGTTCACGCCCTGGTGCCGACGACAACCGCCTTGCAGGAACTAGGTTTGGCCGGCCGGACGCAGCTGACCGACGTCGAAGGCATGTTGTGGATCTTCGACCCGCCCCAACGCCCCTCGTTCTGGATGAAGGGCATGATTATCCCGCTCGATTTCGTCTGGCTGAATAGCGGCCGGATCGTCGACCTGACCAGCGATGTATCGCCGCCGATCGACCCGTCGTCGACCAACATGCCGATTATCGAACCGATCGTTCCCGTCGATAGGGTGCTGGAGGTCGCGGCCGGCTTTGCCAGCCGGCACGGCCTGCGCGTTGGGGATGAGGCCAGAGTTGACATGACAGAATAACCCCGCTATACTGCCCGGGCACAATTTCCTATTCCCTATGCACGCAGTCATCCGCACCGGCGGCAAGCAATATCTGGTCGCTCCGGAGCAAACCATCACCATTGAGAAACTTGCGATCGAAGCCGGCCAGCCGGTAGTGTTCGACGATGTGTTGCTCGTTGGCGACACCGAGGCGACACTGGGCAATCCGACGGTCAATGGCGCCAAGGTGGAAGGCACGGTACTGACCCAAGAACGGACGGACAAGGTGATCGGCGTGAAGTTCCACAATAAAGTCCGTTACCACCGCAAATTCGGCCACCGTCAACAGGTGACGACCGTCAAGATCACCAAGATCTCGGCGTAAGACGGCTCGGTCAGCACGTGATAGACGTTAATTATTTTGTGGGCGTACCAGCGGGTTTAAACCCGCTGGTACGTAAAAAAAGCAGTTTTGCCCGATGAGAACCAGCCGATAGCTACTACCATTAACGTCTGTTTTTTGCTATACTTATTCACACGAACAACTTACACAAAAACGTATGGAGGACATGAATAAACCAGTGGTTGCTCAACCAATCGCACCCGCGCCACAAGGGAAAAAGGCCGAGCACAATTACTTGATCCCGGTCGTGGTAGCGTTCTTGGCGATCGCCGCGTTCTTGCTCGTTCTGAACTTCGCAATTTAACGGCGGAAGATTTTTTTACGAACGGTCCGGCCACTTTCGGATAACTTTTTGCACATGCGCCAAGGCAACATCCTGATCCCAGTCGTCGTCGCGGTCATGTCCGTGGCGGCGTTTTTGTTGGTCTTGAACTTAGCGATTACCGCGCCGAAGAAGACGGTCACGAACAGCAATACCGCCGACACGAATGAAGTGGCGTGCATCATGGACGCAAAAGTCTGCCCGGACGGATCGTCGGTCGGACGTGTTCCGCCGAAGTGTGGGTTTGCCGCTTGTCCGATGGCAAATGGAAATACGAATGTGGCTACAAACACGAACACTACCAACGATGCGACGAAGGATTGGAAGATGTACGTTGACGGAACGCTTAGCTTCAGCTTGAAGTACCCACCGGCGTGGCAGACGAAGACAAAGGTTTGCGGAGAAAATGATCCAACCATATATCTGGCTCCATCCACAATTGAATGTGACGCCGGATTGCAGGCGATTAGCATCATCCCCAGACCTTCAGCCACGCCCCTCGCATATGCCCAGGCTCAGGCGAAAAATTTCTCTGACGCAAAGACGACGACTATCATCGTTGATGGACAACGGGTTACCGAGTTGTCGGCACAGTTTTGACCGATCCGACGCTCAGCGGACGAGGGACATTTCTCCACGATACGGTTTATGTCAACATTAGCGGTCATGTTTGGGAGTTAGCGAGCGCCCTTGATGGATACACCGAAACGTTCACCCAGATGCTGTCAACGTTTCATGTCTCCGGCCCCACTGCCGGGTGGAAGACGTTCACCAACACTGCCTACGGCTACACCTTCAAGTACCCGAACGATGTCGATAGTGATGTGTATGGTAACGAGTACGGGAAGCAGGCATCGGTCGCCTCGAGCGTCGGAGTACCCGGCTCTCTCGTTAACAACGTAAGGCAGAGCGCGTTGTTTAGTGTCGAAGCGGCTAATCCTCGGTACAGCAATCCGAACGATGCCGCGCTGAAGCTCTCACTCAAGGATTTCGCTACGAAGGTTTGGGAGGGCAATAAAAACGATAAAAATCCGAATATTCCGAACAAGGAAGTCGGTGATCTGACAGAAACGACAGTAGCTGGGCAGGTTGCGTACTCGCTCACCGTAACCGGTTCATTCAAGGATTACATCGGCGACGGAGGTTACGTCCTCAATGAAGAACATACATACTACATCGTCGAGTACGGAGGTAATAAATACCTGCTTTGGCACCCCTCTGCTCAAACGCGCTCGAAAGCAATCCTCTCCACCCTCACCTTCACGAAGTAACAAACACCGCGCCGGTTTCCTGACCACCAGGTTGAGGTGCGGCGGTTGCACTGCCTGCCGATAGCTTTCTGCTTCGAACAGCGTGACGATGTCCATATAAGTAACGTCGCAACCGGTAAAAATTGTCATTTGACAAGCGGCAAGTGGTTTGATATTGTACAGAAACTATGAAGCCTTTGCGTCTCCAAAACGTCGTCTGGAAAGAGGGCAAGCACTACGTAGCTCAATGTCTTAACGTTGACGTATCCAGCTTTGGACGGACAAGACGGTCGGCCTTACGAAATCTTAACGAAGCCTTAGAACTCTACTTCGAGGACGCGAAGCGTCCGCCGGTGGCTCAGGTAGAGAGAGCGGAAATCGTTCGCTCTCTCGCCTATGCCTAAACGGTATTCCTCAAAGCAGATAACCCATGTGCTCCGACAGCACGGTTTTTTTGTAGCTCAAAAAGGAAGTCACGCCAAGTTTCGGCGCGCCAGTCCGACGACATTGACCGTCATTGTTCCAATGAATCGTAAAGAAGTCCCGTTCGGCACTTTTCGATCTATCATCAGGCAAGCACAGTTGAACGAAAACGACTTTGAGTAAAAAAACCACGCCAATTGCCGACCGGCCCCGTCGTCTTAGGCCGTTTGTCGGTGATTTATGGCTTCGGATAGAGTAGCTTCATCCAGGTAGGTTACATCCCCGCCCTGCGGTATGCCCCGAGCCAGCTGGGTAATTTTTACTGGTAGTCCCTCGAGCGCTTTTTTCAGATACAGCGTCGTCGTCTCGCCCTCGATGTCTGGATTCATCCCGAGGATGACCTCAGTTACGTTTTCTTTCGGAATGCGGACGACCAGATCGCGGATAAAGAGCTGGTCCGGCCCGCGGCCTTCCATAGCACTGACCGTTCCGCCGAGAACGTGGTACTGGCCCTTGTAGGCGCCGGTGTGTTCGATCGCTAAGACATCAGGGGAGTCAGTCACGACGCAAATAATCGACTGATCGCGGTTCTGGTCGGCGCAGTAACGGCAGGGATTCTGCTCGTCGAAAGTATGACAACGCGAACAGAGTACGATCCGATCGCGCAGGTGTTCAACCGCTTGCGAAAGCTCATGCAAGCGTTGCGGCGATTGTCGCAAGAGCGAAAACACATACCGCTCGGCGGTTTTCGGGCCGACGCCGGGGAGCGTCGTCAATGCATCAAGCAGACGGGCAATCGCTGGCGGGTAGGTCGCCACTCCGTTAGAAGTTATTGTCTATAAACGACCGCCTTATGCGCATACGAGCATGATTGTTAAACCAGCTACAAGGGCAATCAAGAAAACTTCTAACGGGGTTAAGACAATCCCGGTAGGTTGAGG
This sequence comes from Patescibacteria group bacterium, assembly GCA_038065275.1. Taxonomy (GTDB): domain Bacteria; phylum Patescibacteriota; class Patescibacteriia; order SBBC01; family CAIJZX01; genus CAIJZX01. The sequence goes on along the minus strand of JBBTRH010000005.1, from coordinate 44,481 downwards.
TGGCCCATCTCACGAGCCTTCTTGGCCATCGCCATCTGCGACTTCTTGACCGCGTCGTTGAAGGCGTCCTGGACGGCCCTCTCCGTTTCGGTTTTGCGCTCCGGCTTAAGTAACTCCGGGTCGATGGTCAGGCCGTTGACGTGCTGATTGCCGTCCATCACGACCTGCACCTTGCCGCGGGCGCTATCGGCGTAGACCGTTTCCTGGGCCAGGGTATGTTGCATTTCCTTGGCCTGGTGACGGAGGTCTTTGAATTGTTTGAGCTTGTTGAACATGGGGGTAGTGTATCAAAAAACGCTGGAGGGGGCAATCACTTCCCCCTGTCCTGCGGACATCCCCCTCCTTAATTAAGGAGGGGGAACGAGGGGGAGGTTACTCCCCCTGAAACTCCGGTTCACCCATCCGCTCATCACGATTGTCGAAACTGGCGCGGCGTTCGACGAAGGACAGGTTAACGCGGCCGGTCGGGCCGTTGCGGTGTTTGGCGATATGGATTTCGGCCAGGTTCTTCTTGTCGTCTTGCAGGTCGTGATCGTAAACCGCCGGGCGGTAGATGAAGATCACCACGTCGGAATCCTGCTCGATTGAACCGGATTCGCGCAAGTGGGCGAGTTTCGGGATCGGCGGCCGTTCGAGTTCAACGGCGCGGGACAGCTGGGACAGCGCCAGCACCGGCACGTTCAACTCGCGGGCGATTGATTTGAGGCCGCGCGTGATTTCCGAAACTTCTTGCGTGCGGTTTTCGCCAGTCCGGCTTTCCATCAGTTGCAAATAGTCGATGACGATCAGGCCGAGGGTCTTATGTTCGGACTGGAGCCGGCGAGCCTTGGTGCGGATTTCCATGATGTTGGCGCTGGCGCTGTCGTCGATGAAAATCGGCGCTTCGGCCAAGACGCCCATGGCGTGGCCGATGCGCTGGAAGTCTTCGTCGTCTTTCAACCGGCCGGTGCGCATCTTCCAAAGATCAACGTCAGCCTGCGCGACGAGTAAACGGTCAACCAGCTGTTCCTTCGACATTTCGAGTGAGAAGAGGCCGACCGGCAGTTTCGACTTGACCGCCACGTTCCGGGCGATATCGAGGGCCAGCGAGGTTTTGCCGACCGACGGCCGGGCGGCCAGAATGATCAAGTCGGACTTCTGGAGCCCGCCGAGAAGGGAGTCGAGGCGGGTGAAACCGGTCGCCACGCCGCGGAGCTGGCCGGATTCGTGGTGGAGCTGGTCGATCCGGTCAAAGGCTTCGTCGAGGACGTCGCGGATGTTGATGAAATTCTGGCGGAGATAGCGCTGGGAGACGTTGAACAGCGATTGCTCGGCTTTGTCGAGCAGGGCCGAAACGTCCTCCGTTTCCTGGTAGCCGCTTTGCAGCATGGTGCCGGCCACGTCGATCAGCCGACGGAGGGTGGCCTTTTTCTGGACGATGGCGGCGTACTGGACGACGTTAGCCGCCGTCGGGACGGCGTTCGAGAGCGAGACGAGAAAACTGCGTCCGCCGATGACGTCGAGACGGAGGCGCTCCTGCAGGAGGTTCGACAGCGCCACAATGTCAATCGGGTCGTGCCGCTGGTAGAGGGTCAGCATCGCGTCAAAGACGTAGCGGTGTTTGTCGGCGTAGAAGTCTTCCGGCACCAGCGTGTCGGCGATGCGGATGACCGCGTCGCGGTCGATCAGCAAAGACCCCAAGACGGCCTGTTCGGCCTCGAGTTGCTGGGGTGGGATGCGGATGTCGGTCGAAGCAGGGGTGGCCATCCCGTTAGAGGTTACACAAATTATCCGGTTCCAGGTGCCCAATAAAAGACTTATCTATGGTTAGCTCTTGATGCCACTCGCGGGCTTTTGAGGCCGGAAGACGGCGCAAAATTTTGTCCTGGCGGTTCATTGAGAATTATTTCTAGATAGAACGGTAACCTCTAACGGGACATAGTTAAGGTTATTGTACAAGGTGGCGGCGATAGCCGCAACGCCGACTTACACCCACACCGTCCACACCGCCCGTCCACAGCCCCGACACCTCCTAAATACGTCGGGTCGGGTCCAAATTCCCGCTTTCGCGGAACATCGGGGCTTGAACCGACGATGATAATTCTATATAATTCGACTCGATGCCCCGTTAGAAATGAATCTGACGAAGAGCAGGTAATTGTGGCTATAGATAATCAATCCAATGACTAATCTTCTCCAGCGAATTAGCTTAGGAAACCGTGAGGCTTTGACTAGCTTCCTTCATTTCTAACGGGGATGTCACCTACCCCCCTCAATTTCGTCGTCCTCGACGTAGAAACTACCGGCCTCGACCCGGCCGCCGGCCACGACGTGATCGAAATCGCCGCCCAGAAAATCCACGGCCGCGACGTGGTCGGGGAGTTCGTCAGCCTGGTTAAACCGGCTAAACCATTGCCAACCGACGTGGCTGATTTCCACGCCAAGCACGGCATCACTCAAGACCTGCTCAACGCTGAAGGTAAAGATCCCGATGCAGTCGTGCCCGAGCTCGTCAGCTTCATCGGCCCATCGGTCATAGTCGGCCATAATGTCGCCTTTGACCTGGGGTTCATCAACGAACACTTGAAACGGCTCGGCCGGCCGGCGCTGACGAACCAGTATATTGACACCGTAGAAATCGCCAAGCGCTACCTGATCCTGGCCAGCTACAAACTGTCGAACGTCGCGGCCTACCTCAAGGTGCCCCAGCCAAGCGCCCACCGCGCCTTGGTCGACGTGATTACCACCCGGGAGGTGTTCTACAAACTTATCGAACGGGCGCAGGGGAAGAAGTAGTCGCTACGAAGTCGGGGTAATAGTCAGACCGCAGACATTCTTGATATTCGTCAGGTCGTTGTCAGCGGTGCTGATTGGGCCGAACCACAAGTGCGGATCGAGGCGCTGGCAAGCAACAGTCGCGGCCGGATCGCCTTTTGTAAGTTGACGGAGCGAGACGACGTAGCAGAACTGCTTCTCCTGGGGATCGGTGATGGCGGCGCATCCTTCGACAATCGCCAGCGGCGTTTTCCGGTCGTTCTTCTCCCAAGATTTCTGAATCGTTTTGGACAGGCAATCGCGTTGATTGGCGTAGGCGTTGCCGTTGAGCGGCACATCGGCGCAGAGGGCAGTCGATCCGGAACTGATCGCCAGCTCTTGCGCGCACTCGCTCGTCGCTCCGCCGGATTGAGCGGCGTATTTTATCGCTTGGGTGTCACAGGCGGCTTTGTCGGCGGCGGTGGCAACCTTGTTATTGATGCACACCCGCCAGTACTGGACATCAGTCAGCTTAGCGCAATCAGCAATACCCTTAGCCGTGACGTAACTGTCATTGTTCCGTTGGGCCTTTAACTCGGTCAACCGGCCTTGATACGCATAGAGGTTGTAGCCCCAGCCGCCGATGATGAACAGGAGGTTGACGATCAAGCCGATGAGGACGGCGTGGAGGTAGGGTCGGCGCGACCGTTCGAGGGTGATGAAGGTGGTGAGGCCCATGATGATGGCGTTGGCGGCGAAACCATAGAAGAGGATGATGAAGGGAATGAACATCCCGGCTAGGCCCCAGTTGTAGCTCAACCGGAAGTACGAGATGAACGAGAAGGCGCCATACGCGAAGACGTACGTCATCGGAATGGCGAGCAGGAGACCAAAACCAAGCGCTTTGAGAGAAGCCTTACCGATCGATGGACGGACGGGATTCTGCGGCGGGGTTGCGGCTGGCGGGATGTTCATATTGATCTGATGTTAGTGTTTGCAGATGAAGCATAAGCCCCAGTCGCTTGAGCGTCAAGGGAATCGGGGACCGGCGACGCTTGCTCCATAACGCTGAATATGCTAGCATCAGCGCAGTTTTGGGTCCCTAATCCCGAAGTCCCGCTAAGCGGGATTCGGGACCCCGACTCCCGCCGTAAGCGGGACGTCGGGGCTCAACGTGAAACACATCTCGTCCTTTCTAAAGCAAGCAGTGTTTACAACATGGGTCCCTAACTCAATGGTAGAGTATCAGCCTTTTAAGCTGAGAGTTCCGGGTTCGAGTCCCGGGGGGCCCACCAAATGAAACTTCCGCGAAAGTTTACGGTCAAATTCCAGGGTTTAGCCAATATCCACCGCACGCTTTTATCCACCAGGCGGCGGTTCGTTCCAATTTTTTCCGCGAACGATTTCAATTCAGGTAAATCGTTCGACGAAGCAAGTTTTTCGGCCTTTTGAGCGTCTAATATCCACTGGCGCAAAGGTTCGATCCAATAAAGGGTCTTCCGCCCAAAATCCGCCTTTTTCTGTTCAAGGCCAGTTTGAGTTTTAATCAATGCATCTTTCTTTTCCAAATAAACAGCCTTTTCAATAGAGCCATCAAGGAAAGCATTCACTATGCGGTCAAGCTGTAATTCTGTTTCCTTCATCCTTGTTTTGAGATTTTGGGCGGAAGACTGCGAAGACTGGGCGATCTCATTTTCCCACATCGTTACCTTATCCAACATTTTCTTCGCCCAGTCTTCGCTTATTGCAACTTCTCGAACCTTTGCGCGGATCAGATCGGAAAGCCGCTCTTGTTGAATGTATCCTTGCTTACAAGGACCAAGACGTTTGGTACAGCGATAATACACATACCAACCGCCATGACCTTTGGTATTTTGGGCGGTTATTGCCGCGCCACATTCTCCGCACTTCAATAGTCCAGTTAAAGCAAAATGATGACGCTTACGAAAATGATGACCTTTTTGATTTTGCTTATAGACTTTCTGGACTTTTTCGAATAACTCCATCGAGACGTTAGCGGCAAAACCGCCCGGATATGTTTCGCCATTATGCCGAATCAATCCGCAATGAACCGGATTGGTCAACATTCGGCTCAACGTTGCTTTTGGGAGCGGCTTTCCGGTCCGACTGACTATACCCCAAAAACTCAGACGCTTGCCTAGACTTTCGAGGGTGTGCATTCCTTTCGCATATTCTTCAAATGCTTTAGCGATGACACGCCCTTTGAACGGATCGGGTTCAATTGTCCGGGTTTTAAAATTATTGACGTACCCGATTGCCGCATAATTTGGGGACTCACCACGTCTGAGTTTTTGACGAATCCCGCGCTTCACGTTCTCGCTTAAGTTGTCCGAATAGTATTTCGATTGGCCAAACGCGACTTGGAGCATGAATAGCCCTTGCGGTGTCGGTTCAAACCAGAATGTCGGGAAACGCAAGGCCGCGATTTTCTTGCCGTCGACGAGGTAGATAATTTGACCACCATCAATACTATTTCGGGCCAAGCGATCAGGATGCCAAGCGAGAATGCCGATTGGTTCTTTACTTTCCTGTATTTTGACAATCATCTGGCCGAAAATTTCCCGACCGGGACTTTTCGCGCTTTTACTTTCAATAAACTTTTCGGCAATGGTTATCTTTTCTCGCTTGGCATATTCGGACAACTCAAAGAGCTGTGCCTCAATGGACATGATCTGATGTTCTTCATCCTCGGTTGATTTTCGAGCGTAAAGAAAATACCGCATAGTTTTTAGGTAGCAACGACTCGTTTCATAAGTTCTTTTAAGGTGACTTTCTTGGTTCTTACACCACCATCTTTTTTATAACCCGCAATTGCGTCAATGCTCTCGTTGCCATCAATCAAATCCAAATATTGCTTTGCCCATTTTTCAAGAAATGTAAGAATGTCTTCGCCCAAATCCTTTGGGTCTAAAGAGAATTCGTATCGTCCGTGTGGGTTTTTCATTGCCGGAGTCAAAAATCTTGGGCTCCTTGGTAGCTTTTCTATGGTGAAATCTACCTTCCCTTTCTCAATAGTAACTAGAGGGCTTTGGTTGTGATGAAAAACGTTTCTTAAATCCATATCGATCTTAAACCATTGTTCTTTATTGATAGCACGGGCATATTTCTTGCCTAAAAACCCGTCCAGATCAGCGATGCAATCGTAGGTACTGTGTACAGTGTCCAGATAACTTTCACAAAGAGCCAGAAAAACTTGATATGGTTTATAGTCGTATATTCTCTTTTTGCTATCTTTTCTCGCAATTAATTTCTCGCCCTGCTTTTTACATTCGTTGGCAAGGTATTTTAACGCCATTACCTTATTGTTTAACTCAACCAAGACCCGTTTTCTCGACAAAAGTATCTTCTCCTCTTCACCCTTTGTTAGCCCTTTCCGCGGTTTAACTAGAACCTGTGCAAAGCGATAAAAGATTTCCAAGAAAGTCACGTTTTTTGATTTGGACGCAAAGCTATACATACTAATGTTTGGGGTAATAATCCAGAACTTATTACCGCTATTGTCTCGCATGATAATTCTTATGCTCATAGTGCTATTAGTTAACCATTCTTACTACTGGAAGTGAAGCGCGGGATTCGGAAAAACTTGCTTCGTGTTCCGCTTCGGAGCGGAACCGGAAAAAATTGGAAGGTACGAAAATGGTAATATCACACGACCATTTTCATACCTAGCCCCTTCTGGGGCTACGAACCGCCGCCTGGTGGATAAAAGCGTGCGGTGGATATTGGCTAAACCCTGGAATTTGACCGTAGACTTTCGCGGAAGTTTCATTTGGTGGAAATTGCTGAACGCCGCTCGAACCTATTTTGAAGGGCAGTTTTAGGCGATTCGGGCGGGCGGAAGGGGGTCTAAGGGGGAATTCCGCCCGCCCGCGCCCCGCCGCCGCATTTTCCCGCCGCCCGAGGGGTTCGTATCCCGTTGCTACGGGATGCGCCGCCTGTAGAGATAAGCGCTTGCCCCGCCCTCCCGTGCGCGCGCTTTCGGCTCCCCAATGTGCTTTGTGTACTATAGTACACTATTGCTCTATAGTGCAACAAGGGAGTATATTGGTCAAGTGAATACCGATACGATCAATTCCCGTTTAGGCGATAATCTCAAAAAGATACGGACGAAGAAAGGAATGTCCCAAGGAGACATTGCTTCGAAAATTGGCGCTGACAGAGCGTACATTAGTGGCATTGAGAATGGTAAAAGAAACGTGACTCTTTCGACAGTGGCAAGACTTGCTCAAGCGTTAGAAATTTCCAGTGATGATCTTCTAAAGTAATATGAAAAAGCTCAACTATCCATTAGATTTTATCAACAAAAATATTTGCGGAAATGCCGTTGATGTAATGAAACAAATACCCGACGGGTCGGTAGATTTAGTCGTTACTTCGCCTCCGTATAACCTAAAAAATTCAACTGGAAACGGAATGAAAGATGGTCGGGGTGGAAAATGGGCAAACGCGGCACTTCAAAATGGGTACTCTCATCATGATGACAGTATGCCGCACGAAAAGTATGTGAAGTGGCAAAGAGACTCCCTTACCGAAATGCTAAGAATTATTCCTGAGAATGGCGCAATTTTTTACAATCATAAATGGCGTGTTCAGGCGGGACTTTTGCAAGATCGACAAGATATTGTGGCTGGTTTTCCCGTGCGCCAGATAATCATTTGGAAAAGAAAAGGTGGGTTGAATTTTAACGCCGGTTACTTTTTACCGACTTACGAAGTAATTTATTTGATTGCTAAACCAAAATTTAAGCTTGCCGATAAAGCAAATGCTCTCGGAGATGTGTGGGAGTTTACCCAAGAAATGAACAATAAACACCCTGCCGCGTTTCCTGTAAAGTTAATTGACCGAATAATTTCGGCAACAGACGCTAAAGTAGTTTTAGATCCATTTATGGGGTCAGGGACGACGGCCATTTCCGCAATTAACCATAAACGCAAGTATATTGGCATTGATATTTCTCCCGATTACTGTGAAATGGCGCGTAAAAGGATTAAGCAACATCAATCCCAGTCAAAACTTTTATAACTGTATGGCAAAGAAACCAGTCATTTATACTAAAGAAGCACTAGTTGAGCGGCTAAAAGAGATTTCAGAATTGGGGTGGGTCCCAAATGCACGTCGAGGAAACGCCGGTGGCATTGGGAATACACTTGAAGATTTACTGGGCATTAAGGAAAATAACCTACCAATCCCTAATGCCGCTGAGTGGGAGTTAAAAACTCAAAGACTTAACTCTACTTCACTCACGACACTTTTTCATATTGAACCGTCACCACGAGCGATTCGCTTTGTCCCACAGGTTTTATTACCACAATATGGATGGGCTCACCAAGAGGACGGAAAAAAGTATCCAGCAGGAGAAATGAGTTTTAGGCAAACAATCCATGGACAATCGCGTAGTGATCGAGGTTTCAAAGTCGTAATCGACCGAAATAAGCGTAAAATTTTAATTTCATTTAAAGCGTCTGGAGTTGATGCACGACACAAGGGATGGCTTGAACTGGTTAAAAAACGTGTTGGGCTTGGCGAATTAAATCCACAGCCGTACTGGGGATTCGATGACTTAGAGCATAAAGCGGGTACAAAGCTTTTAAATACCTTTTACGTCCAGGCCGAAGTTTATGTTAATAAAAAGAAAGAATACTATCATTATACAAAAGTGATGATGCTACAGAAATTCAGTTTTGAAGGGTTTTTGAAAGCACTTGAAGAGGGAAAAATACTCGTTGATTTTGATGCTCGCACCGGACACAATCATGGGACGAAATTCCGTATGAAGCAGGATTGTTTGTCAATGTTGTACAATAAAGTCACTACTATTTTTTAGACACATGTAATGTTTTTGTGAGTTTATTCTGTGATTTGTAATAACATTGGCACAACAAGCCCATGAGAGATAACCCATCTGAAGTTAAATAGTCCAAGCATGAGAGATCTTTTTCCGGAGTATAATAAGCCATCAAAGAGAAGTTTTATTAAGCTTTGGGATGAAGCAACGTTTGTTTTTGACACAAATGTACTTTTAAGTCTATATCGCATCCCACAACAAGCAAGGGCTAAGCTAATAATCATTCTTAAAGAGTTACAAAAAAGAGGGAGGGTTTGGATACCTCACCAGGTGGCTTTGGAATATTATCGAGATAGACTGTATGTAATTCACTCCCAAGAAAAGGCTCACCACGAAAGTATTAGCCTTTTAAATACTACAGAACAGGAAATTGATAAACTTTTTGATTCTAAATTGATTCTAAAAAAAATATCACTAAATTTTAAAACTATTCAAAAAGAAGTGGTTTTATCAAAAAATAAGTATTGTGACTTTTTGAATAAAGATAAAGTAGAGATCGAGCTGAATCGAATATTAAAAAATAGGGTCGGAAAGCCATTTGACAATAAAAGGCTGAATGAAATATATAAAGATGGGGAGGCTAGATACGAAAAAGAAATACCGCCAGGTTATTCTGATAGGAAAAGAAAGGACAAGGAAGATAAGACTGGAACGAGTAAATTCGGCGACCTTATTATTTGGATGCAGATACTTGATAAGGCACAAGAAGCAAAAACCCCTATTATTTTTGTAACTGACGAACAAAAAGAGGATTGGTGGTGGAAGGTTAGTGGATTAAATGGTGCAACGATTATTGGCGCAAGACATGAATTGTTAAAAGAAGTAAAGGAGCGCGCCAATGTTTCTTTTCACATGTACCAATCAGATCAATTTATGAAGTATGCTGGTCAGCATTTTAAAGTGAAATTTAACAAGGATTTACTTGAAAAAGTTAAAAAACTAAAAGAGTCAACACAAACGGACCAAGAATTGGCAAAATCTGAGGAGGGATTAGTTGCCTCTTCCACTGATTCGATTGGATCTAACAACAGCCCAATTACTGTTTCTGATATTCAAGATCAAGGTGATTTAAGCTCTGGAAGCGTATCGAGTACAGAACCTAAAGAAGACGGCGGACTAGGTAATAATGTGACATAGGATATGAAATCATTCTTAATATCTTATCAGCTAAGTTATACGGAAAATAGTTATCCGAATTTGATAGCGTACCTTAAAACCGCCTCACAATGGGCAAGACCGTGTGCCAATACTTGGATAATCAAAACTCCTATAGATATTGCACAAATTCGGGATGGCATTAGGGATAGAATTAAATCGGTTGACAAAGTAATGGTTATCGAAGTTCCAAATAGTAATTGGGCGACTTTTAATATTTCAAAAGATGTGACTGACTGGATGAGGCGTAATTTATTACCATAATTTAGCGGCGCGCCCCGCAAAGCGGGGCACGAACCCCTCGGGCGGCGGGAAAATGCGGCGGCGGGGCGCCGGAAGGAGAGGGCGTGCGGGAATGGAGGCCGCTTTTGGTCATTGAATAAGTACCATTTGACACCACTTTTCATATATGATACACTACTGTCATACTTATGAAAAGCCGAAAAAACCTCATAGAACAGCTAAAACCCTTGCCCCATTTTGGCAAAAATACCGTTTATCAGCTTGGTAAACAGCTTGGGCTTACCGACGCGACAATAAACACCTACATCAGCCGCGGCTTGAAGCACAATGAAATTGTCCAGCTTAGGAATGGACTGTATGTTGCTGCGGATTTTTACGACAAGAACAAAAATGACATTTCATACTCATTCTATCTCGCAAACGTCATTCGTACGCCGTCGTACGTTAGCTCGTGGGCGGCGCTTCAGTATTATGATCTCACCACAGAGACGATACACTCCGTTACCTCGGTTACGCCTAAAGTTACAAGGGAGTATAAGACAAGAGTTGGAAATTTTGCCTACCAGTCCATCCAGAAATCACTATTTACAGATTTCTCTTTAGCGAAAGCGAAGTTTGATTGTTTCGTCGCTTCTCCATCAAAAGCACTGTTCGACTTACTCTATTTCAGAACGAACCAGTTTCGCAGACCCGCATTAGGAAAAATTGAGACACTGATTGAAAACCTGCGAATTGACTTTGATCAGATGGATAAGTCCGAGCAGGAAAAGTTTCATGCAATGATTAAGAAATACTTACATGAGTGAACAGATACTAACGATATTACAAAGGAAACTCGATGACATTATAGCTTATGGTGGGATTGATGTAGAGACACGTCGCAACGCGCTCAAAGAAGAGTTACAGTTTTACGTGCTCAATTATATTTACCGCCATCCTGAATACAGCAAGTGGATTATGTACGGCGGTTCGGCGTTGCGCATCTGCCACGATCTTAACCGTATGTCAGTTGACTTGGATTTTGAAGTCGCGCACGCGATAACGGAGAAGTATTTGGATGAATTAGTGAATGATATGGCCGAGCACTTTTCCAACACCTACGCTGCTGATACTAATTTTCTCACCATAAAAACTGTTACCGGGAGAGGACTGTTGCTTAAATTCAATGTCGGTGAAGTATTAAGCCTGGGGCATCCTTCGAAACAGGTGCATGTGAAACTTGACCTCAATCACTTTGCGCCTTCTAAGACGGTGACTGAACGTATACCGATAAACCGAGACCAGCTTTCATTTGTGATTGTGACCTACAATATGGGGGCGCTGATGGCCAGCAAGATTGCGGCGATTTTTCTGCGTGGGACTCGTGGAGTGGGGAAGGCTGTATATGAGGAGAAGGGGCGAGATATCTACGATCTTTTATGGTACATGAACAAAAAGATTGTGCCCGATTTTGATTATCTAGTCGCCAAGGGCATTGACGTAAAAAATCCCCGTGCGCTTTTTGACAAACTCACATTCCAGATGAATGAAGTAAACGATGAAAATTTAAAACAAGACCTCCTCCCGTTATTTGTAGATCGGATCTATATTGAAAATTGGCTAGCGAACTGGCGAGAAAGTTATTTCAAACTGGTTGATAAGTACGAAATACATGTGGTAACGACATTACGCGAAATTATTGTTCAAAAAGACATTCTTAGTGGTATATACTATTTTGGTTTTTTCTATGACACTGAAGATCAAAATAGCGCGGTAGTCCGTTTTGCACTAAGCGAATACTGGATAATTTTTAAAGATGGTGATTTACCGACAAAAATTAATGAGAAAATAATTCCCTTAGTGGCCACTAGCCCGAAAGACCAGCTTAGTAATAAGGTCAAACAGTATATCACCTTGTTTTACAATAAAACGGAAAACTATTTTAAAAAAACAAATAAAGTTATGCTCGGCGACAGTATGGTCACCAAAGTTATTAGAATAACGGCGGATAATCTAAATCAGAAAGAGGAGATCGTGCTCAATAAATCAGCACTGCTTTCTTGTGAGCTTAATGATTTATTGAAATAAAAAATCCTTAGTTTGTAGCGTTCGTTACTCCGGCCCTCTTAGTTAGAACATCAACAGGCGGCGCGCCCCGCAGCCCCTCGACAAGCTCGGGACAAGCCCGGGGCAGGCGAACCCCTCGGGCTTGACCAGCCGTAACGCGCCGTCGCCAAAGCGCTATAGCGCGTCGGTGACTTTCTCGTCCACCGAAGCTTTAGCGTAGGTGGAAGCGAAGGGCTTTTACGTTATGTTAATCTGACATTACTAGTCATTTCACTTTTACTGGAATATGGCAGAAAAACTGAAACGTATAGAAGTGGAGGAAACCCCCCCGACTTCAAATTTCGGATTGTTTACGTTAAACCACTACGCTCAGCAGGACGATACCGAGCGTGTTGCTTGCAAACGAGAGCAAGAAAAACGGCAAGCTCCGGCTCCGATTGATGCCGAACAAGCCGGCCGCCAGCTCGTCGGGGAGCGGCGAGGCGAGAATGACGACGCCCATCAAAGCCGTGAGCCAATTGGGGACATGGCGCCGCTCGCGGAGACGGGCGATGACCCGGGCCAGCCACCCGTGTTCGGCTTCGCGGCGGGTAAGCAGGAATACGGAGAGGTCATACAGCGCGGCTCCGAAACCGCCGATCAGTCCGATCATGATGGGATTGAGGTGCGGCGGCGTATCGACGAAGAGAATGGTGGCCAGGGATGACGTCAACGCACTGCCATACATGACGCCGGCCAGGAGCATGCCCGGATAGCCTAACTGGTTGACTTGGGACAAGAAATCGTGTAGCGCAGGCAGGGTCAGGTACAGGACGGCCAACACCACGCCGATAGTGAAGGCGAGAACGGCGGTTTTGTGGTGGCGAAGGAAGTCTCGATCCACGCTGGTATTGTAGCATGCGCGGCGTCCACTACATGGGAAAGCCGGAAACGGCCGTTTTATGGTATAATCATCACGAAAGAAACACTCACTTGACTCATGTTCCACTTCCGTAAACTCATCAAGAACATCGGTCCGGGCGTGATTACCGGCGCCTCCGACGACGACCCGTCGGGGATCGTGACCTACTCGCAAACCGGCGCGCGGTACGGGTACGGCTTGTTGTGGCTGTCGCTGTTCACCACGCCGTTGATGATGGTGGCGCAGGAAATATCGGCCCGGCTCGGGATCGTGACGAAACAGGGGCTCAACCGCCTGGTCAAGCGCTACGTCTCGAAACGCGCCGCCTTCGTCTTGGCGCTCGGCCTGCTCGTCGTCAACGTCGTCAACATCGGCGCCGATTTGAGCGCCATGGGCGCGGTCACGCAACTGCTGTTGCCGGGGCCGGCCTGGCTGTACTTGGTGTTGTTTGCGATGGTGATCATCCTGCTGGAAATTTTCGTGTCCTACGTTAGGTACGTCAATGTTTTGAAATGGTTGACGCTGGCCCTGTTGGCCTACGTCGTCGCGGCGTTTGCGACCCGGCAAGATTGGGCGACGATTTTCCGGGCGACTGTTATTCCGACGCTGAATCAAGGCGCCGCGGTTTGGCCGCTCATTACCGCGATTCTCGGGACGACGATTTCGCCGTATTTATTTTACTGGCAGGAGTCGGAAGAGGTGGAAGAGGAGAAACTACGGGAGGCGGCACGGCCCGCGGTTAATTCCGACGTTGGCGGTCAACTTAAAAAAGCGCGCTGGGATACGGTCGTCGGCATGCTGTTTTCGAACGTGATTATGTTCTTCATTATCATCGTGGCCGCCGGCACGCTTCATCAGGCCGGGATCACCAACATCGAGAGCGCTCGACAGGCGGCGGAAGCGTTGCGGCCGATCGCCGGGTCGCTAACGTTCTTCCTGTTCGCGCTGGGGATCCTGGGGACCGGACTGCTGGCCATTCCGGTCCTGGCCGGATCGGCGGCGTACGCGTTGGCCGAAGTGTTTAATTGGCCGGAAGGCCTAGGAAAAAAATTTCAGCAAGCAAAAGCGTTTTACATTACCATCAGCGCGGCGATCGTCATTGGCGCGTTAGCGACCCTGACCGGCGTGGCGGCTATTCAGTTTTTGATCGCGGCGGCGGTGCTCAACGGCTTACTGGCGCCGGTCATTCTGTTCTACATGTTGCGCCTGGCTGATCGCCGCGATGTGGTCGGAGGTCACCGGCACCCGTCGATCGTTCGCGGGCTGGGCTGGCTGACCTTCGCGGTCATGACTGGCGCCGGCGTGATGACCATCATGAACATCTGGCGATAATTATGGACGAAAAGATTCTCTGGTCGGCGCTCAGCGTTGAATCCGCCCTGCAATCGGCCGGGAGCAGTCTGGAAGGATTAGCCCCCGATCAGGTTCGGACATCCGCCCAGCGGTTCGGCCGCAATGTTCTTCCGCCGCCCCGGGAACGAACGCGATTCCAGGTGTTCAGCAGTCAGTTCCAGAGCGCCCTGATTTACATTTTGCTCATCGCCAGCGTCATCTCGCTTCTATTGCGCGAATGGCAGGACGCGCTGGTCATTAGCGCGGTGGTGCTCTTGAATGCGGCGATCGGGTATCGTCAGGAAGTGCAGGCCAATACGGCCATGAGCAAATTGTTGCAACTGGCGCCGCCAGTCGTCCACGTTATCCGCCAGGGCCAAGAACAGGAATTGGTGATCGGCGATTTAGTGGTCGGGGATATCGTGGTGGTGGAAACGGGCGACGGTTTACCGGCCGACGGCCGGTGGGTGGACGTCGTCAACGTCCGGGTCAACGAATCCAGCTTGACCGGTGAATCCGTGCCGGTTGAAAAGATCGCGACGCCGCTCCCGATCCGCACGATTATCCAAGATCGCCGGAACATGGGTTGGCGGGGGACATTAGTGATCGGCGGTCGGGGCAAGCTCCTGGTCACGGAGATCGGCATCAACACCCGCTTCGGTTCGATCGTCGCGAATCTCCAAAAAATAGACCATCAACAGACGCCGTTTCAAAAGAAAATATCGGGTTTTTCGCGGCGCCTGGCGGTAGTGACGGTTTTTCTCGGCCTGATTATTTTCTTGCTCGGTATCGCCCGTCACTTGCCGGGCCAGCAAATGTTTCTGTTGGCGGTCAGCATGATCGTGTCAATTATCCCCGAGGGGTTGCCGGTAGTCATCACCATGGCCATGGCCTACGGCATGTGGGCGATGTCGAAACGTCAGGCGATCGTTCGAAAATTGGCCGCGGTGGAAACGCTCGGAGCGGTGACCGTGGTGGCGACCGACAAGACCGGCACGTTGACCTACGGGGAGATGATGATGGCCCGAGCCTGGGTTGATGGGCGGGAGTATCATCTGTCGGGGAAGGGCTATCGGCCGGAGGGAGACATTTTTCTTGACGACCAAAAAATTATCGGTCGCGCCGACGATGGTCTCAACCTGGCTTTCCGGCTCGGGGCGTTGAATAATGACAGCCGATTCTCCCGCGATGTGGCCGGACAGCGAACGCCGATCGGTGACCCGACTGAACTGGCGCTCTTGGTGGCGGCCGAAAAAATCGGCTGGAGCCGGGTCGATCTCGCCGCCGCCCATCCCCGCGTCGGCGAGTTCCCCTTCGATTACAACAAGAAATACATGATCACCTGGCATCACGACGGCGCCGGATTGCTGGTGGTCATCAAGGGCGCGCCGCAAGAAGTGCTGTCACTGTGTCGTCAGCGTTGGACCGCCTCCGGACCCAGCCCGCTGACGGACGACGATCGGCGTCAAGTAACGGCCGTCTATGAAAGGTGGGCCGGACAAGCGCTCCGGGGATTGGCGGTGGCGTATACCCATCGGCCGAACCGAGTTGAAGAATTGACCGCCGAGCGGCTGGGCGGACAGTTCACGTTTGTCGGCTTGTTCGGATTGGAAGACGCGCTTCGTCCGGAAGCGGCGGAAGCCATTCAGGAGATGCACCAAGCCGGGATTAAAACGATTATGGTGACCGGCGATTATCGTCATACCGGTCGAGCGGTCGCCGCCCGGTTGGGGCTACTGCCGGATCAGCGGGCCGACCGATTACTTGACGGGAGCGACATCGACGCGCTTGACGACCGGACGTTGCGCCGGCGATTGGTTTTGACCACGGTCGCCACCCGCCTGACGCCGGAACATAAATTACGGCTGGCCAAACTTCTCAAACAGGAGGGTCAAATTGTGGCCATGACCGGCGACGGCATCAACGATGCGCCGGCCCTGCTTGAAGCTAATGTCGGTATTGCGGTCGGCCGCGGTTCAAGCGCGGCCGCCAAAGAAGCGGCGGATGTACTGCTGGTTGACGGCAACTTTTTAAGCATCGTGGCGGCCATCGCCGAAGGCCGTCGTATTTTTCGCAATATTCGGCGAGTGATCTACTATTTGCTGGCCACCAGCTTCGGCGAATTGATTCTGGTCATGACCGCCCTGATGGCCGGTTTGCCGCTGCCGCTCCTGCCGACGCAAATCATCTGGCTGAACGCTATCACCGGACCGTTCCTCGGTTTAGCTTTGGCGCGCGAACCGATGGCGCCGTCGGTGATGCAAGAACAACCCCACGATCCGCGCGCCCAGATTATTCCGGCCTCAATGTGGCATCGAATTCTCCTGACCGGATCGGCCATCGGCGTGACCAGTTTAATTATTTTTCAGTACGGGTTGAAGGTCGGAATGGAAGAACCGCGACTGTACGCGCTGGTCTTGACGTCGGTGGTGGCGGCCGAACTTGTCAATGCGATTACCGCCCGCTCATCCCGCCGGTCACTCTTGATTCACGCCACCATGACGCGGAGTATGGCCGGGGCCATCGTGGGGGTGCTGATTCTGCAAGCCACCATTATCTATCTGCCGGTATTGGCCGCGGTGTTCCATCTGGCGCCGCTGACGATTGGTGATTGGTTGATTATTATTTTGGCGGCGGCGCCGGTATTTGGCGTGGAAGAGCTGAGAAAATGGTGGATTCGCCGCCGGTCCGAGCGGCCGATGTACCTGAAGACGACGCCGGTATGAAAGAACGATTTCCCATTATTATTTTTTTGGTGGCTCAGTCGGCGTTGTTGGTGATCGAACTCTTTACTAGTTACGATACGTTTGGACGGCAGAACGCCTTAGCCTTGACGAACGTGGTGTCCGTGATTACCCTGCTGTTCTTCGACCGTTGGCTCCGCCGCCGGGGCAGCCGTCTGGCCCGGCTGACCTTCGTCCTGGCGGCCGGCGCGGTCTGGCTTGACGCGCTGGGCAACTTTCAGCATCTGTACGCCGGATTCTGGTGGTGGGATCGCCTGACGCACGCCGTCGGCGGGATGGCCCTTAGCGCCGTCTTCATCGACTTCTTTCTGTCGTACCGGGCGACCGGAAAACTACAAGCTGGTTGGGGTTGGGCGGCCTGGATGGGCGTGCTGGTCGGCCAGCTGGTCGGATCGCTCTATGAAATTAGCGAGTGGCTCGGTGATTTCTGGTTCGATACTCACCGCGTCCAAGGACCGTATGATACGCCGCATGATTTGTTCCAAAACCTGGTTGGCGGGCTGGTTGTTTTGGTGTTGATGCGGATGTTTCGACGGCGGGCACAGTAGTGAATAGCGGGAAAACCTCTACGAAAATGCCTGGACAAAATGTATATTTCTGCTATGCTTGGCGCATGACCAAAGCCAGATTGAAAGAAATTCAAAAGAAAGCGGGACCCATTTTAAGAGTTCATGATGTTGAATTTGCCGGTATTTTCGGGTCGTTCGCCCGCGGTCAAGAACAAGACACGAGCGACATTGATATCATGATCCGCTACGCGCGGCCAAAAAGCCTTTTTGATCTGGTTGGTTTGTCGCAAGCCTTGTCCGCCACCCTCGGCCGCCGAGTGGATGTGGTGACGGAAAAAGCCGTTCATCCCTATTTAAAAACGAATATCGCCAAAGATGTTCAAATTATCTATGGACAAAGACGATATTTATAAACGCCACATTCTGGATGCGATTGCCAAAATCGAAAGGTATATTAATGGCGTTGATCAGAAAAAATTTGCCGTTGATGAGTTGGTGCAAGACGGCGTCGTGAGAGAACTCGAAATTATCGGCGAAGCCGTCAAGCGTTTATCGGCCAAATTCAAAACACGAGCGCCGGAGCTCCCGTGGAAGGCCATCGCCGGAACCAGGGATATTTTAATCCATGAGTATATCAGCGTCGACGTGGAGATTGTTTGGAAAACGATCAAAGATGACCTTCCGATTCTCAAGGCCGCCCTCTTAAAGCCCGAAAAATAATTGTACCAGAATCGGTACGACAAGCCACGGGATTTGTTCTTCAACTTGGTTGGCGGACTGATTGTTTTGGTGTTGATGCGGGTTTTTCGTCGCCGTTCGTAGGTTGGCGTCCGGGCGTAAAAATGGTATACTGTAGACCTGATTGATTTAGTGTTTTCGCTTGTGAACAACCGAACTCTGGCGGTCGAAACTACCGGTGCTGTTGGCAAAGAAGTCATCCTTAAAGGCTGGATCCACGTCCGCCGCGACATGGGTAAGATTATTTTTATCCATTTGCGCGATCGGACGGGGCAAGTTCAAGTCGTGTTCGGGCCGGGGGAATGCCCGGATTATGAAGCGGCGAAAACACTGCGCGACGAATTTGTGGTCGAAATAGGCGGTCTCGTGGCCGCGCGCGGCCAAAAGAATGTTAATCCGAACATGCCGACCGGCACGGTTGAAGTGCAGGCCCGGTCGCTCAATATATTGTCAACCGCAGCCACGCCGCCATTTCCGCTTGCGGACACGAAGAATGTCAGCGAAGAACAGCGGCTGACCTACCGCTATCTTGATCTCCGCAGTGAGCGGATGAACGAGAACATCCGTTTCCGTTCCCGGGCGGCGATGTTCATAAGAAATTATCTGACCAGAAAAGGCTTTGTCGAAATCGAAACCCCGTACATCACCAAAGGCACGCCCGAAGGCGCCCGCGAGTTCATTATTCCCTCGCGCCTTCAGCCGGGAAAATTTTATGTTTTACCGCAGAGCCCCCAGCAATTCAAACAGTTGTTGATGGTCGGCGGCATGGAGCGCTACTTCCAGATCGCCCGCTGTTTTCGCGATGAAGACCAGCGCGGAGATCGCCAGCCGGAGTTCACCCAGCTCGACCTGGAAATGTCCTTCGTCGATCAGGACGACGTGCTCGACCTGACCGAAAAATTATTCACGGCGCTGGTGGCCGAACTCTGTCCGGAAAAAAAGATCACCACCATGCCTTTCCCGCGGATTCCATACGCCGAAGCGATGAAAAAATGGGGGAGCGATAAACCTGATATCCGGAAAGATAAAAACAATCCCGACGAACTCGGTTTTTGTTTCATCGTCGACTTTCCGCTGTTCGAATATTCGACCGCGGATAAGAAACTTGTCAACACACACCACTTGTTCACCGCGCCGCAGGACAGCGACCTAGAACTGCTCGACACTGATCCGACGAAGGTCAAGGGGAAACAGTACGACTTTGTCCTCAACGGCTTTGAAATCGCCGGCGGCTCGATTCGGATTCATGATCAAGAGTTGCAACGAAAAGTTTTTAAGATTCTCAAACTGACCGACAGGGAAATAGAGACGCGCTTCGGCCACATCCTCCGGGCCTTTTCCTACGGTGTCCCGCCGCACGGCGGCATCGCGCCCGGGCTGGACCGGATCGTCATGATTCTCCGTAACGAACCGAACATCCGCGAAGTCATCGCTTTTCCGAAGACCGGCGACGGCCGCGATTTGATGATGGGCGCGCCGAGCACGTTACCAGCCAGTACTTTACGCGATGCGCATATTCAGGTGAGGAAAGATAGAAAGGATAGCGAAGAAAGTTAATTGGTTAATTAGTTGATTAAATGAGTTCAGTATGATCAACGAGCTAACCAGCTAAAGAGCTAACCCCGGCTAACGAGCTATTCATGCGACTCTCCGCACTCCAGCGTTCCATTCTCCGCGAGTGCTACCAGTACCCCAAGAGACGCGTTCCGCGACAACCGTTTATCGCCTTTTACAAAAAAACCGCCGCTGGCGCGAAGGTGATCGACAACATTACCGTCTCGCTCGAACGCCTGATCGACCGCGGATTCCTAATCGGTTTCGGCCGTCGCACGCCCTGCAAGTGGTTCATCGAAGAGGTCAAGCTCACCCCGCTCGGCCGCAGAATCGCTAAACAATCATTTGGAAAACAGCAACAATTACCGTTGAAGTAGCTCGCTAGCTCGTTAGTTGGTTAGCTCGCTAGTATGGTAGTCAATCAGACTATGGAAGGCAAAAACTATAGAGCTAATGACTAACAAGCTAAACGGTAACCAACAAACTAACGAGCCAATCAACCAATCAACTGATTAACCAATCAACTAACCACTACCCCATGCCCATCCCCGCCAAAGTCCTCAACCACCTCAAGAAAAACAAAATCGTTTTCGAGTCCGTGGCCCACAAGACCGTCTTCACCGTCTACGACCTGGCCCAGACGTTGAAAATAAAAATGAACGGGATTGTCAAAACGCTCCTGATCAAAGCCGATACCGAGTACAAGCTGGTGCTTTTACCAGCCCATCGCCGTCTGAACCTAGTCGCGCTGAAAAAAGTCCTGGGCGCCAAGCGGGTGACCATCGCCAAGGAATCAGACATGGCGCGGGAAATGAACGTCAAACCGGGCGCCCTGACGCCGTTTGGGAGTTTGCATAAACTCGGCGTGGTAGTTGATAGAGGTTTATTGAAAACACAGAAAGCATTATTCGGCGCCGGCAGTTTCACCGAATCAATCCGGATGAAGATGAAAGATTATCTGAAAGCCGAACAGCCGACGGTTGGTAATATCTCGGAAGCCGCTAAAAAATCCTAAGCAAAACAAACAAACCCAAACTTTAATCTTAAATCCTGCAACTTTCACGATGCGTGATGTAAAAGTAGCTACCTTCAACGGTCCGCTCGACCTCCTGCTCCAGCTGATTGAGTCGGAAGAGTTGGACATCAGCCAGGTATCCTTGGCGAATGTGACGGATCAGTACATCGCCTCGCTCCAAGCGATGGACGAGTTGCCCATCGATGAGCTGGCCGATTTCCTGGTGGTGGCGGCGAAACTGTTGTTAATCAAGTCGCGCTTGCTGGTGCCGGACGCGGCGGCGGAGGATGACAGCGGGCTGGAACTCGAACACCAGCTGAAAATGTACCAGGCGTTCGTGGCCGCCGCCAAGCACGTGGCCAAGCTCTACAATCGACACCGCGTTCTTTATCCGCGCGAAGGGTACGCGGCGATGGAACCAATTTTCAACCCGCCGGAACATCTGAAAATCGATCATCTACGCGAAATTTTTTCCGATGTCCTGAAGGAACTTGAACCGATCACCCGCCTGCCGCAAACGGTCATCGTCCGGACGATCAACATCCGCCATAAGATCGAACAGATTACTCAGCGATTATTAGCGGAAAAAACCATGAGTTTCCATCAGCTACTCCGCCAATCGAACAATAAAACCGAGGTCATTATCACTTTCCTAGCGGTGCTCGAAATGGTCAAACTCCGCACCGCGGCGGTCGCACAAGAGACACTCTATGCCGACCTAAATATCACCGCCCTTGACCCCGAATCCGAAATTTTACAACCAATTGTAATCTCATGAGTTTACACCGCAATCTCGAAAGCTTACTATTGGTCGCTACCAGACCATTATCGCTGAAAAAACTAGCCGAACAAACAAGCGTAACAGTCAAAGATATTGAACAGACTATCGGCGAACTGAAGCAAAAGTATAATCACGAAAACAGCGGCATCCAAATCCTCCAGCATGGTTCAACTGTCCAGTTCGTGACCAGTCCGTTGGCTAGCAAACTGGTGACCGCGTATCTGAAGGAAGAACAGGCCGGGGAGTTGACGCGTCCGGCCCTGGAAACCCTCACCATCGTCGCCTATCGCGGACCGATTTCCAAAATCCAACTCGACACCATTCGCGGCGTCAACTGTAGCTTGATTCTGCGGCACCTGATGATCAAGGGCTTGGTGGAAGCCAAGCACGCCAAGGACAAGTACCAAACGACCTACCGGGTGTCCGCGGATTTCGTGCGTTTCCTCGGCTTGACCGACATCACGCAGTTGCCGGACTATGAACAATTGCACGTTGATGAACGGCTGGAGCAAATCCTCAACCCCGCCGCCCCCGTCACCGTTAACGAGGATGTTAACAGGCAAGCGACCTGACCATATGAACCGTCGCTCAATGCCCCTGATCGTTGCCAACTGGAAAATGCAACTCGGCATCGAGGAATCGCATCAACGGTTGACTGATCTAAAACAGCGCCTCAAAACCGTGCGCGGTCGATACCAAACGGTCGTCTGTCCGTCATTCGTGGCGCTGAGCGGGATGAAGAAGTTTCTGCGCGGCAGCGCCATCCAGCTCGGGGCCCAGGATGTGTTTTGGGACGACCGCGGCGCTTACACCGGCGAGGTTTCGCCGTTGAATCTCCGCGAGGCTGGTGTCGAGTACGTCCTGATCGGCCACTCCGAACGCCGCCAGCTGGTCGGCGAGACCGACGAGATGGTCGGCCGGAAAGTGGTCAGCGCCCTCGGCCACGGCCTGACGCCGATTCTGTGCGTCGGCGAAACCGCCCATCAGCGGAATGACGGCCGACACGAACTGATCGTCACCCGCCAACTGACCGCCGCCTTGCGCACGGCGCCGCCGTCCAGCGGGCAGGGGAGACTGTACGTTGCCTACGAACCCGTCTGGGCCATCGGCACCGGCGAACCGGCCGGCGTGGAAGTGGCGCAGACGATGCGGGAAGTCATCCGGCAAACGCTGATCGAGCTCTACTCGCCGGCCCAAGTCGACCAGAGTTTCCGTTTCCTCTACGGCGGAAGCGTCGACGCCGACAATGTCAGCCAGTACGTCAACGCCGCCGCCTACCACGGGGCGCTGGTCGGCACGGCCAGCCTCGATCCGGAAAAATTCGCGATGCTTATTTCGCATATCACTAAGGAATTTAACGCCTAAACTTATGGCTCGCACCCGCCTTGCTATCAACGGTTTCGGCCGCATTGGCCGCCACGCCTTCAAGATCGCCCTAGCCAAACCAGAACTGGAAGTCGTGGCCGTTAATGACCTCGGCAGTTTGGAAGTGATGGCCCATTTACTCCGCCATGATACCGCCTACGGCGCTTACCACAAAACAGTGACGATCGAGGGAGACACGCTCGTGGTCGATAAACAGCGAGTCAAATTTCTATCAGTCAAAGAACCGGCGGAGTTGCCCTGGAAAAAAATGAACATCGATGTCGTGCTCGAATCAACCGGCCGCTTGACCAAGGACGGAGCGGCCCGCGCCCACCTGACCGCCGGCGCCAAGCGGGTCATCGTTTCCGCCCCGACTAAGGGCGGCGACGTGAAAACTTATTTGCTCGGCGTCAACGCCGACCGCAATCGCGGCGACGACGTTATCTCCAACGCCTCCTGCACGACCAACTGCGTCGGGCCGGTGACGAAAGTGATGCTCGAGCAGTTCGGGATTAAGAAGGCGGCCATGACCACCATCCACTCCTACACCGCCGAGCAAAACCTGGTTGACGGTCCGGTCCCGCCGCTCCATCCCGACCTTCGTCGCGCCCGCGCCGCCGCCCAAAACATCGTCCCCACCACGTCGGGGGCGGCCGTCTCCGCCGGCGAGGTCCTGCCGGAGCTGAAGGGAATCTTCGACGGCTACGCTCTTCGCGTGCCGACCATCACCGTTTCCTTCACCGACTTCACTTTCCTGACCAAGAAGAAAACGACGGTCGAGGCGGTCAACAACGCCTTCCGCCGGGCCGCCGAATCTCCGGCCATGACCGGCATCCTGACCGTCACCGACGAGCCGCTGGTATCCTCGGACTTTAAAGAGAATCCGGCCTCGGCCATCGTCGATTTGCCGCTGACGAACGTCATCGACGGCGACCTGGTCAAGGTGGCGGCCTGGTACGACAACGAATGGGGCTACGCCAACCGCTTCGTCGAACAGGCCGTACTGGTCGGCCGGGCGTTGCCCCGTTAGAGGCGAAAGTGGTCGGCCTCGGTCAGCTGGCGCGATTTCAGGGCACCCTGAAAAATCAACCGTTCTCCCCCAGTGCCAATGTTCGCCTCTAACGGCGCGTTGTAGCTGGCGAGGACCCGTGGTATACTATCCACAGCCATTTAAACAGTTCACCCGAGCTTTTGCTCGACTGGAAGGAGGTGAGTTGAACACATGGAAACACTAAAAATCATCGGCCAAATTCTCGTCGTCGTGTTCATCGTCGGCGGCGTGGTGATGACAATGACCCACCGTTGGCAAAGCAAGTTCACCCAAGGCAACCTGGCCAAAGCCTTCTTCTGGTTTGGTCTGATCTGCGGCGCGCTGGCCATCTTCACCCAATACGGCTTCGTCTACCAAGTCGGCACGCAGAGCCTGTTTGCCGAACCGACCTTCTATTTCCTCCTCGGCATGGTATCGATGCTCGGCGGCATTTACATCAATACCGAAAAACGAGCCTAGCTTTCGATGCTCACCGCTGGTCTTCAGCCGCCGGCTGAGCCAGTTTGGTGTACCTAAACCTTGCCAAAGTCCTGGCCATCCGATACACTCGTCCTGTTTTCCTGATCACGCCGCTATCGTCCCCGGCGAAGCCGGGCCAGGCTACGCCTCGGTAGTCCGGTCCAGGACGCCAGGTTCTTCCGGCTTGACCGGCTACGCCGGTCTTCGCCGGGCATCCAAACAGTGAGCACTACTTGCCGCCATCGTCTAGTCCGGTCCAGGACGCCAGGTTCTCATCCTGGTAACAGGGGTTCGAATCCCCTTGGCGGTACCAAGAATAACTCACGATACATATGTCAGAGCAGAACACACTAAGACAACCACTGTCACCTATCCCACCACCGGCACATCGATGGTTTTTTGGTCCTTCACTCATAAGCAGTGTTGCGTTTCTTAGCGCGGTTGCTTATTCCATTGTCGTTGTTATTGTTGAACCTGATCTTGGCTGGGGTGCAGTTGTTTTAGGTAGTGTTGTTTTTATAACTCCAATTATCACCTTCATTTTCAGTTGGCCAATTCTTACTGGAGCTAAGGTTCAGGCAAGCTATAATTTCCGTCTACGAGCTCTGATGGCCTTCGTGATTGTTTTTTTCGCATTGCTATCAGTCTATGAGCCATTTCAGTATCATCAAAATCGAAATCGGATTAACAAAGCAAACGATGCTTTTGAAAAGCAAATGGAAATAGGTCAACAGATAACTATTATCGCTGATTGCTCAAAAGTAACTGGCACAGCATTGGCTTGGTCTCATTGTGTTAATCGACTTCTCTACACTCAAGCAGACTACGAAGAATGTGTACGTCAAGCACCAAAAGTACAACGAGCGCCGAGGCAGGCTTCGAATTACAATGTCGCGCTAACGTATTGTGCTACAGATTTCGCCCGCGCTTCAAAAGACTCGGCAAAATGTGAAGTCCTGGCGACTGAAAATGACCGGTCATACTGTCGCACATATTATACAAGTCTGAGAATACAGTAGTCGATCTACAACTGAACGGTTACTGCCGCTGGGTAAAGTCGGGTATATGAATATACCCCTCAAACTGCCGGATCGCGGTTCCAACGTCGTCTACGATCCGGTACCAATTCGAAATCTACAAACCAACTTTTTCTAACAACCATGAAACTTAATAATAAGGTCGTTCTTATTACCGGTGCCTCGAAAGGAATTGGGAGAGCCACCGCAATCTCTCTGGCAAAAGAGGGGTGTTCTGTTGTTATCAATTATAAGGGTGATAATCAGGCGGCCCGGGAAGTGCTGAATTTGTGTAATGCTCATTCAATCGGAAATATGGTAATAAAAGCGGACATTTCCAACGAGATTGCGGTCAAAAAAATGATGGGCATAATTAGAAAGAAATACGCTTCACTTCATGTGCTTGTAAATAATGCCGGCACGTTCGATGAGCATGACAACCCGACGAACGTAAAGGCTTTTGAGAATATCTTTAAGAACAACTTTCTCGGCCACATACTTGTCATCAAATATGCTTTGAAGATCATGAGGCGCGGAAAGATTATTAACGTTTCCTCAATTCACGGAAGGCTCGGTTACGGTCGACCGACCGCGGCCGCCTATGCCTCTTTTAAGGCCGCGCTTGATAACTATACAAAAAACCTGGCCAAACAGCTTGCTCCAAGAATTCTTGTTAATGCGGTTGCACCGGGACGTGTTGCCACGCCGATGTGGGGTAGCCCCAGTCTTCGTCAACAAAAAAAACTTGGCGAGGTGCACTTAATTAAGCGGATGATACAACCGGAAGAAGTCGCTGAGGCGATCATTTTCTTGGCAAAAAATGACGCCATGTGTGGAGAAATATTGTCGATTGATGGTGGTTACAAGCTGGGGAGTATCAGCTAAAAAAGAATTTGCCGCCAAAGCGCGCCCGGCTTGCCCACCGAAGCACGTAGTGCTCAGGAGGGCCTGCCCTTGGAGCAGTCGCCCGCCAGGGCGCGCGAAACGTTCCTCAAGAAGCTACCGGCTTGGTTAATGGAGCTTCACCCAGCACCACGGTCGGGAAGCCGTGGTGCTGGGTATACCTACCGACCCAACGTACCAACGGGTTTAAACCCGTTGGTACGAGACGCAGGTACACCAGCTGATGGAACTTCACTGGATTTTTTGCTATACTATCCACAGTTCTAACTATACAAACATATGCGCCAAACCACCCTTATTCTCGTCATTGCCCTAGCCGTTGTTATCATTGGCGGGGGTTTGTACCTCTGGTTGAATAAAACGACGGTTACCTTGCCCTGGGCGAAAACGACGAATACCGCCACGACGACCAATACCGCGGTCACCAATGCGACCATCAACACCGCGCCGAAAACGATCACCCTCCCGACCGAAGTCAAGGGGGACACGACCGTGACCGGGAAACTGACTGTCGGGGCGGTTGAGGTGACGATCAACAGCCAGCAAAAGCAAGCCAGCGCCGATAATGTCAATGCCGACAAGGGACAGACGTTCCTGCTGGTGTATTTCGACGCGATTGAACCGGCCAATGTCTTGACCGTCGATCGCGGGTTGCGCGACGTCAAATTAACCGCCGGCCAGACAACCTACCCGTTGCTTAGCCTGAAAGTGGCCAGCACCTACGTCAAAGGTGATCGCGGTTTTATGAAGTTCGCGGTTCCGGAAAAAGCCGCCAACCTCCAGCTCCAGCTGGGCAGTGGGGCGACTCTGCAGACGGTCAAGTTGCCGTAACATCTCAGCCCGGGATGAACATCGGGCTGATCACCCAAGCCTATTATCCGGTGCTCGGCGGCGTGACCGAGCACGTTTGGCATCTCGGGAAAGAACTCGAGCGTCGCGGACACAAAGTGACCGTCGTGACCGGCAGCGCTCGACGCGCCGATGACCGCGGCTTGCGCGTCCTCCGCCACGGGTTCCAGATCCCGCTGATGAGCAACGGGGCCAACATCCATGTCACTTGGGGCTGGAAGCTTGGTCGTTTACTGCAGCGAATTGAAGTCGCGGAAAAGTTTGACCTGGTCCACGTCCAGAGTCCGCTTGATCCGGGTTTGCCGCTGATCGCCAGCAAGGCCATGCGCACGCCGAAAGTCGGGACCTACCATACTTTTCGCGAGCCGGCGACCAAAACGGCGCTGGATTATATCCCGGTCCTGTTTAAGAGCGTTTTTCTCGACGCGATCGCTAAAATTCAAGTCCACCTGGCCGTCTCGCCGGCCGCCGCCGCCAGCCTCCATCGCTATTTTCCCCAAGTGAAAATGTCCGTCATTCCGAACGGCATTGACACCGCCTTGTTCGCCCCGACCGTTCAACCGTGGCCGCAATATCG
Source organism: Patescibacteria group bacterium (assembly GCA_038065275.1). Lineage (GTDB taxonomy): Bacteria > Patescibacteriota > Patescibacteriia > SBBC01 > CAIJZX01 > CAIJZX01. Next base: position 16,644 of record JBBTRH010000005.1, on the reverse strand, counting down.
CGACGGCAAAATGAATGTCCTGTTTGTGGGACGAATGGACCCGCGCAAGGGCGCCAAGTACTTATTCGGCGCACTGCCGTACCTGGAAGAAAAACTGGATGGGAAATATCGGATTGTGGTCGTCGGCACCGGCTGGATGCAGAAGTATTATGATGCCTACATTCCGCCGGCCCTCCGGCGCCGGGTAGAGTTCAAAGGATATGCCGCGCCGTCCGACCTGCCGCGCTACTACCGCTCGGCCGACGTCTACTGCTCGCCGGCCACCGGCAACGAGAGTTTCGGCATCGTCCTGCTCGAGGCCATGGCTTCGGGCGTGCCGGTGGTGGCTTCGGATATTGACGGCTACCGTGGGGTGATTGAGTCGGGGCAGGAAGGATTGCTGGTACCGCCGCGCAGTTCGAAACACCTGGCCGAAGCGATTGTGACGCTAGCCAACGATCCCGCGCGCCGGCGGGCGATGGGGGAGGCGGGGCGGCGGAAAGCGCTCCGGTACTCCTGGCCAAAGATTGTTGATCAACTCCTCCCGATTTACGAACAGGTTCGGAACAAAGAGTGACGCCGTGGCCCGGACGCTGACCGACTATCCAGAGATCGTGGCAGGCTTTTCCCAGGCGGCCGACGGTACGATGTCCCTCAACGGGAAATTCGATAATCGGAAACAATATTTGCGCGCCCATGGTCTCGATCCGAAAAGCGTGGTGCATGCCGGATTGTGCCACGGTGTCAGAACCGCCATCGTGACCTCCGCCGCCGCCGGTCAGGTAATCGACAACACCGATGGCCTGATCACCGCCGAAGCGAACCTCGGACTGGCCATGACGGCGGCGGATTGTTTATTGATTTCCATCTTCGATCCGAGACAGCAGGTGATTGGTCTGGTGCACGCCGGCAGTAAGGGTCTGGCTCGGGACGCGGTCGCGCAGTTTATTAAAACATGGCTGGTTGCTTTTCCGGCCAAACCGGCTGACATGATTATTGATATCAGTCCGAGCATTTGTCCGGAACATTATACGGTGTCGATCAATGAGGCGAAACACTTCGCGCCGTGGCCCGATGCTTGTCAAAAACGCCAGACCCTGATGCATCTGGATCTGCGCCGGATCGCCGTGTGCCAACTGACCGCTAGCGGCGTCAAGCCGGGGAGCATCACCGTTTCGCCGCGCTGTACTTTCGAAAATCATGACCTGTTTTCCTACCGCCGCGACCATCCGCCGACGCCGCAGTTGCAGGTTGGCTACTTGATGCGGCAGTTCTAAGTATTAGTCTGACCGACAACAGGGGGTATCCCTAAGCAGGCTCTTGACATAGTAAAAACATAGGCTATACTACAAATTAGCACTCTCATGGTGAGACTGCTAATCTCGCCTTGGCGGGGTAAATCCCCTCAAATAACAATAACTATGTTATCAACACGCCAGTCAGCGCTCCTGGACGCCATCATCAAGGAGTACACCGCGACCGCGAAACCGGTTAGCAGCGGCCAGCTGGTCGACCGCGAGGAACTGGACATCTCGACCGCGACCGTGCGTCACGACATGGTAGCGCTCGAAGACGCCGGCTATCTGCTCCAGCCGTATACCTCGGCCGGCCGCGTGCCGACTGAACAAGCCTGGCGTTGGTACGTCAAGCGGGTGACGCCGGAGACGACGGTCGGTAAACGCGAACGCGACCACCTTGAATCGGTGGCCCATGCGCATCGCGACTCGGAACAGGAAATGTTGCGCCGGTTAGCGAAAGCGTTAGCGGAAATTATCGAATCAGCGGTCATCATCGCCTTTGATAAAACGGACACGTATTACACCGGCCTGGCGAACTTGTTCCAGCAACCGGAATTCGAAGACGTTAACATTTTACAGAATCTGTCAAAAGTCGTTGACCACCTGGATGAAGTCATGGCCCGGATGTACGGTCGCATCGGTCAAGACGTTCGCGTCCTGGTCGGCCGCGACAATCCGTTCAGCGCCTCCTGCGGGACCTTGCTGGTCCGCTACACGACGCCCCGTCATCCGGCGCCATCCGGCGCCGGGCCGGGCTCCACCGGCATTATCGCCTTCCTCGGCCCGCTCCGTCAAGACTACGGCGAACACCTGGCCATTCTCCGCTACACTCAATCTCTCTTACAGACTGTCTAGGATTTTCTAATGTCCGCCGACCAACACCGCGAACCTTCCCAACCCGACCAGGATCTGCGCGACAAAGTGCAGTTGCTCGAACGCCAGCTCCAGGAGCACATTGACGGCTGGAAGCGCGCCAAGGCCGACTACTTGAACCTCAAGAAACAGAGCGACAAGGAGAAACAGGAGATTGCCCAGTACGCCCATGGCGCGGCGGTGATCGAGTTCCTCCCGATCTACGACAACCTCAAGCGCGCCATCAAGCACATTCCGGCAAACCAGCGCGCCCTCGAATGGGTCACCGGCATCGCGCACATCCAGCGCCAGTTCGAAGAAGCGCTCAAGGCCATGAACATCACGCCGATCGCGACCGACGGCCAACCGTTTGACCCGCTCAAGCACCACGCCGTTTCCAAGATTAAAAAAGAAGGCGTCGCCAGCCACACCGTCGTCGAAGAGCTGAAAACCGGCTTCATGGTCGGCGACCGCGTCCTCGAACCGGCGCAGGTCGTCGTGGCAGAATAGCGTATTAGCGGATTAGTTTGTTAGCTCGTTAGCTAGTTATTCGAGACAAGTCAATCCCGCCAATCACTACCTAACTCGCACTTAACCAACTTCGTATCCAACTATCCAACCAATTTACCCCGGAGCGGGCGGCGCAACAAGCAAGCGCCATCCACTCGAGGATATTCCTCACGCCATGCCATCGTCACAACCACCACAATTCAACCCTAACCATTTGCTGAAGCTGAACGCGCGGTGTCCGGTGTGCAACAACCTGTACGACCTGCAAAAGTTGCGGATCATCGGCGAGCGCGATCAGCAGATCCTGGCCTACATCGACTGCGCCACCTGCAGTACCGCCCTGCTGTCAATTCTGAGCCTGAGCGCCAACGGCATGATCGCTCGCGGCCTGGTGACCGACCTGACGGTCGACGAAGTCGTCGATTCGGAGCAGTGGCGCCAGGTCCAAGCCGATGACGTCCTTGACCTCCACGAATTCCTCGATCGCGACCAGCCGGGTATTATCGCCCCGCGGGCCTAACTCCGCCTACGTCCCGCT
>JBBTRH010000005.1:5489-13367 GCA_038065275.1 Patescibacteria group bacterium | reverse complement strand
TAGAAAATTTACGGGGCCAGCGCAATCCACTAACGCCACACTACATGAAAACAAGCAATCGGTTACCAATTACTCATTCAATAATTTTCTAACGGGCTATGGCAAAAATCCTCGGCATCGATCTCGGCACCACCAACTCGGCTATGGCCGTCATTGAAGGCGGCGAGCCGAAAATCCTGGAAAACGCGGAAGGCGTCCGCACCACGCCCTCAATCGTGGCGGTCTCGAAGACCAATGAGCGGCTGGTAGGGCAGGTCGCCAAGCGCCAGGCGGTCGTCAACCCGACCAACACCCTCTACTCGATCAAGCGGCTGATCGGTCGCCGCTGGGACGACGCCGAAGTCCAGCGCGACCTGAAAGTTTTGCCGTTCGCTATCAAGCACGCCGGCGAAGGCGTTAAGATCGCCATGGGCGGGAAAGATTATACCCCGCAGGAAATCTCGGCCATGGTCCTCCAAAAACTGAAAGCCGACGCCGAAGCCAAACTCGGCGGCACCATCACCGAAGCGGTGATCACCGTGCCGGCCTACTTCGACGATGCCCAGCGCCAAGCCACCAAGGACGCCGGCCGGATCGCCGGGTTCGACGTCAAACGGATCATCAACGAACCGACGGCGGCCGCGCTGGCTTACGGCTTCAATAAGAAGACCGACGAGAAAATCGCCGTCTACGACCTCGGCGGCGGCACTTTCGACATTTCCGTCCTCGAAGTTTCGTCCGACACGGTGGAAGTCAAAGCCACCAACGGCGACACCCACCTCGGCGGCGACGACTTCGACCAGAAGATCATCCACTGGATGATGGAGGAATTTCGCAAAGAACAAGGCGTTGACCTGAGCAAGGATCAGATGGCCCTCCAGCGCTTGAAGGAGGCGGCCGAAAAAGCCAAGCATGAACTGTCAACCTCGATGGAGACGGAAATCAACCTGCCGTTCATCACCCAGGGAAGCGCCGGTCCGGTGCACTTCGTCAAAAAATTCACCCGCGCCCAGCTGGAAAACCTGGTGCGCGATCTGGTCGAGCAAACGCTTGAACCGACCAAGAAAGCGCTGGCCGACGCCGGCATGACCGTCTCACAAATTAACGAGATCATTCTGGTCGGCGGGATGACGCGCATGCCGATGGTCCAGCAGGCCGTGGAGAAGTTCTTCGGTAAGAAACCGAACGTCAGCGTCAATCCGGATGAAGTCGTGGCCATCGGCGCGGCCGTCCAAGCCGGCGTCCTGCAAGGCGAAGTAAAAGACGTCCTGCTCCTCGACGTAACGCCGTTGACTCTCGGCCTGGAAACGATGGGCGCGGTGATGACGCCGTTAATCGACCGCAACACGACCATTCCGACCTCGAAGTCGCAAGTGTTCAGCACGGCCAGCGATAACCAAACCTCGGTGGAAATCCACGTCCTGCAAGGCGAACGACCGATGGCGGCCGACAACAAGACCCTCGGCAAGTTCATCCTCGGCGGCATTCCGCCCTCACCCCGCGGCGTGCCGCAAGTCGAAGTTACCTTCGACATCGACGCTAACGGCATCCTCAAAGTCAGCGCCCAGGACAAGGCGACGAACAAAGAGGCGAACATCACCATCCAAGGCTCGACCGGCCTGTCCAAGGACGAAGTCGAGAAGCTCCGCAAAGACGCCGAGATGCACGCCGCCGAGGACACGAAGAAGAAGGAGCTGATTGAAGCCAAGAACCTGGCCGAGACGATGAGCTACACCGCTGAGAAAGCGCTCAAAGATGCCGGTGAGAAAGTGCCGGGCGATGTCCGGGCCGATATTGAAGGCAAGGTCAATGACCTGAAGAAGCTCAAGGATTCGACGGATAAAACGGCCATCGAAAACGCCTCAAAAGCCCTGTCTGATTCAATGCAGAAGATAGGGCAGGCCGCGTATAAGGGCGCTTCCCAGGGCCAATCCGGGCCTCAAACAGGCCCTACCGAGGGGGCGGCTCAACAGCCAGGTGCTGATAAAGGGCCGGTGGAGGGGGAAGTAGTGGAGGAGAAAAAATAAGCTTTTATTCGCCGTGGTACCCATTAGAAAGAAAACTCGCCTGACCGATCCGTCAGGCGAGTGAAACTAGGTGACAATCTTGGCAGACCCACTGCTTCTCACTCTGGAGTATGTATTCGTACTTTTCCGGGTGAAGGCAGATTAACTGCAGTCGATTGATCTGCCGAAGAGTTTCGAGATACTCATCTCCTCGAAAAGGCTCGGGGGAATGTGCGAGCAATTCCATTCTACGCGACATGAGGCGCTCACGCTCTTGTCGGATCTCCTCGCGGGTCATAGCTCCTCCAAGGAACGGGTTGATAGACGGTGCGTGAGATTATTACTCCTTCGGTCCGCTCAAGTCAAGCGCCAACCCCACAGGGAGGCGGAGAGAGACGAGCTCGGGCAACGGGCAAAGAGGTGCGGAGGGGAGAACGGTGATTGGCCACCCTGGCGCGATGCGCCACCCCTCCACACACGTGGAGGGGACGTTACTAATCGTTCCCTCCTGGTATCAGGAGGGAGTGACCGGAGGCCGAGGGTGGTGGCGTTGTGTTTCAAGCACAGATATTATTTCTTCCAAACGCTCAATTACTCCGCTCCGATTATTCATCACATCGGCATTATTGAAACGTACAACAGTAACCCGAAAGTGCCTTAGCCACTCGGAACGCATGGCATCATTTTCAGCTATAACCCGATCACTGTGTTGTCCGCCATCAACTTCGATACCAAGTCGTAACTCAGGGCAATAAAAATCCAACACGTACCTACCGATACTGTGTTGACGGCGGAATTTGTACCCTAAGAGCCGACGGCCGCGGAGATGATGCCACAACATGACCTCCGTCGGCGTTGCTTGGCGACGGAGCTGTTTTCTCAGGGTTCGTTGTTGAGGATGGTTATAGAAAATAGGCATGAGCGCGTAGGCCCAAGCCACTAGCTGTAGGGTATCCAACCTCCCGCCGGGCGTCAAGCAAGTTAGAAAAACAATCCGCCATTGCGTGGTATAATACGATTATGAAAAAAGACCTCGTTATTTTTGAAACGACGCACTGGAAAATCATTCTGAACGTTGAAGACCAAACGTATCTCGGTCGAAGCGTGGTCGTGTGTAAACGCGCGGCGGCGACATTGTCCGATTTGACTGACGCTGAATGGTCGGATTTTCACGAGGTGGTAAAAAAATTCGAGGCGGCCGCTACCAAAGCCTTCGACGCGACGATGTTCAATTGGACCTGTCTGATGAACGAGGCTTACCGGCACGACCCGCCTGATCCCCGCGTCCATTGGCATGTACGACCACGATATAAGAAAGCAGTGACATTCGCCGGCCAAGAATTTACTGATGATAAGTTCGGTCATCATTACGATCGAAAAACCAGTTTGTCTGTGACGGCGGAAACCGCTGGAAAAATATCCGAAGCTATTCGGAATGATTTGTAAATTTTTATGTGCGGCACCTGCTTGATCACCCTGACTTCGCGTGAGTGGGGCTGGGAGAGGTGGTCGAAAAAATCGACCGCCGCATTGATGCGGCCGTTATTTAATCCTCGCTTATCGTTGAGAAAAAAAAGACAGCCGATGCCCGCCTCGAACGGCGTGGTTCTATCTATGGCAAGAAAAGAAAAAAAGTGACCCGCGCCAGGTGATCACTTCGGGGAGAGAAGGTGATCCCAGCGCGGGTCGTCGAACGAGTTTTGCTCGCGATTACTGGCAGTCAAAGAGCGGTTGGCACGAGCCCGGTCAAAACCAACCGGGTAGTTCGTCGGTGATCTCCTTTCAGGCTTTTGGCTAGCCCTGCTGATCCATGGGATCGTCGCGGGAACCCCCCGCGCGTGAGGTTGCCCAGTTTCCGGGAGGCGCGAGACCGCCCGATACGGGCAACGGCAGGAGAAAGGAGAGAGGGAAAAGCGCCTTCGTTGCCACCGGTGGCGGCGTGTTCCAGGCAACGAAGTGGCGGTAACCAGGGCGATACGGTACGGCACTGTTTCAATTTACCAGAGTCTATCCTGGCCCTCAACCCAACAGGGAGTTGAGCCCATCCTCCGGCGTGATGGATTAGGCCATGGGTCGCCCATTGCGGATTTAACCCGGTCACCGGTTGCTTTTCCCTCTTAAGCTGAAAACAGCGTATCGACCGGGAAGTATACACTCATCGCGAAAATTGTCAAGCCAGTGCCCAAAAATGGTCAAAAAAGGCTCATTTTGCTATCATGAACGCATGCTAAAGGCCATTTATTTTGACTATCACGGCGTCCTTGATCGGCGTCATTTCCACGGGTTGTTGCCGGCCATCGCCCGCGCCGCCGGACAACCGGACCCCGCCAAGGTCGTCGCCAACCTCGAGTCCTACGGATATAGTTATGCGACCGGGCAGGTCTCGCCGCATGAATTCTGGCGGACGATTGAACGGCGCTACGGGACGACCGCCAATCGAGCCGGTCGCGCCTATATGTTGCACGTCGAGCCGGTGCTGGCCATGTGGAACCTGGTCAGCGACCTTCATGAACAGTACGAGCTGGGCTTATTTACCGACTGCGCGATCGACCAGAAGGAAGTGATCCGCAGTGCCTACGCCCTGACCGATTACTTCGACTATCTACTGCTTTCGTGTGATACGAAATTATCGAAACGCGACCCGGAGTTCTACGCGCTGATGTTACAGAATGGTTTGTACATACCCGAAGAATGCCTGCTGGTCGACGATGCGGAGCCGAATTGCACGATGGCCATCGATCAGGGTTTCCCGGCCCATCTCTTCCGCGACGCGGCGACGTTAAAAACATATCTTCATCTCCCCAAATCGTAAGCCGGACCGATAGATAAACATCGAGAAACAAAAAAACAACCGTCAGCGGAGCTCCACTGCGCCGGTTGCATTCGTTAATACATTGCTTTAGCTGTTCATAATTCGGCGGTCGTGGCGGAGGGGGCGATGTTGAAAATGAACAGTAATTCCTAGTGTACCGCTTACCCTTCTCCGTCGTCCCGATGCGACCGGGACTTCCTCCCCGTCCACCGCGACCCCCTCCCGTCGTTCGCTCCGCTCACTTCCTCCTTCCCCCTGATTACAGGGGGACGTATTAAAACCCCCGGCCTAAGCTGGGGGAATCTCGCCGAGATGGCGGACGAAGGAAATATGGCGGCGTTGGGCTTCCGCCACTGCCCGTTGGCGCAGACGAATAACGGTGGGCTCGATCGCGTCGCGCAGCGGTTCATGGAACGAATACACCAGCCGACCGTGGCGGCCGTCGAACTGGTGCGGCATGCCGCCGATGACCGTCTGAGCGTGATATTTCCCCTCGAACTCGAGGACGCCGATGGTCAGGACGGTAGACGCTGACGCCCGCTGGGGAGCCAGGTGCTGATCCGGCGAGCCGAACACCCGCTTGACGTCATGAAAGAACTGATCCACGGATCCCTCCACTGCCGGTTGAGGAGCAAGTAACGTCCGTTACAAGCCTATCACTCAGCACCGTCATCGTCAACCCCGTTAGAGGCGAACGCTAACACCAGCCGAACGGTTGATTTTTCCGCGTCCCGAATTGCGCCATCTGACCGAGGCAAACCACCCTCGCCTCTAACGGGGTTACCGGCTGGCAGAGAAAAGAAAAAGACCAGGGGAGAGAAGCACCTGGTCAGAGGTCTTAGCAGACGCCGCTGAGGTTCGACACCTCGCGGATGTCGATGCCCTGGCTGGCCAGCGCCTGCTTCAGCCTCAGGCGGAGCTGTTTCTTGTCCGGCCGGCCGTTGGCCGACTCGTGCGAGATCATCAGCAACGCGTCGGTCGGGACCGGCTCGCCCGGTCGGTACAGGAACGCTTCGAAGCCGTTCGGCTTCTTGGCGTACACGACAATGGTGTACACGGCAACGGGTGACATACGTCCTCCTTAAGAGCAAACCCGGTCGGGTGGGAGAGCGGCGGGGATGGCTTGTTTGTATCATGAACCCCGTGTGCCGTCAATGATTTTGATTTTAGCCATTTTGCTTGCTATAACGCGAAAAATATGCTATAATGGGGCTAGTTTTAATACATTATAGCCAAAAAATATGGCAAAATACACCGATGCCCCAGTGCTTGAGCAAACGGCGACCACGGAGATTGTCGCCGCCGCGACCCGCGTTTTTTTAGGCGTCGCCATCGGGATGGGGTTTATCGTTTCAGGCGCGGCTTTCTTCATAATCCCAATCAAGTGGGGTGGAGGCAGCTCCGCGCAATCGTTGAAGATCGCTCGGGTGACGGACGCCAAGGCGATCATGAACGCCGACGAACGGTTCACGCCGTTGAACTATTTTGTCGGCGGTATTAAAGCATATACCCAGACCGCGGCGCTAAGCGGCACACCGAGCACCGCCGGACTCGCGAAAAACCAGCCCCTCAAGGTCTCGCTGGGGGCACCGAGCAACAGCAATACAAACAGCGGTGGAGGAGCGACCAGCTTCTCGATCGAGTCTATCGGTGGAGCAACATCGTTTTCTATTGCCCCAATTGGTGGGGCCACGAGTTTTTCGATTGCGCCGATGAATACAGCCACATCTTTCTCCATCGAATCGATCGGCGGAACGACCAGCTTCTCAATTGAACCTGTTTCACCAGCTGGTTTTCCGGCTCAAATGGTGGTCTTGGCTTACAAGCTGGCTAGCGACCCGGCGGCCACTCCGTCACGCATGTTAACGATATGCATCGGCCGTACGTCGGTCACATCGCTCTACGTCGGCACCGACGGCTCGACTTACGCGAATTCGAGCTTCGGGAGCTTAAACGGACGAACGACGAATGAATCGTGCGCGACGATAAAAAGTCGGGCTATGAAATCGGATCAAATAACCGGCGGAACGATTACTCAGCAAACCGGCGATTATACCACTGGAGATTATCTGTTCGTCCGAGCGTTCATTCCGCTCGCCCGTTTCAGCGCCGGTCAATTTGTACCAGGTAATTCAGTAACCCTGCAAACGGAAGCGCCGCTCTTTGCCGGATTTAGTTTCTCTAGCGTCTTAGTAGATAAGCCCGCGGCTCCGGCCATATTCACACTGAACAGTAAATATGGAACTACGACGACAAATCAAACCGTCTGCTTCCCGGAAACGACGATGAATCCACTAACCGGCGGCCCGGTCTACTATTTCGATGCGACCGGCACGCCGTTCTATGACATCTTCATGCAAAATCGCGCCTTGGGAACGAACTGTTCAGACATCACCGCCAAAGCCCTGAAGATCACCACCATCGACAGCGGTACGCTCATCAACGAAGGCCTCGCACCAGCTATAGATGTGAGCATTTATCGCACGAATCGCATGCTCGGCCGTTTCACTGCCGGTACCTATGCTCGTGACTCCGCTGGTATCACGACCTTCGGCGGCGGCGATCCGCTTGTACTGGGTCCGAGCACATACCAGACCGGACCGAGCGCCTCTGTTACCTACCCGCGCTCGATTGCCACCCTCGCCGGATCATACACCACGTCAATGGATGTCCCGCCGACGCCGGTCTCGGCCACGCTCTGTTACCCGGAGACGACCTGGACCACGAACACTCCCAGTGCTCGATCCTGGTACTTCTATGACAAGGACGGGAATCCGTATACTGACCTCTTCCTCCAGACGAGGGCGATGACGGTGAACTGTTCAGACATCACCGCCAAGGCCCTGAAGATCACCACCATCGACAGCGGTACGCTCATCAATGAAGGCCTAGCTCCACCTTTAGATATGACCGTCTATCGCACGAACCACGCGCTTGGCCGCTTCTCCGCCGGCACCTTTGCTCGTGATTCCGCCGGTATCACGACCTTCGGCGGCGGTGACCCACTCGTACTGGCTCCGAGCACCTACCAGACCGGACCGAGCGCCTCTGTTACCTACCCGCGCTCGATTGCCACCCTCG
>JBBTRH010000005.1:0-5389 GCA_038065275.1 Patescibacteria group bacterium | reverse complement strand
CGAACACTCCCAGTGCTCGATCCTGGTACTTCTATGACAAGGACGGGAATCCGTACACGGATTTGTTCCTCCTACAGCCCGCCATGACCGGCACCTGCGCTCAGGTGATTGCCAAAGGACTTAAAGCTTCGAGCATTGAGGGAGCGACGGGTTCAGCATCGATCGACTCATCGCACGGAATTTACCTGTACAACAAAGGGCAATTAAAAGGCGTGATCGATGGTCAAACATGGAATGCGACTGACAATCAAGAGCCGGAGCGAAATTATATGCCGCTGGTATTGGTCTTGGGCGGTGGTTATGGAACCGATGTGGTCAAAGTTCCTCAAGTCACGGTCAACATGAATTACAACGCCGGACAAACCTTGTCGATGTGTTTTCCGGGGGCGGACGGCGCCGTACCGGCCAAATACGCGTTTTACTATGACACTGCCGGTAATCCTTACACGGATTTATTCTTAACCAAAGCGGCGACATGTAACGCCAGCGATGCTACGTTGCCGACTGACACTGAACCGGGAATAATCCTAAAAAAACCTTAAATAACTCCTAACTAAAGATAGGGCGCGACCGAAAGGGTCGCGCTTTAGTGTTAGAAAAACCGTTGTAGTCATAAATAATGTAAAGAGCGCGGTAACGATTCCTGTACGGCGCGTGCCCAAAGATGCTAGAATATTCATATCGTACACCCTAACCCCGCCAACCCCATGACCTTCGACGAATACCAGCGCGAAAGCAAAAAAACGGCTATCTATCCCAGTTGGGGCAATAACTTCATTTATCCTTCGCTGGGCTTGACCAGCGAAGCCGGCGAGGTGGCCGGAAAAGTAAAAAAGATCGTCCGCGACAAAGGCGGGATTGCCGACGAGCAAACCAAGCAGGAAATCGGGAAGGAACTGGGCGATACACTGTGGTATCTGTCACAGCTGGCGACTGAACTCGGGCTGTCATTAAGTACCCTGGCCGAACAGAACTTAGCCAAACTCCAGTCACGCCAGAAGCGCCGGACGCTCCACGGCGACGGCGACAACCGCTAGTAGCAACTTACAACTTTTAACTTACAGCTTACAACCTACAACTTACAACCTTAATCTTACAACATGAACGCTCCCCAGCAAATTCAAATCAAGGCGACCGATGAAGTATTGCGCGGCACGTACGCCAATGCCCTCCAGATTTCGCACACCAAAGATGAAGTGGTGTTCGACTTCTTATCCATATTTCCGCCGCAAGGGAACTTAGTCAGTCGTGTCCTGACCAGCCCCAGCCACGCCAAGCAAATCCTGACCGCGCTGGAGGATAACTTGAAGAAATACGAAGCGCAGTACGGAAAACTGATGGTTTCAAAAACGCCGCCACAGGAATTCGGATTTTCGAAGCAATAGCCATGATTAGTACCAGAGTCACGCCCTGGACGCCGAAGCTGGCTGCGTTTCTTGTGCCGAGCGTTATCGGCGGGGCGGCTTTCTGGTTTTTTGTCCAGCAAGCCCTCCGGGGCCACGTTGTGTTCAACAACGTCGCGCTGGTGAACATCGGCCTGTACTTCCTGCTCGGGATGTTCTGCCTGGCCGTCTGGCTCGGGCCGCTCCTGCTGGTGCCGTACGTCGGCGCCTGGCGATCGGTGCGGTTGACGGCGGTGTTCGTCGCGGTGTTGCCCGTCCTCGTGTTTTTTCCGTTCCAACTCTGGACGTGGATGGCCGCGGCGCTGTTGCTGGGATTTATGAGTTGGGGAATGGAGTCAATCGCCGACGACATGCACAATCGTCTCAGCGTCCAGCCGATGTTATCCCTGCCGCGCGGGATCACCTTCATTATGTTTTCCGTTATTATCGCCATCTCACTCCTGTACTATCAACAACTCCGCGGCAGTAACTCCACCGCCGCCGAACTCTCAACTCGCCTGATTGATCAAACGGTCACCCTGACCGAGCGCGCTCTGCCGACGTTCTACAAAGACTATCGGGTCGGCATGACCGTTGACGAGCTGATCGGCGCCCAAATCCCGACGGCCGACTCGATTCTGAAAGGTATTAAGTTCGACGCCTTCACCGACCAGACCCAGCAACAGCAAGCGCTCCAGCAGAAACTCCAAGACCTCGGCCTGGATCCGAACACGTTGAATATCAACGTCAAACAGGGCGAAGCGCAGGTCAGACAACAGATCGATGCAAAATTGCAAGAATTCCGCACCCAGACGATCGATCAAGCGCGCCAGGAGCTGGCCAAGCGCCTCGATATCCCGTTGGCGGGAACGGACACCATTCACGATGTCCTGATCCGCGTCGTCGGCAAACAGTTTGACGCCTATGTCCGACGTTACGTCACCTTCGTTCCGGTCTTGCTCGCCCTAGCACTCTTCTTCATTCTGCGCTTCTTCACCAGCTTCTTGCAGGCAGTCGTGGTTTGGTTCGGCTGGGTGTTCCTGAAACTGTACCGTGCATTTAAGCTGGTGCAGATCACGCATCAGACGGTGCCGGCGGAGAAGGTGGAGTGGGGGACGTAGAGTGGGTTGACCCCGTTAGAGGCGAACGCGGATGTCGAGAGAATATTTGATTTTTTCAGCTTTCCGAACTGCCCCAGGTAACCCGGTAAAACACGTTCTAACGGGGTTGACAACCTCCAGCTTCTCGGCTAGGATAGTCTTATGAGCAAAACAGAGATTTCCGGCCTCGAAAAACGCCTCGACACCATCGAATCAACGATGGTGACTAAGGATGAATTCCATAAGGAAATCGGCCAGGTGCGCGACCAGATGGTAACCAAGGATGAATTCCATACTTCAATGAACGCCGTGGCTGATCGGATGAACGAAATGACTACCCGCATGGATGAAGTGGTGACCATACTCAAACGTCTCGACGAGGAGCGGATCTTCACGATTGAATGGGTCCGCCGGATTGAAACCGATGTCGAGCGGATGAAAAAGCACTTACATTTAGCGTAAAATATTATCCGAATCCATGGGCGGCCAATAATGTTTGGCCATGTTTTTGTGTTGACCGTTATTTCCTACCCAATCTTCCCAACTGAAAAAATAGAGCGGGGACTTTGAGTGTATCCATAAGGAGAGATTTCATCGGCAATTTTTCTTTACAAGAGACAATAAATATGGTACAATAGGTCTTAAATGGGCTGTTTCCCATAAAAAACACTAAAAAAACACCAAGTCTGCTCATAAAAATCCGTTGGATTTTCAGAGCCAGGCGTATGAAACAAAAAATTTCAGTGAAAGTTTTAATGAAAAATCAGAGATTATTATTACTGCTGACAGTACTGCTGGTAGCAGTTATTCCTTTTCTTGTAAACGGTTTAGATCGCTCGAATAAACAGGGGACGGTCGTGCCATCGCGTCTGCTCAAAGCGCAACAGGACGTCGCGGCGCAGGCGATTCGTCCAACTAACCAGACAAGCTACGTCGAGGGCGAGGTGCTAGTAAAGTTCAAACCGGCCAAGATTGATTTATCTAAACAAAGAGATGGATTTAAATTAGTCTCTTTTTATTTTGCCCGCAGCGTCGGCGAAAAGACGAGATTAACTCCGCAAAATATTGCCTTGTTGACATCGAGGACAAAAACAACGGTCGCACTCACGCATCAATTCCAAAATGATCCGGCCGTCGAGTACGTTGAACCGAACTATATTTATTCCGCGACCGTGACCACGCCGAACGATGCTAGCTACGGCAGTCTGTGGGGATTGAATAATACCGGACAAACGGTGAACGGCGTGGCCGGTACAGCCGACGCCGACATTGATGCGCCTGAGGCTTGGGACTTAAGCACCGGCAGTACCGCGGTAGTAGTAGCGGTGTTGGATACTGGCATCGCTATCAATCATCCCGACCTGGCCGGTAACCTGGTGGCCGGATACGATTTTGTGAATAGCGATAGCACGCCCGAGGATCTTAACGACCACGGCACGCATGTCGCCGGTACGATCAGCGCGATCGGCAACAACGCTACCGGGGTGGTCGGTGTTAACTGGAATGTCAAGATCATGCCGCTGCGGGTCCTCGGCGCGGATGGTAGCGGTAGCACCGCGAACATCGCCACTGCCGTTACATACGCCGCGCAGAACGGCGCGCACATCATCAACATGAGCTTGGGCGGAACAGGATATAGCCAGACTTTTTATGACGCGATCGCTGGAGCCCGGACGTTGGGCGTCCTGGTCGTCGTCGCGGCCGGTAACAGCACTAACAATAATGACGGCGGAACGCATTTCTACCCATCCGATTACGATCTGGATAACATTATTTCCGTCGCCGCCACCGACCAGAACGACGCCCTGGCCAGTTTTTCCAATTACGGCACGACTTCGGTTGACGTGGCCGCGCCCGGCGTGAATATTTACAGTACCATGCCCTACCATGCATTTTCCGAAAATTTTAACGGCGCCACTAAGCCTGGATTCACCGGTACGCAATTTACCTCTAGCGGAACGAATAACTACTGGCTAACATCTGGAACTGGGGATATTGCGGCCTATGGAGGTACACCTACATCTTATCAACCTAATTCAAATGGAATCTTGACCTCAAGCAGTGCTGACGCATCAAGTTACGATGTCGTCTGGTTACAATATGATTACGCCGTCGAATCTCAGGACGCTGGCGCGTGCCTGACTGATTATTTGCTGGTGCAGGTCTATAACGGCAGCGAGTGGACGGAGGTAAAACGGTATTGCGGCCCGGGGACGTCCGGGACGGAGACTCTCAACGTATCAAGCTACAAGAACGCGGCCATGCGCGTCAGGTTTCAGTGGGTAACCGATGGAGATGTAAATTCTTGCGCCGTTTACCCCAACTGTTTGGGCGCCGGCGTCGATAATGTCAGATTTATTCCGCCGAACGCGGCCACGGCCGATTATCAATTTTTACAGGGCACTTCGATGGCCTCCCCGCAGGTAGCCGGTCTGGCGGCGCTGTTGAAATCGTATAAGCCCACCCTCACCTACCTGGGGTTGCGAAATACGATTCTCAACAATGTTGAGGCGAAGGGTTTGCCGGTGGTAACCGGCGGCCGGATTAACGCCTATAACAGCCTGTCCAATGTCGATGTTGTTGCGCCGACGGCGACGATAAATTATTCGACGACCGCGGCCACCAATCAAAATGTGACCGCCACGCTGGTTCCGAATGAAACTATTATCGTCACAAATAATAGTGCCAGTGCCTCTTATGTTTTCACCGCCAACGGAAGTTTTAACTTTACCTTTACCGACCTGACCGGCAACGCGGGCACGGCCACGGCCACCGTCAGCAACATTGATAAGACCGCTCCGGTCGTCACCATCTCTCCCTATACCACCACCCCGACCAATCAGGATATTACCGTCACCGCCACGACCAACGAAGGCACGCTGAACGCCGCCAGCTACACGTTCACGG
>JBBTRH010000004.1:0-7413 GCA_038065275.1 Patescibacteria group bacterium | reverse complement strand
CGGTGGAGCCGGTTTCATAGGATCAAACTATATTCACCACGCTTTGCGCGTTCATTCCGATTGGGAAATTTGGAATTTCGATAAACTTACATACGCCGGAAATCTAGCCAACCTGAAAGACGTTGAGCATGACGCCCGTTACCATTTTGTGAAAGGCGATATTGCCGATGCAACAGCCGTAGCGGAAGTGATGAAGAACGGTATCGAGATGATCATCAACTTCGCGGCCGAATCCCACGTTGACCGTTCGATCAAAGGCAGTCAAGAGTTTTTGGTGACCGGCGTGCTCGGCGTCCAAACCCTCCTGGACGCGGCCAAGGAACACGGCGTCAAACTGTTCTATCAGATTTCCACCGACGAAGTGTACGGCGACGTTGAGGCCGGACAGTATTCGACCGAGGCGGACATGTTGCGCCCCTCCAGCCCGTACTCGGCCGCCAAGGCGGCCGGCGACTTGCTGGCGTTGGCTTACGCGCGGACGCACGGCGTTCCCGTTATCATCTCGCGGTGCACCAACAACTACGGGCCGTACCAATACCCGGAGAAAATGCTGGCCCTGTTCGTGACTAATCTGCTGGAAAACAAACACGTCCCGCTGTACGGCGACGGCCAGCAAATTCGCGACTGGCTCCATGTTGATGATCACTGTCGGGCGATTGACCTCCTGCTCGATAAGGGCCGGCGCGGCGAGGTCTACAATGTCGGCGCCAACCACCAACCGGAGTTGACCAACCTGCAGGTGACGCGACTGATCCTGGATGAGCTGAAAGCCGACGCGGCCATGATCGATTTCGTGACTGACCGTCCGGGGCACGATCGACGCTACGCCGTCGACACCGCAAAAATCTCTGTGCTGGGGTGGAAGCCGCTGGTCGCTCCGGAGGAAGGACTGCGCCGGACGGTGCGCTGGTACAAGGACAATCCGGACTGGTGGCGGCCCATTAAGAGTGGAGAATTTTTGAAGTATTATCAGGAGCAGTACCGTAAGTCTCCCTCCTCCTCTCACCCCTCCTTCCCTCGGCAAAGCTCGGGACAGGCAGGCAGGAGGGGTGTGTGATAATCTTCAGGCAGGAGGGGTGAATGAAGGTGCTTGTCATTGGCGCTCGAGGAATGCTCGGCCAAGCCGTGATGCGGACCTGGTCCGATCTCGAACCGGTCGGCTTAGATCTGCCCGACCTCGACATTACCAACCCGCCGCAGATCGCCCGGACGCTCGACTTGTATCAGCCGACGGTCGTGATTAACTGCGCGGCCTACACCGCCGTGGACGATTGCGAGAGCAATGAGTTGACCGCTAACCGCGTCAACGGCACGGCGGTTGGGTACTTGGCCAAGGCGTGTACGTTGCGGAACGTCCGGCTTATTCACGTCAGCACCGATTATGTTTTTGACGGGAATAATGCCAACGGCTATCGCGAAGACGCGCCGCTGGCGCCGATTAACGCTTACGGCCGATCAAAAGCGAAAGGGGAACATGAAATTGTTTCCAATGCGCACCAATATTATCTGGTTCGCACTTCATGGCTGTACGGTCCGGGCGGAAACCCCAAACCACTCGCTGACGCTTGGGTTCGGGGCCAAGGGAACTTTGTAACTACCATGCTTGACCTGGCCGAAACAAAGCCGGAGCTACGGGTAGTGAACGACCAGCACGGCAAGCCGACTTACACCCGCGACTTGGCGGTGTTCATGAAACAACTCGCGCTTGACCGCGCCCCGAGCGGCATTTACCACGGCGTGAATGAAGGGGAGACGACGTGGTACGATTTTACGCGCGGGATTTTCCGCCAGACTAAAATTACAACGCCCGTCAGGCCATGCACCAGCGCTGAATTTCCTCGTCCCGCCAAGCGCCCGGCCTATTCGACGCTTCTGAACACCAAGCGCCCGCTGATGCGGCCGTGGACGGAGGCGCTAGGTGACTATTTAATAGAAATTGGGTATCCTGTGAAGGGATAAGTTATCAATTTACAGGCGCAGATTTCTCGCCTGGTGGCTCGAAATGACAAGAGTATTATGAAAGGTATTATTCTCGCCGGCGGCGCCGGTACGCGTCTTCGACCACTGACCCTGGTCACGAGCAAACAGCTGTTGCCGGTCTACGACAAGCCGATGGTGTTCTACCCGCTTCAGACGTTGCTTAACGCGGGCATTAAGGAAATTCTGATCATCGTCGCCCCGGACCGGGCCGGAGATTTTCTGCGGGTACTCGGTTCAGGCAAAGAATGGGGCGCGAAGTTTACCTACGAAATACAGGACAAGCCGAACGGCTTGGCCGAAGCGTTCATCATCGGCGCCGACTTTATCGATGACGGTCCGGTGACGTTGGTGCTCGGCGACAACCTTTTCTTCGGCCATGAGAATGAATTGGATGATGCCATCAACACTTTTCAGTCCGGCGGGCGCGTGTTCGCGAAAGAAGTAACGGATCCGGAAAGATTCGGGGTGGTCGAGTTCGATGCGAACGGCAAGGTGCTGTCGATTGAAGAGAAACCTCCCAAGCCGAAAAGCAACTACGCGCTGATTGGGCTATATGTTTTTGACGACTCCGTAGTCGAAATCGCAAAAAACCTGCGACCGTCGGTTCGCGGCGAGTTGGAAATTACCGATATTCACAAGGCCTACCTCGAACGCGGCCAACTCGATGTGCGTACGTACACCGGCCAATGGCTTGATACCGGCACGATGGAGTCGCTCCTGCGAGCTGGCTTACTAGTGGCGAATCTGCGGGGCGAGAAAATCGAGTAATCAGCCCACTACACCGTGAAGATAAATTACTGTTCGGTGTAGGAAATTATCGAGTATTCGCCGCTGGTCGGGAAGGAAGGCGGGGGGGCGTAAATCAGGTTGGAGTCGAAGTTGAGGAAGCGGTTGCAATAGCCGGAGCCGTTATATAATCCGCCGCCGCAGCTGAACAGCGACCCGGTCCAGGCGAAACCGTATCGTTGATTGGTGGCCATTGATCCGAGGGTGGTTAAATTTGTGCGTTTTCTAAAATCGCGGCAATTCGTCTCACTGCCCCCGCCGTTCGGCAGTGGACTGCCCGTTGGACTGAGCTGGAAATTCGAAGTCGATCCGGTGCCGATGAACCAGCTACCGTAATACGAACGGCCGACTCGGCCCTTCTGAGCGATGAGGGCGGCGTCGATGATGATGTCGTTTTCGCTGAAAAAACCGGTCAGAATGTTATTCTGGGCAATCAGGCCGATCGCGTCTCGTCCGTCGGTATTGGTGTACTTCAGGTCATTATTAATGTAGATGTTTGCTTGGCCGGTGGTTAGCGGCTCGGCGGCGGCGACCACGGTGACGCGCGCGCTGTCAATCGTCCCGTCCACCCACGCATCTTCCGGCACGAAAATCACCCCATTCGCCGGCAACGGCACGCCCAGCTGATAATCGGTTTGGTCGGTCGCTCGGGTACCGATCGAGAAGCTGGACAGGATACAGGTATTTCCCGTTCCGCAGGTAGAGTCTTGCGAACACGGGTTATTGAAATTATTGGAACAGTAGCCAAAGTTCCGCCAAGTAGTCGAGGTTCGATACTGGCAGCGGAGTTGGGAAACGACCCGGCGAATATCAACTTTGTCGTCGGTTCGAAAAGTCAGGTGATACCCTTGGGCGCCGGACAGGGGCAGTAAGAGGCCGCTGGGCGCGGTGGCCAGCGCTTTCAGGGTCGCCAGGTCGATAGTGATGCCGTTGAAATCTATTGGCGGCACCGGAAACTGCTTGCCGCCGAGGAAGGTGCTGGCGTCGGGGTTGAGAGACCAGACGCCCGGCTTGGTACCATATCCATCAGGGTCGGTATAGGTCGTTTGGGCGCTACTGACCAATCCATGAGCGACGCCGTCGAAGTGAATGCCGCCGTTCGCGTGCACCGGACCGAAAATTTCGGTGCCGGCGCCGAACCGCATATTGGCGTTGGCCACGACGGCGTACTTCGATAACGACGGAATGCCGAGCTTGACGGTGATCGTTCGGCGGGCGTTGGGTTGAGTCAAGAGATAACCGGACGAACGGATGGTGGCGATGGTCGAGCCGGTGACCGGCGGCGTGATGGATAATTCGTAGCGCCCGACGGTTTGGCCGGTCGCATCTTTGAAATCGTGAACGTAGGGTCCGCTGACGCCGGTCCCGTCCTGGTAGTCTTCGGGATAATGCGCCAACCGCCAGCGGTAGTAGTTGACGCCCGCCTCGGCGATTTGAAAAATCTGCTGTTGTCGAATTTCACGGTTGCTGAGCGTGTTCTGCGAGCCGACCATTTGCAACAGGGCCAGACTAATGGCGGTAATCATGCCCATGATGACGATCACCATCGTCAATTCCATTCCGGATCGTTGCCGGCGCAGACCGGGCGGCATATTATTGGTTGTCCTTAAGGTTACGGAGTTGAGCCTGGAGCTCGATGGTCGACGGACCCGGCGGCGCCAGCGGATTATCGTCGAAAACGACCGTCATTTTCACTAACCGGATTGAACTGAGCGTGATCGGGTTCATGGCTACCTGACTGCCGGTATAGTTCTTGTCGAAATACTGGAACAGCGGCTGGGCGCCGTTCTGAACGCCGGTCAGGACGGTCGCGACGACCTCTTGGCCCGAGGGGTAACTCGGCGGACTGCCCACCGGCTGGATTAACCCGAGTTGTAACGATGAACCGTTGCGGAACAACCGCGCCAGCTGGACGGCACTGCCGGAGGAAGCGGCGGTATAGAAGTTCAAGCTGGAATCCGCGGCGGCGACGATCGGATAAGCGCCGGTCGGACTCGGTTCAGCTTGACGGATGAGACTGACGACCGACCGGACGATCCGTTGGGCGTGGTCGGTGGCGGCCAGCGTGCTTTGCCGGGCCCGGTTCTCCCGCAAGGCGTTGACCACCGCGCTGACGACGACGATGAAAATCGACACCACCAGGGTGACGCTGATTAATACTTCCAATAGCGTAAATCCCGCACCACTTTGCCGGTGTAAACGCAACCGGTGTTTTCGTTTAATATTCCCCAAGGTTTTTATCGGCTGTATGCCTGTCATATTCGCAAAGTGGGGCGGGGTGAACCCGGGGTTGCGTTTCATCCGCCTTCGTCCCGCTTGGCGGGACTTCGGCGGATTCCGCTCTGCCACATAAAGCGCTCTGCTTCCACGTGGCTCCGCCGAAGAACCCCAAAATACCGTGGGTGGAAGGTCGTGGAGCTTCATGGATTCGGCGTCAGATCAACGTACTGGGAAACATTGCCGTTGATGGTAATCGGGATGCTGGCGGATTGATAGCCGGCGGCGATGACGTCGACGTTATATGCTCCGGACGCGGGCAACGGCGAGAAGAACACCTGACCCGGCGGCGTGCAGGCGTTGTTCTTGATGATGCTGACCCGGCTGATGGTCGGCGTGACGAGCGGATCGTCGGTGTGGAGGAAGAGCCGATAGCGGAGGTAGCGCAGGCCGCTGAGCGAGGCATGGACCGAGTCGCCGCTGGTTGAATAATAGGTATTCGCCGTGCCGTCGGGGCCGATGAAATTCGTGGGGGTGGTCGGTGTTTCAACCACGCCACTGCGACGAATCTGGAATGCTATATCGCAACCAGTGTTCGGTAAGACGGGGAGGCAAAGCTCGTCCAAATTGTTGAGTGCACCGCCGACCTTGGCCGTGCCGGCGGGGTAAGTCGAATCAACATTGCTCCGCACTACGGTCCAGTACTTAGCGCTATTGGAACCGCTGACTTGGAGGACCAGCCAGTACTTCGTATTATTAACTAGTGCCGTATGCGGCGCGAATGATTGGGTCAGCCAGGAATTTTGCCAGGTACTGCCACCGTCACTTGGTATGGCGATGGTCAGTTCTTGTCCCGAACCGGAAATGTTATTACCCGGCGCGTTGGCGGAGTCGCTGTAGATGAAGGCTGTGACGGTCGTGGTCGGCGTGCCGTGCTGGGCGATCTTCAGGTCAATACTGTCGATGGTATCGTTGGCGCCGGCGACGAAGCTTTGGGTCAGGAAAACCGTACTAGTTGCATCGCCGATATTCTTGGTCAACAGCGGAATCGTACCGGGATTGCCGGCCGCGTCTACGGTCGGACTGCCGCCCGCGGTGTCGGCGCCCGAGGCGGCGACCTGGAACCGGACGGCGTTAGCGCCGGCGCTCGGCGGCTGGCTCGCCGGCTCCCAGCTCAGGGTGGTGTAATTCGTCGGTCCGCCGCTGTCGAAGGTGGACGAGGTCAGCGTCCCGTCGACGACCGGGCGCAGAAGCTGAGTGTAGTTGAGAGTTAAGTTGGAAACGGTCGGCGTGGTCGCCGGATCGGCCGTCGCCAGGGTCACCCGCCAGCGCAAGTCCGATCCGGCGTTGACGAAAGTATGGGCGACGCCCGGCGTGACCGGCTCGAAGTTCGTGCCGTCGGCGGCGACGGCGTAACTAATCGACTGCCCGGTCGCCGTCGCCGTCAAGATGACGTCAGTGATTTGGCCGGTCACGGAATCCAGTTTTTTCGATTGCGCCTGGGCGGACAGCGCGTACTGGCCCGGCACGATCGGGTCGGGCGGCAACCGGATTAGACCGGCGGCGGTCACCCACTCGGCCGTGGTGTTGCCGTCATCACGATTGGCGGTCGAGTAAAAATCTTCGCTAGTAGTGGCGGGAGTCGGGACGCTGGTCAGCGAGATGAGATTGGGAACGCCGGTGTCGATCGCGCCGCTGACGGTCGCGTACTTGGTCGGATCGCCGTAAGTTGACTGGCCCGGACCGCCGATCCACGACCGCTGTTCAAGCACGCCCTGATCGGTGATCAGGGTTGATGAATACGAGCCGCCGTCGTTCACGGTCACGCTGGCGTTGGCAATCGGGGCGTGGGTGCCGATATCGCGGACGATAATTCGCGCCGTGTCAGACTGATGCGGCGCGAGTATCACCGCCGCGGTGACCGACGACCCGGGATTGAGGCGGATGGTATCCGGCGGGGTAACTCCGGCGACGTCGTCACCGGCGCTGGTGACCGTCAGCGTGTAGTTATCCCACGGCAGGTTAGAGACCAAGAACTGGCCGGCGGCGTCAGTGGCGAATGTTTGGTCATAGGCCGGGACGTCAGGCGAACTGCCGATCAGTCGTTCGCCCGTGATTCGCACCGTCACCGCGCCCAGGACGTCGCAAGACGATTGGTCGAGAGCTCGGACCAGCAGGCTTCCGACGCGGTCGATCGCCAGGGTCAGGTTGGTCACCTGGCTGGTGACGATCGAAGTGTCAGGGTTGGCGGGATTGGGATTGTCGGCGGACGAGGCGACCGTCTGGTCGGTTGAATAGCCGTTCTTGCTGACCACGACGTGATAAGTGTTTGCGGCGGCCGGGAGATTGAGGAGCTGGAGTTGGCCGTTGATGTCCGTCTGGTTGACGACGTTGACGGCCGGCGAGGCGTTCGTGACGGATACGTCGGCG
>JBBTRH010000003.1:0-41409 GCA_038065275.1 Patescibacteria group bacterium | reverse complement strand
ATTTACTGATACCGCTATGACACTACCCCCCCCCCCGACATTTCTGTCAATCCCCGCCAGGACATGTTCTTGCTAGTCAGCTCATTGCTTGTTAGGGTGACCCCTATGCCGCGCCGCATCACCATCGCCGGTTCCGGGCCGGCCGGATTATCGGTCGCCATCAACCTAGCCAAAGCTGGTTTTGATGTTCACGTCTATGAACGTAACGTCGAGGTGGGCCAGCGGTTCCACGGCGACCTGCAAGGATTGGAAAATTGGTCGCGGAAAGTTGACGTGCTTGAGGACTTGGCGCGGATGAATATCGACGTCAACTTCGAATGCGATCCGTTTCGAACCCTGACAATCACCAACGGCGACCTGACGCACGATATCAAAGGTCAACGACCGCACTGCTATCTGGTCAAGCGCGGCGCCATGTCCGGCAGTCTGGACCAGGGATTGAAACAACAGGCACTGGCCGCCGGCGTTCAGCTCCATCTTCATCAGGCGCTACCGATCGAACAGACGGACATCGTCGCTACCGGGCCGCGCTTGGGTGAAGTGTTCGCGGTTGACGCCGGCATCGTTTTTAAGACCTCGTTGCCCGATATGGCGGTCGGCGTGCTTCACGACCCCGGCGCTTGGAAAGGATACGGCTACCTGTTGGTGACGAAGGGATACGGGTGCTTGTGCGTCATGCTATTCGAACAATTTCCCGAGGCTCACCACTGTCTCCAGGAAACACGCCGACTGCTTGAGCAGAAGTATCGCCTCAACATTCGTGACCCGCACGACGTCGGCGGTATCGGATCGTGGCGCAACCGGCCGCAATGGGAAGACCGTGGCCGCCAGCTGGTCGGCGAAGCCAGCGGCTTGCAGGATTTCCTGTGGGGCTTCGGCATCCGTAATGCCATCACCTCCGGCTGGCTGGCCGCTCAAAGCATCATCACCGGACAATCATATGCGCGGTTGGCCGACGCCCACTTTAGCCGGCGCCTGAAGGCTGGTTTGGTTAATCGCTGGCTGTGGCACCTGGCCAGTCGGCGTAATTACCGCTCGGTCATCCAGATCCTGCGGCTGATCCCGAATCCGCCGGGGCTGTTGCGCTCGTTTTACAATTTCAATCCGTTTCAGCGTCTATGCTGGCCACTGGCTGAACGGCGCATTCGTCGGCAGTATCCACAGCTCGCGTGGTAAGAAAAGAAGGGGAGCCTTTGTCGGATTTTTTAGGTGGCCACTCTAATTCGGAGATTCAATACGTTCGCAACTCTATTGAGGGTTCCAATAGTTACATTGTTATTGCCGCTTTCAATTCGAGCAATCTGGCTTTGCGGCATACCAGCTTTCTTTGCAAGCTGAACTTGCGTGATGTTTTTTCTTTTTCTTACTTCAGCAATTTGCAGAGCAATGTCAAGCAATTCCCTCTCTTCCTTAAGAAGTTTCTTATATTTTCTATTTTTTTGATACTTGTAGAAGAAATTGTTCTTATTCATATTGCCCCCTTCGTTGATTATTTGATTAGAACGATTTACGTTTCTTGGTAATTTGATACTCGTCATACAGACGGCGGACCCGATCTAAGGTATGAGCGTCAATTCTGTCGCGTTTCTTGGTGTAGCCATCAAGCAAGATAATGGCTGGACCATTGTGGATGAAGTAGAAAACGCGGTTTCCAAATCTCGTCCGAAGTTCCCAGATTTTTCCTCCAACGTGGGCGGCATGAGGTCTGGGCATCCGGCCGTTGAGCGCCACCAGTTTTTCAATGACCGCTTGCACTGCGGCGACCTGACGAGGCTCATTATTGAGTGATTCGAGGTAGTCTTCGACGGGTACCGCACCGTTCTCCCGGACAAAGAAGTAAACCTTGATTGACATGATTTTTCGGCTAATAACGAGCAGAATCACTATATATCATATATGTTATATTGTCAAATCGTGGGCCTTCAATTAAAAACTCTGCCTTTAAAACGGAGCAAAGGCCGCGTAGAACGTGATAAACGAAAAGAAAAAAGCGTCGCTGGAGTGAGCAACGCGTTGAAAGAACAGGATGACGGATCAGACGGTCTGATCCGGTTCGGCCTCGCGGAGACAGACGGTGATATCGAGGTGGTCACCGGTCAAGTTGAAACCGGCCGTTCGCAAGCCGTGTTCGACCGCGGCCAACAAGTTCGCCAAGGTCTGGTCTTCCCCGGCCGACCAGATGGCGCGTTCGAGTTGATCCGCTTCGTCGCGGGTCAGCCGGTGCGCATACCGGTGGCCGTTGGATGTGACCTCGAGGAGATCCTCGCGGCGGTTCCGCAGGACGTCGTAGGCCCCGTCGATGAGCTTGCCGCGGATGAGGCCCAGGGTTTCCGTCAGCCGGTCGGCGTGTTCACCCAGCAACATTTTTTCGTCGAAAGTGGTGCTGAGTTCACCGCTCGGTCCGTGTTCAAGTTGCCGTTCGCTGTCCATCGACATCACCTCCTTTTCCGGCAGAGCCAGCGGTGACCCGGCCTGTCCCGCACCTTCTCGGTGCGGGGCTTCGCCGGGCGGTCTCTGTTAACCGACCAGGAACTGACGATCATGATCGGGGTTATCGAGCAGGATGGCGACGGCTTGCTCCAGTCGGGCGGCGTACCGGCTACCTTTCAATAACACCGCCACGCCCGGAGCTAACAGCGGTTGAACCAGGGCGGCCGCAGCCGCGGCGTTAGCAACATTGTGAACGTGATCACTCGGCAGGCCGGCCCCGATCGCGGCTTGGCCGATCCGTTCCGCCAGCGGTCCGACGGTAATCAGCTGGTCCAGGCGGAGCTTGGCCGCTTCGCGGCCGATCCGATCGTGCCACTCGGCCGCCGCCGCCCCCAGTTCGGACATTTGGCCGAGGACGGCGATTCGAAGATTCGGCACCTCCAGTTCATGCAAGGTATGGAGCGCGGCTTGGACCGCCTCTGGCGAGGCGTTGTAAGTGTCGTCGATCAGCAATGATCCGTCACGGCCGTGGAACAGGCGCATCCGCCCGGCCGGCGGGACGTAGGTGCTCAAGCGCTGGACAATCGACATCACCTCGTCGCCGAGGATACGGCCGACGGCCATCGCCGCTAGTAACGGATAGACCTGGTGCTTGCCGAGCACGCCGGGCAAGGCGACGGGAATGGTACTCCCATCAAGGCTGATTTTTGCCACCATCCCGTCCGGCAGAACGCGGTCGTCCTTGGTGACGCTCAGGCTCTCGGCCCGGACCATCGCTGTGGCCGACCAGCCGTAGGTAATGACCCGGCCGGTCAGTTTCGGCGCTAGTTCGGCAATCCGCGGGTCGTCGATGTTTACCACGGCCGTGCCACGCGCCGGTAATGTCCGAACCAGGAGCGATTCTTCTTCGACCACGCCGGATTCGTCGCGAAAAAACTCCAGGTGCTCCGGCGCGGCCGAGGTCAGAACGCCGATGGCAGGCTTGACTAAAGACAGTAGCGGCTGCAGGTCGCCGGGATGATCGGCCGCCAGCTCAAGTACCAATACCGACGGGTAATGTCCGCCAAGGACCGCCTGTTTCTGGCCGCGCAGGAACAGGCCTAACCATCCCGCGGCCGAGCGCGGCGGTCCGCCGGCGCTCATGACCGTCGCCGGCACGCCGATTTCAGCGTTGAAGTTCTCTTCGGTTTTCCTGACGGTTCTAGCCGGCGTGGCCAATGCCGCGGCGATGGCGTCCTTAGTCGCGGTCTTGCCCACCGAACCGGCCACGCCGACCACCACCGGCCGGGAGCGGCGGAGG
This sequence comes from Patescibacteria group bacterium, assembly GCA_038065275.1. Lineage (GTDB taxonomy): Bacteria > Patescibacteriota > Patescibacteriia > SBBC01 > CAIJZX01 > CAIJZX01. The sequence goes on along the minus strand of JBBTRH010000003.1, from coordinate 37,679 downwards.
ATGATTCGGGCTAACAGGCGGAAAATAATGCGGCTGAGATACTTCATGGCTTCGTGGCGGTGGTCGGCGGGATATGCAGGTAGAGCATCAAAAACTTAGCCAGGTTTCCGAACAGCGGCGCGGCGCTCGATTCGGCGAACTGGACGTCGCGCGGTTTGATCAGCTGGACGACCATCACGAACTGCGGATCCTCGACCGGAGCGAAACCGGCGAAGGTACCGATGGTCAAATCCTTCATGTACGTGCCGGTCGCCGGATCAGGGATTTGCGCCGTGCCGGTTTTTCCGGCTACGAAGTACCCGGGCACGCCGGCTCGTTTGCCGTGACCGTTCTGGACCACGCGGACGAGCATGGCGCTGATCGTGGCCGAGGTCTGAGTGGAAATGACCGCCCGCACTTCCTTGGGTTGAGTAACGACTTCCGCGCCGTCCGGCTTCCGAATGCGGTCGACCACGTACGGTTGCATCAACTTGCCGCCGTTGGCCAGCGCGCCGTAAGCGGCGGCCAACTGGAGCGGCGTGACCGTCATCCCTTGTCCGAACGCACCGGTAGCGGCGTAAATCTCTTTACCGGTCTTCAGGCCGCTGATATCGCCGCCGGCCTCATCCAGGTCAATCTTCGTCGGCGAACCGAAGCCGAAAGCCTGAACGTAGTCGGCGAACTTAGCCGGGCCGATTTGCTCCATCGCGAAAATGGCGCCGGTGTTGAGCGACTTTTCGAGAACTTCATACATCGTCTGCACGCCGTTCGCGTGGCCGTCGGAGTTCTTGATGGTGAAGTTGCCGATCCTAACCTGGCCGGTGTCGGTGTAGGTGGTTTCCGGCGTGACCTTCCCTTCGTTCAGAGCGGCGGCCATTGTTATGCCCTTAAAGACCGAGCCTGGTTCGTACGGCACTTGGGTGGCCGGGTTGAGAAAGATCTTAATGTCGGTTACCTGGTTGAAGATGTTGGGGTCGTAATCCGGCGCGCCGCACATGGACAGCACGGCCCCGGTCTTGGGGTTGAGAATGACCAGGCTGCCGCCGTCGGCTCCGTGCTTCTGGACCGCTTCGTCAAGCTGGCGACAAGCTTCGAACTGGATGGTCCGGTCAATCGTCAGCAGGAGGTTCGATCCGTCGACCGCCGGTTGCCAGACTTGGGCGGCGGTAGCGATCATCTGGCCGGACGCGTCTTTTTGCGCTTCGATGTACCCGCGGCGACCGGCCAGTTCTTTTTCAAAATACCTTTCCAGGCCGTAGCGCCCGACTTTCACATCCCGGTCGTACCCGACGAACCCGAGCAGGTGCGATCCGAGTTTTTTCTCCGGGTAGTACCGCGTCGGTTCATCGCTGAAAGCCAGGCCGTCGAGCTTCAGGGCGGCAATGGCGTCGCGCTGGTCGTCGGTTAGGTAGTGCTGGATAGGCTCGTACAGGTCGTTCGGTTTATCCAACCGTTTCAGCAGGTCGTCCTTGGTTATCGTCAGATATGGCCACAGCCGTTCGGCCGTCGCGATCGGATCCTTGATTCGCTGGGGGATAGCGTAGAGGAGATAAAGTGTTTTATTGGCGGCCAGCGGATAGACGCCGGTGGCCGAGTCGGGGTCGGTGACTAAAATCTGTCCCCGCGTCGGCATCAACTGTTGGCTTAGCTGGTGGGCGTCGGCGGCCAGCGCGCTCCAGAACCCGTACTGGATGATTTGCATGGTGAACAGCCGCAACCCCAGCACCGCGGCGAAAACGATAAATACGCCGACCAGGAGCTGATCGCGGCCGAACCGCCGACTCCCCGTCCGCTGGCGCTGGACCATCGGCGTCAGTCCAGATTACCGCACCGCCACCGCGCCGGCGGTCGGCGGCAAATACTGGAAACTGTCGGCCGGAACCAGGCCGAGTTGGGCGCTGGTGGTTTGGACCGCCGACAACGAGCGGAGGTCGGCGGATTTCAGTTCAAGTTTCTGGTTGTCGGCCTGGAGCCGAGCGATGTCCCGCTGTAATCCCCGGATGGCAAACCCTTGGGCCGCCGTCCGATTGGTCAGGAAGACGTAACCGAAGCCGGTCAGCACCGCGCCGATCGACAGCCAGACGGCGAATTTCTGGGTTGACAACTTCCAGCGGTGCCACCAGTAGTGGTCAGGTCGGAGCGGGTCGGGCGAGCGGAGACGGCGAGTCATAGGTTGTGTTTTTGATGCCGGTGATGAGTAAGTTTGGTTAGGATCCGGAGTTTAGCGCTCCGCGATCGCGGGTTGAGGCGTTGGGCGGCGCGCGGGGCGGTGATCACGTGCTTGGTGTCGATGGCGGCCAGTCCGGCCGCGGCGGCCGCTTTCATCCACCGTTTCACCAGTCGATCTTCGCCGGAGTGGAAGGTGATAAGCGCCAAGCGCCCGTTCGGCTTCAGTAGTTCCAGCGCCGGCGGGAGCGCCGCTGAGATCGCCCCGTATTCATCGTTGACCGCGATGCGCAACGCTTGAAACACTTGGGTCGCCGGATGGATCCGGCCGCGGCGATGCTTGACCGCGCTGATCGCCGCGGCTAGCTGAACGGTCGAGTTAAAAGGCGCGCGTCGGCGCATCGCTACCAAGCGCGCCGCGATCCGTTCGGCCAGCGGCTCATCGCCGTACATGCGGAACAAATCAGCCAGCTCGCGCGCCGATCGGGCGTTGACGATCTCGGCGGCGGTCAGGGTCTGCGCGCTGGGGTTAAACCGCATATCAAGCGGTCCGTCATGTTGGAAAGAGAAGCCCCGAGTCGGATCGGCCAGCGCGATTGAGGACAGCCCGAGGTCAAAGAGGATGGCGTCAACGGACGGGAATCCGTTATCGTTCGCGATCCGTCGCAGGTCACGGAAGTTGTCGTGGACTGCGACCAGTCGTGGACCGTAGTCGGACATGGCTGTCCGCGTCGCCTCAAGCGTCCGGGCGTCAGCTTCGATGCCGAGGAGCCGTCCATCAGGGGCCGTAGCATCGAGCATCCCCTGGGCGTGTCCCCCGCCGCCGAGCGTCGCGTCGATGACCGTCTGGTGCGGTTGAAGGTGCAGTCCGTCAAGGACGGCTGAGAGAAGGACCGGAACGTGCTCCGGCAAGGGCGTGGGCATTTAGACGCCGAGCTCACCGAGAGCTTCGGCGATATCCCCGCTCTGCCGTTCCGTCCCGCTCCGGTACCTCTCCCAAGCGTCCTGGTCCCAAAGTTCCAAACGGTTGTAGAGACCGGCCACCACCACCATTTTCTTTAAGTAGGCGTACTGCCGCAGATACTCCGGTACTACCGCTCGGCCCTGTTTGTCGACCTCAAGTTCCATCGCCCCGGCCAGCATCAGCCGGGCAAAAGCGCGGGAGTTGGCTTTAGCAATCGGCAGTTTGGCCAGTTTTTCAGCCATCATCAGCCATTCTTTCTTGGTATAGATAAACAGGCAGCGATCCAGGCCGCGAGTCACCACCGCTCCGCCCTTCAGGTCGTCACGAAACTTGACCGGGATCTGGACCCGGCCTTTATCGTCGAGGGCGTGATGATATTCACCGATGAACATGGGTGGGGATTGGAAAGGGCGATCCACAGCGGCGGTGGGGTTATCCCCACTTTTATCCACTTTTCACCCTTCTACACCATTTTACACCACAAATCGCCTAGCGTCAACACAACGTTCCCCGCGGAACAATTGGGGATAACTAGGACATTTTATCAAACCGCTGTAAAGAAAAAACCGCCAAGCACTACAGCTGGGCGGTGGTGGTCGGAGCAGTTTCAGGGAGAGACCAAGGGCAGCTCTTCCTGGTTCGGCATGGCCTGCGCGCGTAATTGTCGGCGGCGGTCTTGCCACCAGCGCACGGCGTCGGGCAACTGATTTTCCGATCGATGTTGGTCGACCCAGGCGATACAGGCATCCACATACGAACAGGTACTGCAGTGGCCGGGATCGCGCGGCAGGCGCGGCCAGAGACGGAAACGGCCGTTGGTATCGACCGGAAAGCGATGAATTTGTGTCTGCAGCGACGGCGGCGGCGTCCAATCCGAGTAGATCGACCGCAGGTAGTTCGAAGCCTGGATCAGATCGGCATAGAACTCGTCGATGTCCTCACCGCTCCGCAGGTTGAATTCCTGGCTGGCGCCGGTGAAGAGATTCTCGATCGTCATGGCGGTCAGCGGCTTGCCCCCAAAGCGGCGGAAGAGGAGGTGCTCATAGGCCAACTGATAGAAGGTCGCTTGGTATGAGCCTTTGACGCCTAGCATGTAGGGGGGATAAAGCCCCATCTTGTAATCGACGATGGCGACGTGATCGCCGTGATCATCGATTCGATCGATCACGCCGCTAAGGCTCAGCCCGCGCCAATCCGACAGCCGGAAACGGACTTCAGCGGCGGCGGCCATGCCGGTCCGGCGGTGGTGCTTGTGGCGTTCGAAGAACTTAGTGAGCACTTCCTTGCCGCGGCTATTCCAGTACCACTGTTCCTTGTCGAATTTCCAGGCGATCTGGACCGGTCGGTCGCGGAACCCGCCTGGACCGTGTTCGCCTTCGGCCACATTCCGGAAAAAGTGGGCCCAGGCGCCGCAGAATGACTCAGCCGTCTTGTACATCACCCGGAAAAAACGGTAGGTCATGTAGTGCAGAGCCGAACCGACGACGAAGATTGGCGGCTGGGGAGCCGGACGTTTTTCGACGTGCTGGAAGTGATATTTCAGCGTACACTCCAAAATAGCCCGAAAGCTGGAGTAGCTGAAACTGCGTCCGGGCACCGCCGGAGACTTCAGCAGAACGCGTCGCATCGGTCTACCTCCTGTAGACAAACAGCAAAGTAAAGGACGAAACTGGCTTGGCCAGCCTACTGCCAGCTGGTCATGACGTCAAGTTCAGAACGATCTGCGGCTCGGCCGGAACTTTTCCTCCAGCCACAATACCACCGCCAAAATGGCCAGCACGGCCAAGCCAAAACGGCGGGCGTGCCAACGTCGATTACGGTCGGCCTCATCGCGAACGCGCCAGTGGTCAGCCCGCCGGATGCTCTGGGCGTGCTCATGGAAAACCTCCGCGGCGGGCAGATACCAAGCGGTTACCCCGGCGTCACGCGCCCGCTTGAACCACTCCGACTCCAAACCGAAATAAGTCAGTTCCTCGTTCCATCCGCCGCCGTCGGCGGGGTCCCCGCCTGCCTTAGCAGTGCGGCGGGCAGGCCGCCCGAAGCGGTGATCCCCCACCGTCCGCCAGACATCGGCCAGCATCACCAGGCAACTGCCGCTGAGCACCGCCGCGATGAACGGTTCCGTCGCGGTGCAGCACCGCCGCGCGTATTGATACGGCGGGACAAGCCACGGCAGTGTCGGCTGCCACGATCGCGGCCAAGGGAATTTATAGAGCAGGTTCGCGCCCCAGACGTACCGCCGCGTGACGAAGGGGAAGGCCGTAGTTACAATCTGTCCATCGACATTGCGTTCACGCGGTCCGACCACCGTTCGCGGATGCTGTTCGACCCAGGCCAGCATCCGGTCCAGGCTGTGCGCTTCGAGGATCATGTCCGGGTTGAGAAAACATAGCGTCTCCCCTAGTGCGTGCCGCGCGCCGTGATTAGCGGCTTTGGTGTAGCCGATGTTGTCAGCCTGGGGAAAGTAGTGGCTGTGCCAACCGCCGGCTTGCAAAACCTTTTTCGCGCCGCCCAGTACCATCCGGTTCTGGGCGCCCTCTTCAGGCGAATTGTCGATCAGTATGATTTCCAACGACGCCTTCGTGGCCACATGCAACGAACGCAGGCAGTGTTCAAGCGCGTCGCTTGAGCGGTAGTTGACGATGATAACAGAGAGTTTAGGTATGGCCATATAAAAGTGAGTATACCGCAATTGCCATCGCCGAAGCCACATTCAACGATTCTTTCCGGCCGCGCATCGGGATTTCGAGATGCGTGTCGGCACACCGTTGCAACGCCGGACTGACCCCGCGCACTTCATTACCGACAATCAGAATCAACGGCCAGCGCGGCGGCCACGTAAAAATATTCCCGGCTCGCGGGGTTTGCTCGAGCACAGCGACATGGTACCCCGCTTTTTTCATCCGTTTCAACCACGGCCCCGGCGCTTTGACGTACTCCCACGGCAACCACGTTTCCGCCCCGAGCGCGACTTTGGCGATCCCGCGGTGGGGCGGGCGGGCGGTGTAGCCCGACAACACCAGTTTCGTTACGCCCGCCCCGTCGGCGGTGCGGAAAAAGGAACCGACGTTGTAGGTTGAGCGGATATTATGACACAGCACAATGAGTTCTCGTTTCACTCTTTCATTGTAGCACGTACCGATGTTCATCACCTCCCCTCGATCCCCTCCTCGATTGAGGAGGGGAAGCCGCCGTCAGGCGGAGGGGAGGTGGGAAGATGATCGCCAGCGCTTTTTCTTCTCCCGATTCGACTTTAACACCCGATCGAGCAGACCGCGCGGTTTTTTATCATCGTCAAGATCAATGATCTGATCCGGATCGCTAAGACTGTCTTGCCGGTCGACCTCGGCTTCGGACAGTTGATAGGCCTCGAGAAACTTGTCCGGAATCTCCTTCAAGAACGGCGACGGCGCCTGCAAGCGCATCGACATGGTTCGATAGCCGGCGGCTAGGCTATACGACAAGAACAGGTGCTCCTTAGCCCTAGTCACGGCCACGTAAAACAGCCGTCGTTCCTCCTCCAACCCGCCCTCCTCGGCCAAGGCCCGCGGATTCGGAAAATAACCGTCGGACAGATGGATGACGAAGACCGCTTGCCATTCGAGGCCCTTAGCCTGATGGATGGTCGACAGGACAATGCGTTCGTCACTCCCCGTCTCCGGTTCCGCCGCGACGACCCCAAAGCTTTCCTGCAACGACACCTCAGATAGGAACTTCGATAACCCATCGTACTTTCCGGCGAATACGGCCAGTTGTTCGAGGTCCTGCAGTCGGTCGTCGGCGTCGGGATACTGGTTCTTCAGGTAATCGCGGTAGTCGCTGTCCATGACCAGCCGAATCAGCGTCTCCGGACCGTTGATTTGTTCACCAATCAACGATTCGAGCGTGCCGCGGAAATTCTTCCAGCCGGGCGCGGCGCGGGACGGCGGCATCAGTTGTTCCAGCACCGTCGACAGCGGGTGCGCATCCTCGTCCGGCGGACCGAGCCGCTCTTGGATCATCTCGAAGAGCTGTCCGGCCGTCTGCTCGCCGATGCCGATTTGCAGGCGCAAGGCTCGGCTTAAGGCCACTTCGTCTTTCGGGTTATCCACGACTTTCAGGAAAGCCAGGGCGTCCTTGATGTGGGCGCGGTCGAAGAAGCGCACGCCGCCGCGATAGTCATAAGGAATATCCCGCCGCGTCAGCTCGAATTCGAGCGCTTGCGAGTGGTAGGCGGCGCGGAACAACACGGCCATGTCGTTCAACGGGACGCCCTCATCGCGTAACTCCAAAATTTTCTGGACTACGAATTCCGCTTCCTGCTCGTCGGACACGGCCGGCACGATGATCGGCTTCATACTGCCCGCCCGGACATGGCGCAGTTTCTTCGGGAACTGGTCGCGGTTGCGTTTGATGACTTCGTTGGCTACGTCAAGCACCGGCTGGGTCGAGCGGTAGTTGGTCTCCAGTTTGAACGTCCGGCAACCGGGAAATAGCTTGGGGAAATCGAGAATGTTGCTGATATCCGCGCCGCGGAAGGAGTAGATCGATTGGGCGTCGTCGCCGACGACCACGATGTTGTGGTGCGCCTGGCTCAACAGATTGACGATACTGGCTTGCAGGTGGTTGGTGTCCTGATATTCGTCAACCAGAATATAGCGGAACTGTTGTCCTAACGTTTTCCGAACGTGCTCATGTTCGCGCAACAGTTTGAGAAGATTCGACAGCAGGTCATCGAAATCCATTAAATTATTTTTTCGCTTCCGCTCTTCGTAGGCGCGTTGGACGGCGATGAGATCTTCCGCGACCGGCATAAATTCCGGTTTCGTGTCCGTCACCAGCTCGGCCAGCGGCACGTTCGTATTTTTTGATAGCGACAGTAATCCGTTGATCACGCCGGCCGAGGGAAAGCGCGTCTTTTTGGGGTCGATGCGGAGAGACTTGACGCACAAGTTGATCAGGTCCCGGCTGTCTTCTTCATCAAGGATAGTGAAATTATTGTCGTAGCCGATGGCTTTGGCGTATTTCCGGAGGAGAATATTGGCCACGTGATGAAACGTCCCGCCCCACAAGCTCTGCGGGAACGACCCCAAAAGTTCTTCCACCCGGAACAGCATCTCCTTGGCCGCCTTGTTGGTGAAGGTGACTAAGAGGATGTTTTCCGGCTTGACGCCGCGCTCGATTAGGTAAGCCACGCGGTAGACGATTGTTCGCGTCTTGCCCGATCCGGCCCCGGCCAACACTAAGCACGGCCCGTCGCCGTGGAGCACCACGTCGAGTTGTTCCGGATTCAGTTCTTTCTGGTAATCGACTTTAAAAGCGGTCGGGTCTAAATCCGATTTGAGGACGTAGGCGGTAGGCATTAGTGTCGTAAAACTATAGTCTTGACAATTCCTTTTTTTGCTGATAAGGTCTTTATTGCTGAGAGCTGGGGAGTGAGCCGTAAGGCCACGAGCCGGCTCTCTTGCTATTTTGGTAAAACCAAGAACGGAGAGACTTGCGAATAAAAGTTCATCTTTTTTGGGCTGGCAAGTTTCGGCGGCGAGAAAATTTTCGTATTCAAGACTCCAGCGATTTTTTCTTCGTATGATCCGGGTACGAGATTATCAAGATATCTAAGTCTTGCTCCATAGGCCAACAAATCGGAAATTTGTTCCTCGATGTCGTGGTTTCGTTTTGTCACAAAAGAAATCGATGTCAGGATTTTTCGAATGTCAGCGTGAGTGATGCCCAGTTGCGGGATACCACCGGACAAAAAGTAATTGAAGGATTTAAGAAAATAATAGTCGCGATCAACGGCCGATGATTCAATAACCATGTGACCGTGCGCTTTTTGGACATGCAGTAGGGTCAGAAAGGCACGAGTGACTTCATCGGCCGATCGGCGCATGACCGTCACGTCTCTCCAGTTCTGCGCAACGGCTTTCGGTTTATCGACCAAGACAAACAGCATCTTGTAGTTGCCGGTTCGGAGAAAATCAATCAGATCGGCTTGAAAAGCAACGAGACCTGCGTGGTTGTTTTGAAAGATGCTAAAGTCACCTTCTTGGTGTCCAATATCAACGGAATGAAAGATGACGTGTTGAAAACGATTCCCCCAATATTTGTATTTGATCCGGTCCGCCTGGGCTTTGAGATCGTCTTTTGACTGTTGATCAACCGAGCAGCAGGACAAGATGTAATACGGTGATTGTTGATCGAGCAGATTCGTCGTGCCTAACTCATCAACATAGAGCGAGTAGTTCCGCGTCATACAAAAACCCTAACAAAAACCGAAACATCTGTAAAGAGGAAAAAAGTATCCATTATCCCACAGGATACACCGTTTCGTATCTTAAGGGTGTGCCAATAGGCAAAAAAGCAAGAAACCGGTTGTTGACGCCTAACCGGAGAATATCGCTTACGAATTCATCGTGGCGACTGGTTTTCTAAATGTTACGGCGTCAGTGCCGGCATCGGTTTCCACGTCGACACCGTACCACAAAGCGAGAACAGGGTCCGGCAACAGTTGCGGGACGTCGATTTGCAGATGGCGGAGAACGTCACCGTCACGCGGTCGCCGACGTACGGCCGAAACTGTTCCTTCATTGAATCGTAGGCGCCGAAACCTATTTCCCGGCCGTCGGTCGCCAACAGGCCGTAGGAGGCGCTGGGTGAGTTGTAGCCTTTGACGAAGACCTTGCCGACCAGGGTCGTGGGAGTGGTCGTCGCACCGATATCAACGTTCACATTTCCGGCGGAGCCGGACCCGGCTCCGCCGGGCGCATTGACATTGGCGTTGGCCGGCACCGTGCCGTTGACGTTAGAAGGTGGGGCTGGGGCATTGTTTGTCGACCGTGAACTGCAAGCCGCGGCCGTCAGAACTAAGGCCAGGAAGACGGCCCCGAATTTGAGCCAGAACAGCCGCATCGTCTATGGGTTTGAGGGAATCAGTTTAGTAATGTCATCAAGTACGTGGAAGAAGTGGAGTTCGGTCAAGAACTCCCGCGGTAGAACGCTGAGATTCATCATGGTGGTCAACAATCCGATCCAGTAATCGCTGACGAAAATCAGTTGCGGCGGTTGCTCGGGATGATACTTGCGGTTTCGGACATGGACGATGGCCCGCATCAGGATTTGAAATGACCCCAGGCCGCCGCGGAAAATGACGATCACCGGCGCGCAGGTGCCAAGCAGTTCGATCCGCGGCGTCGGGGCGTTGACGATAATGTTGTCGCCTTGCTTGACGGCCTCGCCTCGAATTTCCGAAAACAGCACGCCGAGGCACAGCTTCCCGGCCGCAACTGATACGGCTTCCATGATGCCGGAACCGCGCCCGCCGTGCATCACGATGCCGTCATGACCGGCGACCCAGGTCGCCAAGGCGACGGCCGTTTTGATTTCCGGATGGTCCGCGGGCAGTTCGCCGCCGCCGTACAGCGACACCACTAAACCCCGGCTCTCGTACGTCAGGAGCAACTCCTTTGACGAACGGTGGACCGCTACCCAGCTGGCCTTACTCCGGACGGTCGCTTCAGTTAGCAACTCGCCGAAAATACGGCGCTTCTTTTGTTTCCAGATCAAGGCGGCGGAGGCGTTAGGCATACTATTGGTGATGTAAAGCTTCAAGAACGTTAATGGTCGCGGCGCGGCGGGCCGGGTAGAACCCGGTGATCAGACTGATGATCGTAACTAACAGCAACAACGCGATTAAAAACCACCAGGGCGTGAAGAATATGCCGACCGGCTGTCCGCCCAGACGCTGCGCCAGGTAACGCAAGCCGGCGTTGACTCCCGCCCCGGCGCCGACACCTACCCCAGCCCCCAGCATCCCGCCGACGACACCCATTAGGATAGCTTCCGTCAGGAACAGTTTGTAGATGTCGGCCGAGGTGGCGCCGAGCGCTTTCATCAGTCCGATTTCCCTGGTCCGTTCCAGCAGGGAGACGGTCAAAGTGTTCAAGGCCCCCAGGGCGGCCACGAACATGGCGATCGCTCCGAAGCCGCCGACCACCAACTGGAAGACCAGGAAGATCTTGTCCACTTGCCCGACGGTGTCCGCCACCGAATCAACCTGGTATCCCATGGCCTGAATTTGTTTCCGGACTTCCGGCAGTTTCGACTGATCGGTCACCTTGACCTTGGCCATCGAATACTGTTTGAGCTGTTCGTTCGTCACCTTGACTTTGGCTTCGGTGTAACTGGCGGGGAAGCCGAGATCAACGAGGTACTTGATCGGCACGTAGACGATGCTCAGTTCCTCGTCGGTCATCGTGCCGACCACCTTAACCGGCAGGTCGGTCGGAACCAGATCAGGTTCCGATTGCCCTTCGTGCTTGACCGGGACCATGACCTTCAGCGTCACGTCTTCGCCGATGGATTTCGGCGCATTCTCCAAGCCGATCAGATTGAGGGCGGTTGAAGTCACTAGCACCTCCTTGGCGTTCTCGGCGGAGAACTGTTGGCCATAGGTGAGTTTGACGCCCTCCATGCTGATAAACTGCGGCGAGATGCCGTAGATGGCTACGTCGGTGGCTGAGTCCTGCCGGGCGATCTGACCGGACAGGGAGATCGAGGCGCTGACGTCTTTGACGTTACTCAGGGTTTTAAAATCGGTAATCGTCTGGTCGTTAAGCGGGAGCAATGACGATTCGCCGCGCGACACGTCAAGGACGGTCAGCGCCTCGACGTTGGTGATCTGGGCCCGGATCAGCCGCTGGAGACCGAAGCCGAGCGACACTAGAAAGACGATCAGGGCCACCCCGACGGCCAGGCCGCCGATAGTCAGGAAACTGCGGAGTTTGCGTTGCCGCAGGTTCGATCCCGAAAGGAAAAATGAAAAATCAAGCCGCATGGATTTCGGCTGGGGTTTTGAGGAATTGCTCGGCGCCGCTGGCGACTTGGCCGTCGCGAATGTAGACGGTGCGTGAACCGAATCGAACGTAGTCAATGTTATGAGTGACCATGATGATCGTCTTTTTCTGGTCCTGGTTCAAGTGCTGAAAAATGTCCATCACTTTGTCGGCCGAAACCGAGTCCAGGTTGCCGGTCGGTTCGTCGGCGATATACATGCTCGGCTCATTAATCATCGCCCGCGCCAGGGCTATCTTTTGCTGTTGACCGCCGGACAGATCGGTCGGAGGATACGAACCGTGATCGGTCATGTCGACTTCCTTGAGATACTGCCAGGCTTTCGACAACCGGTCGCCGGTCCTGACGCCGTGGATGGCCAGCGGGAGCGAAACGTTCTGGACGACGTTGATGGAATTAATCCAGTCGGGGCGCTGAAAAATGACGCCGCAATACCGATAACGCAATCTAGCGATGGCATTCGTGCCGAGGTTAGTGATGTCGTGGCCGTACAGTATGACCCGACCGCTGGTGGGCTGTTCCAGGCCGAGCAGGTGGTTTAGCAGGGTTGATTTGCCGCTACCTGAAGGTCCGAGGATAATCACGAACTCACCCGGAAAAATTTCCAGGTTAATGTCTTTGAGCACCGTAATGTCGTTTTTCCCGACGCGGTATGATTTCCCGACATTTCGCAAGGCGATGGCCGGTTGCGGCTTGGCCGTATCCGGAACTGCGACGGTCGCCGAGGAAGTCGTCAGGGGGTCTTGTTTTTTCTTTTTCGGCATAGAGATTAGCGGCCGGTAAGTTTTCCGATGTTGCCCAGCCAGGAGAACGTGCTCTCAAGGTTGGTGACGATCAGCTGGACGAACGACTCGCGCTTGCGGGAGGTCAAGACGGAGTATGACCCGGATTTCGTTTGATTACCAGCCTTGTCGCGGGACACGACGCGGAAATGGTAGGTTTTCGCCTGGGCCAGGTCGGCAATGACGACTAGGTGGTCAAGGACCAGCTCGGCGTTTTCGTCGGTGGAATCGGTGAACTCGCTGCCGGACAATCCGACGCCGAACTCCACTTTGGACGTCGTCGGCTCATTAGTTTTCCAGGACACCACGATCTGAATCTTCGAGGTCTCTCCGGAGCCGATGGTGTTCGATTCCGACTTGACGCCGAAGATTTCCGGCGGCGTCGTATCTTCGAGGGTGGTGAAGTTCTGTTCGGGCGACACGGCTTCGTAGCCGAACTGGTCGGAACCGCGGACTTTGAATTTGTACTGCGTCGCGTCTTCCAGGCCGAACAGAAGAATCGTGTGGTCGGTCACTAACGAGGTGTTCCCCTGAGTCTTCGGCGGAATGGTATCGCCGTAGTATTCGACCGACGATGTGGTCGGGACGTTCGACTTCCAGGCAATTTCCGTTTGGCCCTGGGACTTGTTCTTGGTGGTGATGTTGTCCACCTTCGGGAACGTCAGGGTGGTGAAAACATAGTCGTCGGAGACGATGGAATTGTCGTTGCGGTCGACGCCGCCGAGCCGCAAGTGATAGGTCGTACTGTCACTCAAGTTTTCCAACTTGACCGTGTGCTTGGTGCTGTAGTTGGCGCCGTCGGCGTTATAGGTCAGACCGTAGTTCGCCGTCTTGCCGTAATTGATGATGGCCGTCGCTTCTTTGTTCACTTCCCAGGAGACGATCGCGTCCTTCAGCCGGACGTCGGTGATCTTGACGTTCATCACCCGCGGTGCTTCGAGCGTGGTGAACGATTGAACATCGGAATACGCGACGTTCTGGTCGACGTCGATGCTCTTAACCTTGTAGTAGTAGGTGGTCTGCGCCTTGAGGCCGGTCACCTTGACCGAGTGGTCGGGGATGAGATCGGCGGTGCCTTGTTCCTCGGCGAGATTATCCGCCGTCGCGCCGAAATCAACGAACGACGAGGCGCCCCGTTCCGTGCTCCAGGTAATCACCGCGGAGAAGGAGTCCGGCGCGGCTACCGCCGCCTTAGTGATCGCCGGCGGCGCGGTATACCGCCCTTCAGGCACTTTCGCTAAGGGGGTGGTCGAAACAGAAGTGGCGCCGGCAGTGTCCTGGGCCGTGATTTTGTAGGTGTACTTCTTGGTGCTGTTCAAGCCCGTATCGAGGTAGCCGGTGGACTTGATGGTGGCGATGGACGAGAAGTTCTGACCCTCATTTTCCGAGCGGTAGATGGTGTAGTTGATGTCCGATCCGCCGCTGGCCGCGGTAATTTCACTCGGCGGATCCCAGGTCAGGGTGATTGAATAGCGCTTATTGTCACGATCGGATGAGTCGGTAATCACGACGTTCCGCGGCGAGGCCGGGGCCGCCGTATGCACCTCGAACTCAATCGAGGTGTAGTTGTCGTAGTTGACGTTGCCGAAATCGTCCACCGCCACGACGTAGAACGTATTGACGCCCTGCCGCGAAGCCGCTGCTACTGGGCCGACGGCGGAAGTTTTTATAAAGCTGGTATTATCCTTAGTCGGGGTGCTGTTGACCGAATAAAAGTACCCCGCGACGGTTACGCCGGCATCGTTTGGAGCGGACCAGGCGAAGGAAAAATGATTGGCGGTGTTAGTGGCGGGATTAACGGTCAAGTTAGCGGGAGCGGAAGGGGCATCGTTCGTCGTAAACGAGTAATTCGGCGAGTATCCGATATTACCATCTTGATCAATCCACTTCAGGCGGAAATTGTATGTCGTTTTGGGAGTCAGATCGATCAACGTCACGGTGTGCGTGCCGGTCAGGTCGGAGTTCCCCTGTTCGCCCCCGTAACTAGTGGTCAAGCCGTACTGCACGAACGAGCTGGCCGGGTGGCCGTCCGGATTGTCGGTCAGCCACTGGATGGCCGCCGACCGGATGCGCGGTTGGATGGACGGATTGCCGACCAGGTTCGGCGGCGAGGTAAATTTGCCCTCCGGCTTCTTTGATACCGTTGTTCCGGCCGATGATTCCGCGCCGGCGGCATCAACCGCTTTGACCTGGTAGTAGTACGTGGTGGCATTTGATAATGCCACGTCCGTGTACGCGTAGTCATCTTGGCCGCTGACGTTGAGGAGCGTTTCCCGCTGGACGTAGGTCGTTCCGTCAACGGAACGGTAGACGCGGTACGAGTAAAGCTGGGATCCCGGATTGTCCGCCGGTTTTTTCCAGCCAAGCGTCAGGCGGAACGTCTGGGCCACTCGGTCGGAGGCGTCGGTGATTGATACGTTCTGCGGCGGGTTCGGGGCGGTTGTGGTGGAAGAAAACGTAATGCAGCCGGCGCCGGTGGTACAGTTGAACGTCGCGTTGTAGTCGACGTTACCGGCTTCATCCTTGGCGACGATGTAGAACTTGTTATCGTTGCCGGGATGGGTGTTCGGGGTGTTGAAGGCAGCCAGGAACCGGCCGCTGGTTTCCGAGGTCGTAGTCCAGCGACCGTAGGTGCCGTTGGTGCAGTATGAGGCGGTCGGTACGGCATTGACCTGGTAACAGTAAGCGGTGATGTCGAAGGCCGCCGAGGTCGGAGCGTTCCAGGCAAAGGTATGCTGGTATGGATCGGCCGTGGAACCGTGAGTGACGTTGGTCGGGAGGGACGGCGGCGTCTGCGCCCAGCGGTAGGCGACGGTTTCGTAGTCGCCGTTGTTGGAGAAGTTACCGGCCGCATCTTTTGATCGGATGTAGAGATAGTTGGTGCCTTCGGTCAGCGCCGTAATGCCGGAGAGCGTGGTAGTCGCACTAGACACACAGGTCTCGCTGGCGTCCTGGTTGCCGGCGCTGAAGTACCGTTTGTAGCAGTACTGGAAGGACGGCGAGCCGCCGGAATCCGAACCGGCGGTCCAGGAGAAGGCGAAACTGTTCGTAGCTGACGGCACAGCCGGGTTTGCCTGGAGGTTAGTCGGCCGAGATGGCGCGACGCTGTCGTAACTATAGGTGAACGGCGCCCAGGCAGCAGCTGAGACGTTGCCGGCGTAGTCTTTGGTCTTGATCCGGAGGTAGTAGGTTTGGCTAGTTTGCAGACTAGAGGCAGTATAGGTCGCGCCGGCTTGCAGCGCTCCATCCGTGGTCGGATCAGCGCTGCTATTCGTGCCGAAGTAGACGTAGTACCCCTGAATGCCGATGCCGCCGGCGTTGTCAGACGCGCCAGACCAGGAAAAGTACGGGCCGGAGTAGTTGTACCAGTTGCCGGTGGTAATGGCGCTGCCGCCGGATTGATTTAAAGAAGTAAGCGCGGAGGGGTTCGTCGGCGCGGTGCTGTCCGAGTAGTAGTTCAGCGTCACGTCCGACACGGTCGGCGTGTAAATGCGGTCCGAGGTGAAGGTCAGCTTGACCTGAACGTACCGCGCGGTCGCTGAATCAACCGTGTAGTACCGCGTACTGGAAATGGTGCGAAGGTTCGAGGCTTCGTCCCAGGCCGACCAGCCGGCGTCATTGGGGTCAGCCGCGCATCCGGCCGCCGAGCAGGTGCGGGTTTCGACCTTCAAAGCGGTATTTGCCGGGAAGGCGGCGTTAACCGTTACGCCGTTATAGTCAATGGCCGTACCGGCATCAATGATCTGCGAGGTCCAGGTGCCGATGCGCTGGAAGCTGGTGGTGGCGGTCGGCTGGACGTAGCGGTCCATGGTCGAGGTGGCGTAGCCGCGGAAACCGTAGAGGATCCCGTTCGGTCCGGCTTCCATGCGGCCGTCGTTGTAGAAGTTATTCAGCGTACGGTTGGTCCAGCTATCGCCGGTAATATTGTAGACCAGGAAGTCGGTGTTGGTTGTGTTTCCCCGCGGCACGAAGATGTTTCCGTTATCGAGTGTGCAAGCGGCACCGTTTGTAAGGACTCCGGGACTGGCCGGCGCATTTGCCGGATCGCCACCGCCGCCATCCGCAATCCAGGTGCAGGTGCCGGCGCCGGTGTCGAGATTGCACTTGTAGAAGTTCAGCGTGCTCGTTGCCCGGACTTGATAAATGGCCGTTCCGCTCCGCACGGCGCAGCCGCCGTTGTTGACGGCAGCGGGAACGGTTGAGGCCTGCGTGGACCAGGTGTTGCCGGAAATGGAGTATGAGTAGTAGGTGGTGGTGTTGCCTCCGCGAGCCGTGTAGATGGTGTTCGCGCCGTCCCAGACCAGTTTCGTGCCGTAGCTGACCGTATTCGGCGTGTCGGCCAGGCGCGTCCACTTGTCCGTCGTCGGGTCGTAGCTGTAGAACCGCGTGGCGGCTTCACCGTACGGCGGCGCGCCGGTCAGGGCGTAGACTTTGCCGCTGATATAGGCAAGATCAGAACCGGTGTACATGCGCATCGGAATATTTTCCAGCCGGGTCCAGACCTGCGTGGAAACGACGTATTTGTAAAAATCATTGAGGTTACCGCCGCGGGCGACGTACAGCGTGTCCGTGCCGTCGAAGGCCAGCCCGCCGTAGTTGAAACCGTTGGACGACATGCCGTGCGGAATCGTCGGATTGCGCCACTTGTCGTTTGTGACGTCATAACTCAAAAAGCTGTACTCGTTGTAACTGCGCAGGATATAAATCGTATCGGTCGAGGTGTCGTAGACCATGCCGGTGGATGAGCCGTAGTAGTGCGTGGCCGGCAGATCGGCCAGCGTTGACCAGGTATCAGTGAGAATGGTGTACTTTACAAAATCGGTCGTGGCGTAGCCGCCGACAAAGTAGATGACGCCGTTGTTGTACACCATCGTCGCCCCGTAGTTCCCTTTCGTCGGCGCGGCGGACGGAGGGGCGGTGCGGTAGGACCAGCTGTTGCTATTGATGTCGTACCGCCAGAAATGGTTAGAGCCGCCGCCGCGCCTGGCAAAGATACAGCCCGAGACGTCGCTGCAGTAGGTGCCGGGCGGAACATAGACGAGTCCGGCGCCGTAGTTGAAGGCGTAATCCGGCGTGGTCCGCGGCGTCCAGGAATTGCCGGAAATGCTGTAGCGGTAGAAATCCGTGGCTCCGCCGCCGCGTTCGGCGTAGAGGTAATCGCCGCCGGTCCAGACGAGCGACGCGCCGTAGCTGACCGCGGCCGTAATCGCCGTCCGTGAAGTCCAGGTATTCGCTTGAACGTTATAGCGTTGGAATTCGGTGGAACTGTTGCCGACCAGGGCGAAGACGCAACCCTGGCTGTCCGCGCATTGGCTGCCGGTGGGAACATACACGATGGTTGTGCCCGGGTAGGCGTTCGCGGTCGAGCCGATATTCGTCAGAGTAGCCCAGGTTTTAGTACTGATGGTGTACTTGAGGAAGGTCTTAGAGTTCGTGGACCGCAGGACGAAAATCGTGTCATTACCGTTCCAAGCTAAAGCGGAATCATTGTACGCCGTGGTGACTGAGGCGGTACCGAACGTCGCTGGTAGGTCCATCCAGGTGCCGCCGGACACGGCGCTCAAGGTCACGTCCGTACCGGAGTTGGCGGCGGTGTTGAGGTTAGAAGACGTGGTGCCGGTAGCTTCAAAATTCGCCTGCGTGGTCCAGGTCTGGGCCACGACGTTCGTGACGCCCGAGTAGACGTAGGTGAACTTCGTCTGCGGGGAAGCCACGTTACCCGTGACGTCCTTGGTCGCGACTCGCAGGTAGTAGCTGTTCCCGCCGATCAGCGGTGTGTTGACCTCATAGGTCGTGCCGGTCTGGTAGTAGTCCTCGCTCGAACTCGGATCGAAACCGCTGTTCGTTCCAAAGTAGACGTAATAGCCGGCCACGCCGGATTGGCTGTCAGTCGCGCCGGACAGCTCGAAGTACGGTGTAACGTAATAGTATGAATTGCCCGAAGTGATCGACGTGGCTTTGGTGCTGTCGGCGTAGCCGGTAGCGGACGGATTGGTCGGCGCGGTACTGTCCTTGGTGTAGGTGACGGTCAGGTCGCTGAAGGTCGGGGTGTTTGACCCGTCCGAGGTCAGGGTAACCCGCAGCTGGATGTACCGGCGGGCCGGCGTGGTGATCGCCGACAGATCGGTCGTACTGCTGTCCGCGGCTGAGGCGTTCAAGACCGTTTCCCAGGCCGACCAGGCGACCTTGTCAGTGCTCGACCGGGTGGCGATCGAGACGCTCGACGATCCGGGCGTGGGATGGGTGGCGGACAGCTGTTCCCAGCCGGAGACGAAGTTCAAGTCCTGCGTGGCGGAAATCCAGGTGGCCGTGGTGATGTAATTGTTCGTGGTCGGGGTGAAGCGCCAGAGGTTGTACGTGGTCATGCCGTTCTCGGCATAGAGGACGTTGGCCGCCGTGTCGTAGGCCAGGGCATTCGCGTATCCGACGCGCGCCGGCAGATCGGCGACGCGGGTCCAGGAGTTTCCGCTGATGTTGTAGCGCCACATTTTCTTGTCATAATCGCCCGAGATTGCGTAGATATTAGCGCTTCCGTCATATGCCAAAGAAGCAGTATAGTTTGTTGCGCTTGGCAACGAAGTCATCGCTGTCCACGAGTCGCCAGCAGTGTCATACCGGTAGAAATCGCCGCGCTGGTTGCCGGCCAGGGCGTAGACGTACGTACCGTTGTTGACGAGTGCTCCGCCGACGAATACCCGTTGTGGTACGACCGCCTTCTGCGTCCAGGTCGTGCCGTTCCAGAGGTAGAAGTGGTTCGAGCCGTTCGCGTTCGCGGCTCCCTTCATCGCATAGAGGTTCGTTCCGACGCAGGTGACCGCGCCGCCGTACGAGACGACCTGCGTCGTCGGTGATGCCGGGTAGGCGCCGCCGCCGGTATGGGTCGTCGGGATGTCGGTCTGCGCCGTCCAGGCGTTCCCAGAAATGCTGTATCGATAGAAATTGTAGGTGCTATTGCCACGGAGTGCGTAAATAAGATCCGCGCCGTTCCAACATGAGGAAGAGCCTGCCTGGAGTGTGCCGAGATTCGTGCTCGAGAGCGTGGTCCAGGTCCTGGCGGTGATGTTGTACCGCCAATACGTGTTCGTATTCGCCCCGCGCAGTACGTACAAGCAGTCGCCCGCCGCGGCGTCAGGGCACGTGGCGTCCGGGACGAAAACGACATGGCCGTCTTCGCCGGCGTTGCCCGACGCGGCCGGCGTCGAAACGGAGTTCCATACGTTCGCGGTAATGTCATACCGCCAAAAATCCGGCACGCCGTAGCCCTTGAGCGAATAGACGTAGCCGTTGAGGTACACCGACACGCCACCGTAGTAGACCGGACCGGGCGCCTCAGCCGTCGTCGCGACCGCCGCGTCCCACGTCTCCGTTGTCACCGCGTACTTGGAAAAGTAAGCCTGCTGGTTTCCGTGCAGGAGGTAAAGGTTGCTGTTGGCCGTGTCGTAGGCGAACGAGGAACCGTAACCGACGCCGCCGAGCGCCGCCGGAATAGTCAGATCGGTCGGCGAGTTGTAGTACCACTGGTTTTCGGCGATGTCGTAGCGGAAGAACTGCCGGTTGCCGTTGCCGTATAAGGTGAATAAACAGCCGGTGGTGCACTTGCCGCTGTACGAGGTAGCAATGTAGACGAGCGGCTGGCCGTTGGTGGTGTACACGAAATACGGAGCCGGCAATGACGCCAGCGTCACGTCCCAGGTGTTGGTGGCGATGGTGTACGCCCAGAGCGTGTCTTGGTTGATGCCGCGGACGGCGTAGATCTTGCCGTTGCGGTTGGAGACGATTGACGAACCGAGCCCCCACGTGTCCGGCGCATCGGCCACCCGGCTCCAGGAGTCGTTGGCGATGCTGTACTTGTACATGTGGCGTTCGGCGGTAGTGTCGCCCGAGTAGCTGCTCAAAACGCCCTCTTGGCCGTCGATGGCGAAAATGTTTCCGGCGCCGTCATACGCCAATGAGCCGCCGTAGAGAAAATCAGTCGGCGCGCTGGCCAGTTGTTTCCAGGTGTTTGTTTCCGGATTGAAGCGGAAGAGATAGGGCCGGCGGTTGCCGCCGATCATGTAGATGTACGTGTCGTCGGTAGTCATGGCCGCGCCGTACGATGCGCCGTCGAATGTCCAGTAGTCGTACCCGGCGGTATCGACGGGAAATCCGGGCGTGCCAGCGTCCCAGGTGCCGACGCTGCCGGACTGGACTTTCATGTCACCGGCCGAGGACTTCGTGTCGACCGTACCGTTGTAGTACTCGCCCGCCTCCCAATCAGTCTGCGCGGTTAATGTCTTGGTAGCCGAAACTGCTAACAACGGCGCGATCATCGTATACGCCATCCACCCGCCGATCACCAACGTCCCGACGGCATAGGCGTGCCAGTGTCGGCGGAACTGCCAACCCGGTCCCCACCATTGCCGCACTCGAGTTGCTGATTGTTTCGTCGCGAGACGCCAATCTATGTTTTGCGCCGTCTTTATCGAAAGCGACATTTTTTCTTTAGCCCGTGTCAGCAACTTAACGCTTCGGAATCTCAACATTCCAACTGCCGCCTGAAAATGTTTTCTCGGCTGCCAGATCGTTCGAATAGTCTCCCGGCTTATACGACGCCGATAAGCGATCAACGAAAAAATAACTCGCTTAATTTGTCCCGCTCCGCGCCCCATGATTGCACTCGCCGGTCGAACCAGCGAACGCCGGATGCTAAAACGCCTAACGCGTCCGAAGAAACGACGCGTTATATATCCGCTCTCAACTATTCGTGAACGAAGAACGGCGCCAAGTCGATGGACGCCGATATGGATCTTCTTATTTTTCGCACGAGTTTCCCGGTTTATGATTAACCGGTTTTTTTGCCGCTGTGTTTTACGTTTCTTTTTCTGAGTCGTGGTCGACGCTGTTAGTTTTTTGGCTTGTACTCGTTCCACAAAACCACCCTGAATGCCGTGTATTTGGCGGGTTGTTTTTTGAGGACCGTAACCCTTTCGGCTCTTTTTATGAGTTCGTTTCAATTTGGCCTTATTATCAACTATTTTCAATACGCATTATAGCACAATAAAAGAACAAAATCAAGGGGGTGAAAAGTTATCCCCAACGTAAAAATCCTGCCTACGATAGGACCACGTTGGGCGTCAACAAGCCTGTGGAAAACCGAAGGCTTTTTTTCCCGCCACTGGAGAAACAAACTGAGGCTAAGGACAATATTCTCCCTTAAAAACGGCCCTAAAACCCCCTTCCGTCGTCCCGCTCCGCGAGACTTCCTCCTTCCCCCTCGGATGAGGGGGACAGTATCTTGACTTCGGTTTTCCTTCGGTATATCCTTCTAAGTACAGCATGGTCTGCAATAGCCAGATCGCTCGAAATACGTTCATCGATTCGGTGGGGTCAGGGATGAGGCAACTCCCCTGTTCCCCATCGCATCCGGTGATACCACCCCTCCGCCGATGGCGGATTCCCCTCCTAACGCCGTACAAATAATATTCTTTCTCAATAACTTATTCCTTCGAACAACAAGAATGTTAGGAGGGGAAGTTCTACAACCTACATCTTACAACTTTCCACCTAACAAACTAACAGCTATCACATGGCTCCCATCCTGCCCAAAACCAAACAGAAGGTGCTCCAATACTTAAAGGACTACATCACCCGCCGCGGCTACGCGCCGACCTTGACTGAAATCGCCAAGCACCTCAACGTTAACGCTTTATCGACCGTCCATGAGCACCTGCAGTTCCTTCAGGAGCGCGGGTTTATCGAACGCGCTGAAGGCGAAGAACGCGGGATTTCCCTCACCTCGCGTTTGAAAACATTTGCCGCCACCCTGGCCCGGAGCATCTCACTGCCGGTGGTCGGCATAATTGCCGCCGGCAGTCCGATTGAAGCTATTGAGAGCCGCGAGGCGTCGTTAGCCGTGCCGGAGGAAATCGTCCGCGGCCGGAACGCCTACGTCTTGAAAGTTAAAGGCGATTCGATGATCGAGAGCTTTATCGCCGACGGCGATTACGTCGTCGTGGAAAAAACCGAATACGCCCGCGATGGCGATACCGTCGTGGCCTTGCTTGATGATGGGACCGCAACGCTCAAAAAGATGTTCAAGAAGCGCAACTTCATCCGCCTTCAACCGGCGAATCGAACGTACTCCCCGATTGACGTGAAGAGTGTGATTATTCAAGGCAAGGTACTCGGCGTCATTCGGCGGTATTAACGCACGCGTGCACTGAAAGTACGCGCTGTTCTTGATTATCAACTTCGGTTTTCTTCGGCTCTTGCTCTATATCACTTCTTCAAGCTAAAGAGCTAACCAACTAACGAGCCCATCTTTCCTTTGCCTGACGTGAAGTATTTTTCGGCGTAGAAATGTTCGGCGATTTGCCGTACCAAGGTTTTACTATTTTTCCTAAACCGGCTTTCACTCGGACATCACGAAGGACATCCGCATTACTCAGCTGATGTTTCGTCACCACGCCGCGCACCGGAATCTTTAACAGCATTCCCAGCGTATTAGCGATAATCAATCCCGTGCGTACTGCCGTGAACGGTCCGGGGCCGCGAACAACAACTATTTTGTGCACCTCACGCAACGATCGTTTCGCTTGCCTGATCGTTCGGTCAACCAATGCCAGCGCTTTATCAGAACTGTGCCAAACTATCGCCTTCCGACGCGCAATAATAATCCGGCCGCCGTCAACCAGCCAGACGGCCAGACGTCCGGCGATGTTGGTCTGCAGTACCAGGGTCACGCGGTCGGCCGCTTATCGATGACCGTGATGATCGGACCGGAGAGAATGGCGTACAGGAAGCGATCGGTCAGCGAGTGCCGGTACTCAAACTCCTGTTTGGTCATGACGGTGTAGTGAATCTCCCGATCGAAACGTTCCTGGAACGTGCGCATCAATCGTTCCAGCTTTAAACGGTTGACGCTACCGATAATGAGAATGTCGGTGGCGGCGCCTTCCTGGCCGACAAAGAAGCCGGTCAGGACCAGCAGGAATATTCGGCCGCTGTCCTCGATGGCGGCCAGTAACGCGCGTTCTTCCAACACCTCCGCCTTGAAAAGCAGAGCCTTCAATTCGGGAAAGATGCCGCTGGCCGTGTTCGCCCGGTAGTAACGTTTTTGTCCGTTGCCGCTGACGCTGACGATATCGACGGCCTGCAGGAGTTGCAGTTCGCGGCGCACCGAGTTAACGTGCTCGTGGACTTTCCGACTGATTTCACGAACGAAATACGACTTGGCCGGATTAGTTAAGAGCAGGCGGAGGACTTTGGTCCGCGTGCGGGAACCGATGAGCTGGTCGAGGGTAGATCGCATAGATAACGCTGGTAGTGTATACTAAATTCCACGTTTTGTCTTCGGTATGCCCCTCCGCCAGCGCTTCGAAACCCTTCTGCTCTACGACCCGAACCACTCGCCGGCCACGGCCAATGTTTGGATTGCCCATCCGTCGCCGTCGGAAGAACAGGCGCTCGGCAAGCTGGTCGTCGTCTCCAGCCTCGAAAACACCGATCGCATCAACCTCGACGTCATCAACCTGATTCAAGAAGAACTCCGCGGCGGGTACTACCGCGCCGTTGACGCCAAACCCGAACACGCCTTCGAACAGGCGCTTAATCAGACGAATCGCCGTCTCCACCGCGTCATCACTGACGGCGTCGCAGACTGGGTCGAGCGAGCCAATATTTTGGTGGCCGCCGTCTGGCGCGAGACGCTGGTCATCAGTTCGGTCGGTACCATTCATGCCTTCCTCCTCCGCCGCAGTTTGAAACAAGGCGGGGCGGTGTATCAGATGCATGATCTGATCGGCAGCGAGACTAGCGCTCCGAATCCGGTCCGGTTGTTTTCGCACACCATCAGCGGCCGGCTCCAAGTTGAGGACCAATTGCTGATTTGCACCTCATCGCTCCTTGATTATTTCTCGGTGGAGAAACTCCGTCGCACACTGCTCGAGGGCAACCCGAGTACGGCGGTCCATCAATGGGAGGCCACCCTCCTGGGCGTCGAGCAACGCGCCTCGTTTGCGGCGGTCGTTGTTCAAGCCTTAGCCGCGGAAAGCCAATTCGTCGCTTCTCCCAGCCGCCCGGTTGCCCAAGCAACACTGACCCAATCGGCGCCGCAAGTGTCCATGGAGCACCTGATCGCCAAGGAACAGGCGACCGAACGGCTGTTGTCGCCGTCTATCTGGCCCGCTTTTCGCGACCTCATCATTCAGCTCAGCCAGGGGGTTAGCCGCCTTGTCCGCCGCCTCGTCCTGCGCAAACCACCGCGACGCATCGTGCCAACCGGGGTCGCCCGGGCCGCGTGGCCGGCCGCTGGCGGTGCCGCTTCTTGGTCACGATTGACGCGCATCATCGGCCGCGGCGCCAACCAGTTGTGGGCCGTCTGGCGCGCCCTGCGCTCGCGCCGGACATCGCTTCCGGCGGGACCGCCGCCGGTGACGATCGCGCCGATCCTCCGCCGCCAGCGGCGCTTCTCGCTGAACGCGCTGGTGAACTGGTTCCAGCGCCTCAACCGTCCCCGGCAATGGTTGCTGGCGGCGTCCGTCATCCTGCTGTTCATCCTGGCGCTGAGCATGATCCAGAAGACCAAGCCGACCGGCACCGCCCGCCTCACCGTCAACGTCAGCGACAACCTGGCTGATCATCTGTCGAAAGCCCGGGCCGCCCTGCTGTACGGCGGTGAAGCCGCCGCCCAGGAACACCTGACTGCCGCCCAGGCATTGGCCGACCGTTTACCTAACCGCCGCGCTAAGGACAAGGCGGCCCGCCAATCGACTCTCGCCGCCATCAACGAACTCGTGACCCAACTCGCCCATCGAACCGTTTTGCCGAACCCGACCGTGGTGGCACAACTGGCGACCGTGACCCCGCTGAATCAACCGCAACAGCTCTACCTCGCCGGCTCCCGACTGGTGGCAATTGATCCGGATCAATCGATCGTGACGGCGGTCACGCTCGGAAAAAACATACCGGCGGCGGTCATTCCGAACGCGCTCGATACCGGCCGACCCACGACCGGCACTGTGACCGGTACCGCGACTCTAACCTTCGCCACCGACCGGCGCGGGTTTGTCGAACTTGACGTGGGCAAAGAAACATGGAAGCCGCTCGACAGCGCCTGGCCGACTGCCGGGCCGCGAGTCCAATCGCTCGCTTCCTACCAGGGCCGCCTATACGCCTTGGACACCGCGGCCAGCGACTTGGTTCGCTTCAGCCGCTCAGTCAATACGCTTGGCACCGGCATCTCTTGGCTGAAGGAAAAGATCGAACTTGGGAGCGCCCGCGCCTTGGCGGTCGACGGGTCATTGTACGTCCTGATGCCGAACGGCGTCGTCAACGCTTTCGCCAATGGGCGTCCCGCCGTCTTCGCCTTGAACGCCATTGACCCGCCGCTGACTGACGCCACGCGACTCTGGACCGACGTCAACAGCAAGAATATCTATCTGGTTGACCCGAGCCGCAAGCGGATCGTCGTTTTCACCAAGACGGGAAAACTAATCGACCAGTATGAGTCAGCGGCCTGGGAAGAGTTGCGTGACGTGGCGGTCAGCGAAAAAACGAAGACCGCCTACGTGCTGAGCGGCACGACCATCAGTTCCTTCCCGCTCCTCCATTGACCGACCCCGCCCCCGCCGTTCGGCGGAGGTGGGTTGCCGGTTTTATTTTAAGGTCACGCTACCGCCGGCCTCTTCAAGTTGTTTTTTCAGCGCTTCGGCTTCCTCTTTGGTGGCGCCTTCTTTGATGGTCTTCGGGGCGCCGTCAACCATATCCTTGGCTTCTTTCAGTCCTTTGCCGGTCGCCTCACGGACGACTTTAATGACCGCAATCTTGTTCGTTCCGGTGGCGGTCAGTTCGACATTGAAGGAAGTCTTCTCTTCTGCTGCCGCGCCGGTGTCGGCCGCCGGGGCCGCCGCCATCGTCATCGGTGCCGCGGCACTGACGCCGAACTTCCCTTCCAAGACCTTGACCAATTCCGCCAAATCGAGGACGGAGAGTTTTTCGATCTGTTCCACCAGAGCTTTAAACTTCTCGGGGACTTCTACTGCTTGCTGTTCGTTGGACATAAGATTTCCCTTTCTTCATGCGGCACTCGCCGGTGCCGGTTGTTTATCGTGTAAGGCATTAAGAACGTTGAGAAAACTGCGGAGCGTGCCGGCCAGGACATTGACCGTCCCTGACAGCGGACTGCCGAGGATCCAGACGGTCTTCGCCCGGAGTTCGTCGCGGCTCGGCAACTTAGCCAGGGCCACGGCTTGACTTGCGTCCATCACCTGTCCAGCCACGATCCCGCCGAGGAGTTCCACGGCCGGATGGTCCTTGGCAAACTGCTGGAGGAGCTTGGCCGGCATCACCTCATCGCTCAACCCGAATGCCAAGGCGACACTGCCTTGGAGTTTCTCCACGATCGTCGGGTCAAAACCACTTCCGCTAAACGCTTTGTGAAGCAAGGTTTTCTTGGCTACAACGAGCTCCACGTTTTGCTCGCGCAACGACCGACGCAAGGCCGTAATGTCTTTAACCGTCAGGCCCTGATAATGGGTGAACACAATCCCTTTTGACTGCCGGAGTTTCTCTTGGAGCAGTTTGAGGGTTTCTTCTTTGGCTTGTCGGGAAATGGCCATCAAGCGTAAAAAAATGTCTGTTATCCACAGACACGAATGCCCGGTAGCGGGCGGTTTCCTCGATCGGCCCCTGACGGTTAGGGATTACCATCCTTTGGCGGATGACCGATGGTCTGTGGAAAGCGAAAGCAGTGTACCTGATCGACGGAAACACGTCAACTCTACTTCAAATACTGGGCTTTATTGCGATTATGTTCGTCGAGTGTCTTAGCGTAATACGTATTATCGCCAACCGTCAAAAAGTAAAAATACGAATTACTTTTTGGGTACAGGGCGGCGCGGATTGATTTCAGCCCCGGGTTATTAATCGGTCCGGGGGGCAATCCCCGCTGTTGGTAAGTATTGTACGGCGAATCGACCTTAGTATCGGTCATTGATGGTTGGAGTTTTCCCTTCCCGGTCACGTAGTTGACCGTCGCGTCGGACTGTAATGGCATGCCAATGTCAATTCGGCGCCAGAAAATATCCGCACCCATCGCGCGATCCGTATCGCTCTTCAGTTCTTTTTCAAGGATTGAAGCCATCGTCAGCTCCGCGAACAATGTCTGGCCGCGATCCTTGGCCGCTTGGCGCATGGCCGGCGTTACGCGCGCGTCGAAATTATCAAGAAATTTTTGCAAAACGGCGCTCGCCGTCGATGATTTGAAAAAGCGGTAGGTATCGGGAAACAAGTAGCCCTGTAAATCGGCGGCGGCCGGTTTGTCAGCGAGCCACGGGTACTCTTTGTTCACGACTGTCCGGCTGTCAGTCGCGCCAACCGCCGCCAGGAACTCGCCGGTGCCGACCACGCCGCTCCGCTCGAGCAGTTGGGCGATCTCGGCATTCGTTGCTCCTTCCGGAATCTTGACCGTTGCTTCCTGGTCGCTGGCGTCCGGCGCCGTGAGGGCGCGAAGAATCTGCCGGCCGGTCATGCCGTGATTGAGCGTATAGTCACCCGCCAAAATCCCGGCCCGCTGGCCTTGAGTGATCGCATACAGCGTCCACGCTCCGGCCGAAGAGATCAGTTTTTCTTTTTCCAACGCCCGGGCGACCGTTCGCAATTGTTGCCCCTTGGCCACGGTGAAAGACAGTTGGTCGCTCGACGCCCCGGTCGCGTGATTGATCGACGACAGCATCCACCAGACCGCGATGACGGCGGCGATGGCGAGCCCGGCGACTACGGCGTAGAGGTAGCGCATTTTACTAACGACGCGGTTTGGAGTTAGCAACCATAGCCCGATCTTATTCGAGACCCAGCGCTTTGTTGATATTGCTACTCGACTGCGCCTTGTCTTCTCCGCCCACGCCGAAGTGCATATCGATTCCGAGTTGCTGGCACACCTCCGCTTCGGGGATTTCCTTGACCGAGGAGCGGTCGCCGCCGTTGGCAAAGATGATTTTGTGTCCCCGGTACTTTTTCCCTACGTGCTCGAGCGTCTTCATCACCGTCCGGTCCTGATCAATTGATAAGATAACATCGTCAACATCGCGCAGTGCCGTCACCACTTCCCGACGCTCATCCTCGGCCATGATGATCTTCCCCTTCTTGAGGTGCTGTTGCTTATCATTATTGACGATCACCACTAATTTATCGCCGAGTTTTTTCGCGTGTTGCACCATGCGAATGTGGCCCCGATGGATGGGATTAAAGTATCCGCTGACGATGACGATGGTAGACATGGCTGGTTGTAAATATGGACGAACTGTTAAGATTGTTGGCTGATGAGCGGCACGAACTGAAACCCGGGAAGACGACGTTCCGTCACCGTATTGTCTTCCATTTTCGTCATCAACACAAGGTCTTGTACATATTCCCCAACCGGGATGACCAGGCGGCCGGCCGCCGCTAATTGTTCAACGAACGGCGGAGGCACGACGCGGGCGGCCGCCGCCACATGAATCACGCCATAGGGCGCATCCGACGCCCAGCCGCGGCTGGCATCGCCGACATGGTACTGGACGTTCGTCAAGCCGGCGGCGGTGATTGACTGCCGGGCGGCGATTGCCAGTTGCGGAATCCGCTCCACCGCGACGACACGCCCCGCGGGTCCGACGATCGAACCGAGCAAGGCCGCGGTCCAACCCGAGCCGGCGCCGATGTCCAAGCACCGTTCACCGACCTGGGGTTGCAATAACTCGAGCATGACCGCCACCGTGTACGGCTGGGAAATGGTCGCGCCGTGACCGAGCGGCAAGGGAATGTTGGCGTAGACATGCTCTTGTAGTCCGGCCGGCACGAACTTCGCTCGGTCAATGACGCGAAAAGCGTCAATAATCCTTGGCGTCTTCAGTGCGCCGTCGTCGATGAGCAGAGTAATAAGATCATCGTTAGTCATGTTGTCTGCATGGTACAGGAAAACGCTTTTTAGTTCTATTCTCTCCCACTCAAGGACTTCCACACGTTCTGGTCGGCATCGCGCACCAACTTCGCGAAACTAGACTGTCTGATCAGGAATGACAACGATTTCTTGAATCATGCGGAATTAGTGCGGTTCGCTTCACCAATGACGAGGTGCTTCAAAACGTTGGAGAGATCATAAAAAGATTGGCGGTGATTGTCACTTCCCCTTAAGATCCCCCTTCTGAATTCAGAAGGGGGATACGGCAAAGCCGAGAGAGAAGTGACAGCAACCTCGCGACCAGAGTTATCCCCAGCCCTTATAGACTATCTCCAATGATCCCTCCGTCAAAATCGGCTCTTCCGTGCCTGGTGTTGGCTTCTATCAGGTTTTACCTAGTTCTTATCGGCGGCGGCGCGGTTATTAATCAGCTCCTGTATACCCTGCCGGTTCAGGTTCAACCCAATCTGGCCATAATCAACGACAAAAGTTTTCCACACCCACCAACCATCCGGAAAGATGGGTAGTTTCTCGTAACCGTAGAGGTTGCGTGAAGGCAGTTTTGTGTTAGAATACCGGGGTATTCCTAGGTCCAACCTCGAGCTTGACAACCGGAGGGATAGCTTGTAAGGTCACGACCGCATTTCGCACCTTGTTTCGCAGTTTCGCACCTTAGTAGTTTAATGGAGGGTTCGCACCGTCTCACCAGCTGGCATGCTCACCTGTTCTTTAAACCGGTATCCCCGTCAAAAAAGGGCCAACAAAAATTCATAAACCGCGTCGCTTTCACGGTTACGACTGCTTGACATTCGAGTTAAGTAGTGCTAAGGTGCGACGTTTACTTATGACGTTTTGTTGGCTTTTTTCGTAAGCCTGTCGGCTTCGAAGAACGACCAACTCGAATCTGTTATCAATTTGACTTTAGGAACATACGCCTATGTCAGTCCATATTAATCTCCTCCCGCGGAAGACGATCCGCGAACGAGTGTGGAAAACGCTCAATGTTGTGGTTGGGATCACAACGATTTTGAATGTCAGCATGGTCGGAGCGCTCATCCGACCTTCCCCGGTACTAGCGGCGACAGAGAGCGGCAACCCGCTCTATGCGTGGGATAGGACCCCGAATCCCGGCTGGAGTCACGGACAGATCTCCGGGTATTTCGAACAGGAAGATATCCCGTTCCAGCTCGAACTGAACGGGTTGGCAGCGGGTGTACCCACCTCCGTCACCGTCCAGCACGACTACATCCGCGGCGGCGTTACCGGCATCGATACCTTCCGTCACCCGAACGCGCCGACTGACGAATCGAGCATCACGTTCAATGCCGATAGGACGCCGTTTACTCTCAGTGCACCAACGCCCATCCCCGGAGATCCGTCGGCGAAATCGTACACCTTCGACTTCACTCCTTCGGGAACGACGGCTTCCCTGTACTGGGACGCGTTGATCGCCGTCGGCGCGCACAACTATCCTGGTGCGAGCTTGGATGTGCGGTTCAATCAGGCCGGCGGGGATAAGACCGTTCCCATCACTACGCGGCAAATCCTTTTTCACGATCTCGGCATCACGAAATCGGACAACCCCGACCCGCTGAATCTCGGTCAAACAACCACCTACACCATCGTCGCCGTAAATAACGGCCAAACCGACGGCGGCGAAGACAACTTTACCATCACCGATACGCTCCCGAGCGGCATGGTGTATGTCGATGGTTCAGCCTCGCCCGCGCCAACATCCGTGGTCGGACAAGTGATCACTTGGAATTTCGGAATAGTGGCGGACGGCGACAGTCGGACCGTCACCTTCCTGGCGACTGGCACGGCCGTCGGTACCTGGCGTGATAATGCCGTTTTGACAACCAGCACCGCTGGCCCAGTTTCGGATTACGAAGATACTACCGTCCTCGGCCAGTGCGCCATGACGGTGGACAAATTCGTGAAGTCGGGCGATCAATGGGTCAAAACGCCGACCACTGCGAACCCGGGTGACGCACTGTATTACAAAATTGTCGTTACCAACACTGGTACGGCGGATTGCACCGGCGGCGGCATTATCGTCCAAGATGTCGTTGACTCACAGCTGGGCACGCCGGTCGGCGGAACGCTCGTTCATGCCGATCCTGGATACGAATTTACCTCGCCGCCAACGCCGTGGTGGGATTCCACAACCCGGACGCTGACCTGGAACGCCCATACCTTGCACGCCGGTGAAAACGCGACCATCGACTGGTCAGCTACCGCCAACGTAAATGACTGCGGCGATTTCACGATCAAGAATAAAGCCAAGGCAACCCCCGCTGAAATCCCGGCGGGCGTCTGGAGCAATGAAGTCACCACAACCGGCACAAAGATCTGCACTGGCACCATTTCCGGCCAGAAATTCAACGACCTGAACGGCAACGGCGTAAAGGACACCGGCGAACCAGGCCTCTCGGGCTGGACCATTCAGCTCAAGAACACCAGTGACGTAGTTCTGGACTCCACAGTCACGGATGGCAGCGGCAACTACTCGTTCACGCGCGCAGCCGGCACGTACCGCCTGCGTGAAGTCGGACAAGGCGGATGGGTACAGACCACGGACAACCCCGCTGACATCGCTTTGGCTGCCGGCCAGGATGTCACAGGAGTGAACTTCGGCAACTTCCAGAAGATTTCAATCTCCGGCCAGAAGTACAGCGACCTTAACGCCAACGGCACAAAAGACAACGGCGAACCCGGTCTCTCCGGTTGGACGATCAACCTCGATGTCGATGCGAACGGCTCGGTTGATGACACGGATGTCACGGACAGCAACGGCGACTACTCGTTCACCAACCTCGCCCCCGGCACGTACCGCCTGCGTGAAGTCGGGCAGACAGGCTGGACACAGACCTCGGTTAATCCTGCCGACGTCACGGTATCGAGCGGCACCAACGTCTCGGACGTCGACTTTGGCAACCACCGCGATACCGGCTCGCTCACCGTCAACAAGATGGTCGATGAAGGCACCGGTCAAGGGTTCGTCGGCGTCGGCGGCAGCGCCACGCCCTTCCGCTGGGGCGTTGATGCGCTCGACGGTACGACCACGTCGCGCTACATGGGCGCAACGGCCACCGGCATTCCGACCGTCACCCCCTTTAACGTCAACGAGAATCTCAGTGACGTGCCGGGTTACCACTTTGTCGGTTGGTACTACACCGATGGCGCCGCCCAACTGGACAATAACCTTACCTACAACTGCACGAATCCGCAATTCGCCTCAATGCCGACCGGCTTGACGGTCACGAAGAACGGCACGACGCAGATTACCCTGTGCAACGCCCGCGACACCGGCGACCTCACCATCTTCAAGTACGATGATAACCAGAATCCGTTGTCCGGCGTGACCTTCACGGCCGGGTCGTACACCGGCCAAACAGATCAGGCCGGGACGCTGGTGTTTTCCAACATCCCGACTGGTCCGTACGTAGTGACGGAAACGAAGCCGGATAACTATCACTTCTCTTCGGTCAGCGGCGACTGCTCGCCGAACGCCAACCCGACGAACGTAACCGTCACGACCGCCGGCGAACAGTGCACCTTCACCAACGCCCGCGATATGGGCGGCCTGCGGATCATCAAACAGGTCAACAACGACTTCGGCGGTACGAAAGGCCCGGGCGACTTCATGATCAACGTCAAGCAGAGCGGGGCCGACATTCCCGGCAGTCCGTTTGCCGGCGTTGGCGGCGATGGACAATTGTTCCCCTTGCCGACCGGAGAATATACAATCAGCGAAGACACTCTTCCCCCCGGCTACGCCCTGCAAAGCATTGATTGCCAAGAAGACGACGTATGGTCGCTTGATCGTGCCAGCTTTGCCACTCAACTGCCAACGTCAGAAACAGTTGAAATCGGTGAAGGCGAAGAAATAACATGCACGGTCACTAACCGTGATATCCAGCCGCGATTAACGGTTACTAAAGAGGTAATCAATAACAACGGCGGGGCAAAGCAGATCAGCGACTTTCCCCTGTTCGTCGGATTAACTTCCGTAACGAGCGGCGTCCAGAACGGCTTCAACGCCGGCGTCTACACGGTGAGCGAAGGATCTCACGACGGTTACACGTCAACCATCGGCGTCGACTGCGCCTTGAACGGCTCGATCACCCTCAATCCCGGTGACGTAAAATCCTGCTTGATCACCAACGACGACCAACAGGCGACATTGACCGTCATCAAGCATGTCATCAACGACAACGGCGGCGTGAAGACGGCCGGTGACTTCGCCATGACTATCGGCGGCGTGACGGTTGTCGGCGGTGCGACATTCGCCGGCGCCGAAAGTCCCGGCGTTACCCGCGAAGTCGTACCGGGCGTCTATAACATCACCGAAACCCAGCTGGCCGGATACGCCGCTTCGTTTTCGGCTGATTGCGCCGGATCGATCGCGCAGGGTGAGAATAAGACCTGCACCATTACCAACAACGACATCGTCTCGACAATCGGCTTGGTCAAGACCGCCGCCCCGACCGTCGTCGCGGCCGGCGGCAACATCACGTACACCTTGGCCTGGTCGGTCAGCGGCAGTAACCCGGTGACGAACGCCGTCGTCAGCGACACCCTCCCGGCCAACACGAGCTTCGTCAGCGCCGCCTGCGGCACGACAACCGGCACCTGCATCATCAAATCCGCCACCTCGACCATCACCTGGTCGCTCGGCACCCGCAATGCCGGAGAATCGGGCACGGTCACTCTCGTCGTCAAAACGGCCAGCCCGATCGCCAACGGCACGGTCATCACTAACACCGGCACCTTCGACACCACGGAAACCCCGCCGGTGACCTCGATCGCCAATACGCCGGTCACCTCCGCCCCCAGTCTGTCGATTACGAAGACCAACGACGTCGTCGGTTTCACCAACCCCGGCAAGAGCGTGACTTACACGGTGACCGTCACTAATGCCGTCGGCGCCACCGATACCGCCAAGAACGTCGTCATCACCGACACGCTCCCGGCCGGCTTCACTTTCGCCGATACCGGGCTGGCGACAAAAACCACCGCGGCCGGCGACCTCGCCCCAGGCGTTTCTAAAGTCTTCACCTTCCTGGTGAACATCAGCGGCACGCAAGCGACCGGCGTGTACGCTAATACCGCCGCCGCCAAAGGCGATAATACGACCACCGTCACGGCTACTTCAAATGTTGATGTTCGTGTTCCCGCTGTCCTGGGGGTGACCTCCGAACCGATGCTGGCTATTACCAAGACGGTCGACGTGAAAGTCACCAACCCCGGCAAAAACGTCACCTACACAGTCACGCTCAACAACCCGGGGGATACCGATGTCACTAACGTCAGCCTGACCGACACCCTCCCGACCGGATTTACCTTCGTCGACAGCGGCAAAACGACCAAAACCTGGTCGATCGGCACGCTCAAAGCGCATCACCAGCGCGTCATCAACTACTTGGTGAAAATCGGCGACGGCGTCAAGGCCGGTAAATACGAAAATGCCGCCCTGGTCCTGTCCAACGAACTCGATCCGCAAACCGCCAAAGCGACGGTCGAGGTGAAAGTGCCGCAAGTCCTTGGTCTAGCGACGACCGGCGTCTCGCTCCGCGACTACATCGTCTTCGCACTCGGTCTCGGGTCAATGATCCTCGGTCTCTATTGGGCTGGTCGACAACGCCGGACCTATGGAGCAAACCCCGTCTGACTCCCCGGCCCCCCATCGCCAAGGTTCTCTCGAATCGGTCGCCAGACGGGCGATGAGGGGGTGGCGCTGGGTGGGGCCGCTGGTGTTGATCGCCGTCGGCGCAGTCATCGCGACCTATCCGCTGTGGCCGAAAATCCAGTACGCTCTCTATAAACCCCTCCCCACCCTCCCCTACCAGACGCGTCTCGCCACCGGCGGCCAGCTTATTTCCGCCGTCACGCTCAGCGGTTTGCCGGTTGCGGAGAACAAGCCTATTCCCGCCGACAACCGGCTGGTCATCCCCAGCATCGGCGTGAACATGACGATTCTCGAGGGTCCGACGCAAAAAGTGCTCGATCGCGGCGGCATCTGGCACCTGCCGAATACTTCCGACCCCATTGCCGGCGGCAACATGGTCCTGTCCGGTCACCGCTGGATGTACCTGCCGCCGAGCAGTCGGACGCTCTACCTCCTGGACAAAGTCAAGATCGGCGAGCCGGTCATCGTCTACTGGCAAGGCGTCGAGTACGATTATCGCATCGACCGCCGCGAAGTGGTCGACCCGTCCCGGACCGATATTCTCAACGATACGACCATCCCGCAACTGACCATTTTCACCTGTACGCCCCTGTTCTCCACTAAACTACGTCTCGTGCTCTATGGCACACTCATTTCTTAACGACCGTCTTATGCGCTCCCTCCCCTTCCGTTCCGGCCTTCTCATCGGCCTAATGGCGCTGGCTCTGTCAGCCGGATCAACCGTCCGCGCCGCCAGCTCAATCAGTACCATCGCGCTTGACCCGGCGACGACCACGATAACCGCCGACCAGACGCAAACGTACAAAGTGATCGCCACTGCCGCCGACGGAACCGTCTCGGACGTCACGTCGCAATCAACATTGTCGACTGACAATCCGCTGGGAAAATTCAGCGGGGCCGTCTATAGTCCCGTCAAAGCCGGGGCCTGGACCGTCCAAGCCGTCTACCAGAGCTTAACCGCCACCGCCACCGCCACGGTCAATCCGGGCGCGGTGCAAGAGCTCGTCATCAACCCGAATTCCGGACCGGAGCAGGCGTACCTCGGGACGAACGCCAAGTTCACCGCCACCGTGTACGATGGGCACAATAACGTCATCAGCGGGCCAGCCGTCACCTGGTCGGTCATCGGCGAAATCGGAACCATTGATGCGGCGGGGACGTTCAAACCCAAGCAAGTCGGGACCGGCAAAGTCCAAGCGGCGGTCGGCGACGTCACCGGCCAGGTGAGCGTCGCGGTCAATGCACCGCTCGTCACCAACACCGCGCCGGTGACGAACACCGCCGTCACGAACACGGCGGCCAGCGCCAACACCGCCAATAATACCAATGCGGTCAGCAACGTCAACGCGGCGAACAGTAACGTCAACGCCGCGGCTACAACCTCTTCAACTACCACCGGCTGTACGACGCTCAAGCCCTGGGCCTGGACGCTCCTGCTGGTCGTCTTCCTGCTGGTCGTGGTAGTCCTCTACGCCCTCGTCCCGGTGGCGAAGATTTGGCCGGCCGTGGCCGCGCTGGCGGTAGCGGCGATCCTGGCCTTCATTCAGCGGAAGTACGCCTGCGACGGTCAGCTGTGGTGGGCCTGGGTTGTTACCTTAGGCACGATCGCCATCACGGCCCTCGCCCTCCAGATGCGCCCGAAGAATGTGCCGACAGTGTAACAACCACCACTCTCGCCAGTTTTCGACCCCTCGCCCCGCCTAACCCTAGACGGGGCGTTGGTATTTTCAGTCGGAAAAAAACTAGAATGCGCTTAACGCCCCTCCCTACGAAGGAGGAGCGGGGGAAGGTGTGCTATACTGTGGAACAAGAGTAGGCGGCAAGAATAGACACGCGGAACTGGAAATCGGCCGGGTCTTAGACAGTTCCGAATAACGCGAGAGCCATGAAGGGTATAGCCTGACATTAACATCCGATGATTATTCCTAAACTGGTCGTCATTCCCTTCGTCGCCGTCGCCGTGACGCAGGCCATCAAGTTCATCCTGTCAG
The DNA here is from genome assembly GCA_038065275.1 of Patescibacteria group bacterium. Lineage (GTDB taxonomy): Bacteria > Patescibacteriota > Patescibacteriia > SBBC01 > CAIJZX01 > CAIJZX01. The sequence continues at coordinate 361 of JBBTRH010000003.1, read as the reverse complement.
CAACTAAAGGCGAATTGCGCTGGGCCACCCTGTTGCAGTACGGCGGCATGCCTTCGGCGCACACCGCTTTCGTGGTGGCGCTCGACACGGTCATCTGGAAGCAGGAAGGCTGGGCCTCACCGGCCTTTGCCGTGGCGGTGATCTTCTCGCTCCTGATCATCCGCGACGCGATCGGACTCCGCCAGGTCCTCGGCCAGCACGGCCGGATCCTGAACATGCTGATCCGAGAATTACCCGACCAGGAAGAAAGTAAATTCCCCCCGCATCTTCTCGAACGTCTGGGCCACACCCCCTGGCAAGCTTTTGTCGGCGGGTGCATCGGGTTAGTCATCGGTCTCGCCCTTTACGCCTGGTTGCCGGC
>JBBTRH010000002.1:112149-117619 GCA_038065275.1 Patescibacteria group bacterium | reverse complement strand
TACCAGACCGGACCGAGCGCCTCTGTTACCTACCCGCGCTCGATTGCCACCCTCGCCGGATCATACACCACGTCAATGGATGTCCCGCCGACGCCGGTCTCGGCCACGCTCTGTTACCCGGAGACGACCTGGACCACGAACACTCCCAGTGCTCGATCCTGGTACTTCTATGACAAGGACGGGAATCCGTACACGGATTTGTTCCTCCTACAGCCCGCCATGACCGGCACCTGCGCTCAGGTGATTGCCAAAGGACTTAAAGCTTCGAGCATTGAGGGAGCGACGGGTTCAGCATCGATCGACTCATCGCACGGAATTTACCTGTACAACAAAGGGCAATTAAAAGGCGTGATCGATGGTCAAACATGGAATGCGACTGACAATCAAGAGCCGGAGCGAAATTATATGCCGCTGGTATTGGTCTTGGGCGGTGGTTATGGAACCGATGTGGTCAAAGTTCCTCAAGTCACGGTCAACATGAATTACAACGCCGGACAAACCTTGTCGATGTGTTTTCCGGGGGCGGACGGCGCCGTACCGGCCAAATACGCGTTTTACTATGACACTGCCGGTAATCCTTACACGGATTTATTCTTAACCAAAGCGGCGACATGTAACGCCAGCGATGCTACGTTGCCGACTGACACTGAACCGGGAATAATCCTAAAAAAACCTTAAATAACTCCTAACTAAAGATAGGGCGCGACCGAAAGGGTCGCGCTTTAGTGTTAGAAAAACCGTTGTAGTCATAAATAATGTAAAGAGCGCGGTAACGATTCCTGTACGGCGCGTGCCCAAAGATGCTAGAATATTCATATCGTACACCCTAACCCCGCCAACCCCATGACCTTCGACGAATACCAGCGCGAAAGCAAAAAAACGGCTATCTATCCCAGTTGGGGCAATAACTTCATTTATCCTTCGCTGGGCTTGACCAGCGAAGCCGGCGAGGTGGCCGGAAAAGTAAAAAAGATCGTCCGCGACAAAGGCGGGATTGCCGACGAGCAAACCAAGCAGGAAATCGGGAAGGAACTGGGCGATACACTGTGGTATCTGTCACAGCTGGCGACTGAACTCGGGCTGTCATTAAGTACCCTGGCCGAACAGAACTTAGCCAAACTCCAGTCACGCCAGAAGCGCCGGACGCTCCACGGCGACGGCGACAACCGCTAGTAGCAACTTACAACTTTTAACTTACAGCTTACAACCTACAACTTACAACCTTAATCTTACAACATGAACGCTCCCCAGCAAATTCAAATCAAGGCGACCGATGAAGTATTGCGCGGCACGTACGCCAATGCCCTCCAGATTTCGCACACCAAAGATGAAGTGGTGTTCGACTTCTTATCCATATTTCCGCCGCAAGGGAACTTAGTCAGTCGTGTCCTGACCAGCCCCAGCCACGCCAAGCAAATCCTGACCGCGCTGGAGGATAACTTGAAGAAATACGAAGCGCAGTACGGAAAACTGATGGTTTCAAAAACGCCGCCACAGGAATTCGGATTTTCGAAGCAATAGCCATGATTAGTACCAGAGTCACGCCCTGGACGCCGAAGCTGGCTGCGTTTCTTGTGCCGAGCGTTATCGGCGGGGCGGCTTTCTGGTTTTTTGTCCAGCAAGCCCTCCGGGGCCACGTTGTGTTCAACAACGTCGCGCTGGTGAACATCGGCCTGTACTTCCTGCTCGGGATGTTCTGCCTGGCCGTCTGGCTCGGGCCGCTCCTGCTGGTGCCGTACGTCGGCGCCTGGCGATCGGTGCGGTTGACGGCGGTGTTCGTCGCGGTGTTGCCCGTCCTCGTGTTTTTTCCGTTCCAACTCTGGACGTGGATGGCCGCGGCGCTGTTGCTGGGATTTATGAGTTGGGGAATGGAGTCAATCGCCGACGACATGCACAATCGTCTCAGCGTCCAGCCGATGTTATCCCTGCCGCGCGGGATCACCTTCATTATGTTTTCCGTTATTATCGCCATCTCACTCCTGTACTATCAACAACTCCGCGGCAGTAACTCCACCGCCGCCGAACTCTCAACTCGCCTGATTGATCAAACGGTCACCCTGACCGAGCGCGCTCTGCCGACGTTCTACAAAGACTATCGGGTCGGCATGACCGTTGACGAGCTGATCGGCGCCCAAATCCCGACGGCCGACTCGATTCTGAAAGGTATTAAGTTCGACGCCTTCACCGACCAGACCCAGCAACAGCAAGCGCTCCAGCAGAAACTCCAAGACCTCGGCCTGGATCCGAACACGTTGAATATCAACGTCAAACAGGGCGAAGCGCAGGTCAGACAACAGATCGATGCAAAATTGCAAGAATTCCGCACCCAGACGATCGATCAAGCGCGCCAGGAGCTGGCCAAGCGCCTCGATATCCCGTTGGCGGGAACGGACACCATTCACGATGTCCTGATCCGCGTCGTCGGCAAACAGTTTGACGCCTATGTCCGACGTTACGTCACCTTCGTTCCGGTCTTGCTCGCCCTAGCACTCTTCTTCATTCTGCGCTTCTTCACCAGCTTCTTGCAGGCAGTCGTGGTTTGGTTCGGCTGGGTGTTCCTGAAACTGTACCGTGCATTTAAGCTGGTGCAGATCACGCATCAGACGGTGCCGGCGGAGAAGGTGGAGTGGGGGACGTAGAGTGGGTTGACCCCGTTAGAGGCGAACGCGGATGTCGAGAGAATATTTGATTTTTTCAGCTTTCCGAACTGCCCCAGGTAACCCGGTAAAACACGTTCTAACGGGGTTGACAACCTCCAGCTTCTCGGCTAGGATAGTCTTATGAGCAAAACAGAGATTTCCGGCCTCGAAAAACGCCTCGACACCATCGAATCAACGATGGTGACTAAGGATGAATTCCATAAGGAAATCGGCCAGGTGCGCGACCAGATGGTAACCAAGGATGAATTCCATACTTCAATGAACGCCGTGGCTGATCGGATGAACGAAATGACTACCCGCATGGATGAAGTGGTGACCATACTCAAACGTCTCGACGAGGAGCGGATCTTCACGATTGAATGGGTCCGCCGGATTGAAACCGATGTCGAGCGGATGAAAAAGCACTTACATTTAGCGTAAAATATTATCCGAATCCATGGGCGGCCAATAATGTTTGGCCATGTTTTTGTGTTGACCGTTATTTCCTACCCAATCTTCCCAACTGAAAAAATAGAGCGGGGACTTTGAGTGTATCCATAAGGAGAGATTTCATCGGCAATTTTTCTTTACAAGAGACAATAAATATGGTACAATAGGTCTTAAATGGGCTGTTTCCCATAAAAAACACTAAAAAAACACCAAGTCTGCTCATAAAAATCCGTTGGATTTTCAGAGCCAGGCGTATGAAACAAAAAATTTCAGTGAAAGTTTTAATGAAAAATCAGAGATTATTATTACTGCTGACAGTACTGCTGGTAGCAGTTATTCCTTTTCTTGTAAACGGTTTAGATCGCTCGAATAAACAGGGGACGGTCGTGCCATCGCGTCTGCTCAAAGCGCAACAGGACGTCGCGGCGCAGGCGATTCGTCCAACTAACCAGACAAGCTACGTCGAGGGCGAGGTGCTAGTAAAGTTCAAACCGGCCAAGATTGATTTATCTAAACAAAGAGATGGATTTAAATTAGTCTCTTTTTATTTTGCCCGCAGCGTCGGCGAAAAGACGAGATTAACTCCGCAAAATATTGCCTTGTTGACATCGAGGACAAAAACAACGGTCGCACTCACGCATCAATTCCAAAATGATCCGGCCGTCGAGTACGTTGAACCGAACTATATTTATTCCGCGACCGTGACCACGCCGAACGATGCTAGCTACGGCAGTCTGTGGGGATTGAATAATACCGGACAAACGGTGAACGGCGTGGCCGGTACAGCCGACGCCGACATTGATGCGCCTGAGGCTTGGGACTTAAGCACCGGCAGTACCGCGGTAGTAGTAGCGGTGTTGGATACTGGCATCGCTATCAATCATCCCGACCTGGCCGGTAACCTGGTGGCCGGATACGATTTTGTGAATAGCGATAGCACGCCCGAGGATCTTAACGACCACGGCACGCATGTCGCCGGTACGATCAGCGCGATCGGCAACAACGCTACCGGGGTGGTCGGTGTTAACTGGAATGTCAAGATCATGCCGCTGCGGGTCCTCGGCGCGGATGGTAGCGGTAGCACCGCGAACATCGCCACTGCCGTTACATACGCCGCGCAGAACGGCGCGCACATCATCAACATGAGCTTGGGCGGAACAGGATATAGCCAGACTTTTTATGACGCGATCGCTGGAGCCCGGACGTTGGGCGTCCTGGTCGTCGTCGCGGCCGGTAACAGCACTAACAATAATGACGGCGGAACGCATTTCTACCCATCCGATTACGATCTGGATAACATTATTTCCGTCGCCGCCACCGACCAGAACGACGCCCTGGCCAGTTTTTCCAATTACGGCACGACTTCGGTTGACGTGGCCGCGCCCGGCGTGAATATTTACAGTACCATGCCCTACCATGCATTTTCCGAAAATTTTAACGGCGCCACTAAGCCTGGATTCACCGGTACGCAATTTACCTCTAGCGGAACGAATAACTACTGGCTAACATCTGGAACTGGGGATATTGCGGCCTATGGAGGTACACCTACATCTTATCAACCTAATTCAAATGGAATCTTGACCTCAAGCAGTGCTGACGCATCAAGTTACGATGTCGTCTGGTTACAATATGATTACGCCGTCGAATCTCAGGACGCTGGCGCGTGCCTGACTGATTATTTGCTGGTGCAGGTCTATAACGGCAGCGAGTGGACGGAGGTAAAACGGTATTGCGGCCCGGGGACGTCCGGGACGGAGACTCTCAACGTATCAAGCTACAAGAACGCGGCCATGCGCGTCAGGTTTCAGTGGGTAACCGATGGAGATGTAAATTCTTGCGCCGTTTACCCCAACTGTTTGGGCGCCGGCGTCGATAATGTCAGATTTATTCCGCCGAACGCGGCCACGGCCGATTATCAATTTTTACAGGGCACTTCGATGGCCTCCCCGCAGGTAGCCGGTCTGGCGGCGCTGTTGAAATCGTATAAGCCCACCCTCACCTACCTGGGGTTGCGAAATACGATTCTCAACAATGTTGAGGCGAAGGGTTTGCCGGTGGTAACCGGCGGCCGGATTAACGCCTATAACAGCCTGTCCAATGTCGATGTTGTTGCGCCGACGGCGACGATAAATTATTCGACGACCGCGGCCACCAATCAAAATGTGACCGCCACGCTGGTTCCGAATGAAACTATTATCGTCACAAATAATAGTGCCAGTGCCTCTTATGTTTTCACCGCCAACGGAAGTTTTAACTTTACCTTTACCGACCTGACCGGCAACGCGGGCACGGCCACGGCCACCGTCAGCAACATTGATAAGACCGCTCCGGTCGTCACCATCTCTCCCTATACCACCACCCCGACCAATCAGGATATTACC
>JBBTRH010000002.1:99700-112049 GCA_038065275.1 Patescibacteria group bacterium | reverse complement strand
GTCACCGCCACGACCAACGAAGGCACGCTGAACGCCGCCAGCTACACGTTCACGGCCAACGGTACGTATGACTTCGTAGCCACCGATGCGGCCGGCAACGCCACGACCTCCACCGTGACGATTACAAACATCGACAAGATCGCTCCCGTGATCACCGTCGCGCCATACCTCACCACCCCGACCAATCAGGATATTACCGTCACCGCCACGACCAACGAAGGCACGCTGAACGCCGCCAGCTACACGTTCACGGTCAACGGTACGTTTGATTTCGTGGCCACCGACGCGGCCGGAAATGTCGCCATCTCCAAGGTGACGATCACGAACATCGATAAGTCCCCTCCGACCATCAAGACGATCAAGCTGGCGAAAGGCGCTTACACTTACAAACTTAACGGTAAAACGATTACCATCCGCCCGTTTGGCGCCGACTACAATAGCGCGGTCTGGGCCAGGAGCGTTAATTTCGGACCAGACGGAATTATATTCGTATTTCTAAACTCGGGAGCGTACAAAAAAGGCCAAATCAAAGTCTTTAAAGTCAACGGTAAACTCTTGAAAGCGTACAATCCTAACGGCAAGTTTTCCACCGGCGGACTAAACGCCGCCGTCGTCGTCGAAAGCAACAAAAAAGTATACCTCGCCGTCGGGGCGCTGACCGCGGGTAAGGCGGTAAAAACCTATGAAGTGGCGGCCGCAAAACTGACCGCCCTCAACAGTTTGGCGGCGGCCACCAAGGCCGGTAATGTCCTGGTCAGTTTCAAAAAACTTTACAAAACCCAGTATGGACTGGTAACCATGAAGCCGGGAGATAAGACAACCATCAAGGTCTGGAAGCTCGACCTGGTCAAGAATAAGTTCGTCGAAGATAAGAAGATAAAAAAGACGAAGATTAAGATATAGTACAATAAAGTAAATGAAGGGGCGTGGTGGCCTCCCCCGCCTCACATTCTTGATTATAGAAACGAGCATTAATAAGTATGCAACAAGCGATTTTGGAGGTGAGGAGGGGGATACGGCGTAGCCGAGGGGTGGTTAGCAGTCTTGACCTGAGAGTGCTAATTTGGTAGTCTATAGCCTATATTATGGCCGCGAACTACTACGACCTGCTGGGGGTGAATAAAAGTGCCTCAACCGAGGAAATCAAGAAAGCCTTCCGCGCCAAGGCCCACCAGTTCCATCCCGACAAGTCGAACGGCGACGCCGCCAAGTTCAAGGAAATCAACGAGGCCTACCAGGTTTTGAACGACGCCGAGAAACGCCGTCAGTACGACCAGTTCGGCCAAACCTACGATCAGGCCCGGCGCCAAGGGGGCAGTCCGGCCGGCGCGGGTGCCGGACCATTCGGTGATTTCAGTCAACCGGGCGGGTTCACCGGCAACGTTGATTTCGGCGACCTGGGCGATATTTTCGGCGACATGTTCGGGTTCGGCGGGGGATCGCGCCGGCGGGGCGACCCGTCACGCGGCTCGGATATTCAAGCGACGATTCACATACCGTTTAAGACGGCCGCGTTCGGCGGCGAAGAAACGATTCAGTTGCGGCACCGGGTCGCCTGTTCGCGCTGTCACGGACAGGGTGCCGAACCGGGAACGTCGGCGGAAACTTGTCACGCTTGCAAAGGTTCCGGCCAGGTTCGGACCGTCCAGCAAACGATTCTCGGCGCCATCCAGAGCGTCCAAACCTGCCCGACTTGCCAGGGCGAAGGAACGACCGTGAAAACCAAGTGCACCACCTGCCACGGCCAAGGGCGTCAGGAGCAGACAGACACCATCACCGTGAAAATCCCGTCCGGCATCGCCGACGGTCAGAGTATCAAACTCAGCGGCAAAGGCGAGGCCGGCATGCGCGGCATGCCGGCGGGGGATCTGTTTCTGGAAGTTGACGTGGCCAAGGATTCGATATTCACTCGGGACGATGACGATGTATTAACGACCGTCAATGTACCGCTGACCATTGCCGGTTTAGGCGGAACAGTGTCGGTAGAAACGTTGGATGGAAGAGTGACGTTAAAAATCCCGGCCGGCACGCCGAGCGGAAAAGTATTGGTGCTCAAAAGCAAGGGCATTCCGCACCTGCGCGGACGGGGACGCGGGGATCAACGGGTGACGGCGGAAGTCGTGATCCCGAAGAATTTGAGCGCTCGGGCGAAGAGGTTGTTGAAGGAGTTGCAGGACGAGGGGGTTTGACCACCCCGTTCACGCGGTCACGTCGAACGTGACCGGTTCACTGCCCCTCCTACGGTAGGAGGGGCGGGTTCGCGACAGCGAATCGTCTGTTTGCCAAATGCTGAATTTTATGCTATACTACAGGCAACAATAAACACATGCCACTTCTCGCCGTCAGTCTCGCGAATACTTCGACCCAGGCGAACAGCTTCATCGCGAACATCAACTGGGCCCAGCCGACCTGGGACTTGTTTATTATTCTGTTTTTCATTGTCGCTGGTTTCCTGTACGGGCTGTCCCTCGGGCGCGACCGCGTAATCGTCATCTTAATTTCGGTCTACATGGCCCTGGCGGTCGTCAACTCGGCGCCGTTCATCGGCAACTTCCAGGCCGACATCGGCATCGACCAGTTCTTCGTCTTCCGCATCTCGACCTTCGTGGTGGTTTTCATCGTCCTGTTCTTCATGATGTCACGGTCGGCGCTCCTATCGACGGTGGCCTCGTCGGATACCCGCGGCTCGTGGTGGCAAGTGTTGCTGTTCAGTTTTCTTCACGTCGGTTTATTGATTTCCATCACCCTGTCCTTCCTGCCGCCGTCCGCCTCGACGCACCTGGCGCCGCTGACCCAGAAGATCTTCGTCCAGGACCTGGGCCGGTTCATCTGGATCGTCGCGCCGATCGCGGCGATGGTCATGATCAAAGGCGGTGCGGCCGACAAGAAGAAACTCGCGCGCGACGAGATGTAGGAGTTGACGCACATATAACTTGCAACGAAGTCTCGGCGGTCGCCCTGGTCCGGCGCTGAACCGATAACTTACTAGCCTAAACCTGAGCCTAACTACATGCAAAAAATTATCACCGGAATAAGCGTCTTAGCGGTCGCCGCCGCGCTGTTAGCGCCGACCGGATCGTCGGCCAAAGAGAAAAAGTCAAACAAGATGCCGGATATGTCGGCGCCGTTCGCGATCGACGCCGCGGGCGATAATAACGGCCTGGGGAAGTTCAAGAAGCATTCGGTCAACGGCAAGCTGAAACAAGTGAAAGGCGCGGTCACAGTTATCACCGGACCAGTCGCTCCAGCGACCGACGGGTCGATCACCGTCAAGAAGAGCAACGGGAAGGAATACACCTTCACCTTCGACAGCACGTCGGCCACGAAATACACCACCTTCCTGCGCAAATATAAAGGGACCGCCACGTGGAATGAAATCATGGTCGGCGACGCCGTCCATGTATTCGCCACCAAGCTGGTCGGCGGCAAGGCGATCATCGTCTGGGACAAAGGTATCTGGTGGGCGGAAGTTAAAGGGACGATTAGCAACCTCGACGCGACAGCCAAGTCCTTCACGCTGACGGTCACCATGAAAGGAATTGACTTCACCACCACCGTCAAGACCGACGACGCAACCACCTACCGCCAGGGCGATACGGACAAAGCCTTCACCGACCTGGCCAACGGGCAGAAGGTCAAGGTTCGCGGGTCGTGGAATGCAGTGGGGAGCTACCTCCTCGCGAAAAAAATCGTCATTCAATCGTAGGGCTGGCGTTGCCACAACCGTAGCGGCGGGTTTAAAACCCGCCGCTACGGTTTTCGTATCGTTCAAGCCTCAGACGAAAGACCTCGATGCAGAACCGCTTTAATGACCGCCTCCACGTCGGCCAGCGTCTCAACCCGCACCGCTTTGGCGCGCCACTGCGCGGCGCCGGGGAAGCCGCTGATGTACCGCCCGAGATGCTTGCGGAACTCGAGCAGACCGTGCGCGCCTTTGTATTCCAACAAGAGCTCCGCGTGGCGACGGATGACGCCGGCCACAACTTGCGGCTCAACCGGCTGGTAGGAACCGGTATTAAGATACTGCCGCGCCTCCGAAAAAATCCACGGCTGGCCCCAGCTACCGCGGGCGATGCCGACGCCGTCAGCACCGGTTTCCGCGAGCATGGTTTTGACTCGGGCCGGCGTGGTAATGCCGCCGTTGGCCAGGACCAAGCCGGGAAAATCTTCTTTCACCCGCCGAATCATGTCCGTGTCGATCTTACCGCTATGACCCTGCTCAAAACCGCGGCCGTGGACCATGATCGCGGTGACCGGCAGATCGCGGATTGCTTCGACCAGATCAAGAGCCGTTGAGCGTCCTACATTACCCGGCGCAATGTCCTTTGATTCTTTACGAATGCTGGAACGGACTTTAATCGAGAGGGGAATGGTAATTTTTTCCAGGGCCGCTTCAATCAGCCGACGCGCATACTGCGGTTGACGAAGGAGAGCCACGCCCGATCCGTGGCGCACGACTTTCCGCGCCGGACAGCCGAAGTTGAGATCAAGACCGTCAAAACCCATGGCCTGCACCTTTTGCGCGGCCGTGGCGAACGCGGCCGGTGTTTTGCCGAAGATTTGACAGACGACCGGGCGCTCATCCTCACGATATGCCATTTTCTTCAGCACGGTCGGCCCGCCGTGGACGATCGCTTCGGCGGCCATGAATTCGGTGTAAACGACATCCGCGCCTTGTTCGCGGCAAAGCGTTCGAAAAGCGACGTCGGTCACCCCCTCCATGGGTGCCAGAGCCAGAATAGGGCGGGGGAGGGATAACCAGAAATTTGTCATGGCCTGGCTAGGCTATCAGACGTCTGTAGTTCGCGCACTAGGCCTTACGCAACCGCGGGCCGTCGGGGGTGTCGTCAACGATGAAACCGCTGGCCAGAAGTTTTTTGCGGACCTCATCCGCTTGGGGGAAATTTTTTTCGCGCCGCGCATCTTCTCGATTGTTGAGAAGCACCCGCAATTCCGGCGTCGGCTCGATCCATTGCGAGGCGCGGACACTGAGCAGGTCAAGACCTAAGATGGTATCAAAAACCGAGAGCGATTGGCGTTTAGCGTGCCAGGGGTAGTCTGACTTGAGCAGCTCATGCATAATCGCCAAGGCTTGGGGAGTATTCAGGTCATCGTCCACGACGGCGTGAAATCGTTCCTCGAACTCAGCGCAACCGACCCGGGCGGTATCCCCATTGGTGTCGATCTGCAACCACAGGTTATTCAAACCGGTGCTCGCCGCGGTGAGGGATTCCCAAGTAAACGATAAAGGGGCGCGGTAGTGTGATTGCAGACAGAGATATCGGAAAGCTAGCGGGTGAATACCGCGGCCAATCACATCCGGCAGAGTAATGCTGTTCCCTTCCGACTTCCCCATGCGCTGGCCGGGGAGAACTAAAAATTCTCCATGCATCCAGATCTTTACGAAATCTTTGTGCCCCGCCGCTTCATTCTGGGCGATTTCATTTTCGTGGTGAACGGCGATGTGGTCAATACCGCCGCAGTGGATGTCGAGGCCGCGCGGGAACTGGCTGATCGACATGGCCGAACACTCGATGTGCCAGCCGGGAAACCCCACACCCCAAGGACTCGGCCACTCCATTTGCCGCTTGTCCTCCGGCTTCGAAAACTTCCAGAGGGCGAAGTCAGATGGATGTCGTTTTTCCGTGTTGACCTCAACGCGGGCCCCGGCCCTCTTCTCGTTCCGTGTTTGGCCGCTTAATTGACCGTAGGTCGGGAACTTCGAAGTGTCGAAGTAAATACCGTCACTTATCCGATAGGTGACCCCCTTAGTTTCAAGTTTCTTGATCAGTTCGATTTGGAGGTCAATATGTTCCGTCGCCCGCAACACGCCTGATGGCTTCAGCACATTTAACCGTTCGAGATCGCGGAAAAACTCGGTTTCGTGTTCCTGGGCAATGTCCCAAGCGCTTTTCTTTTCGAGCTTCGCGGCTTTCTCAATCTTGTCCTCGCCCATATCGCCATCATCAGTCAGGTGGCCGACATCGGTGACGTTCATGACCTGCTTCACCTTGTACCCGTTGAACTCCAACGTCCGCCGCAGGACATCCTCAAAAATGTAGGTGCGCAAATTGCCGAGGTGGGCCGTGCTGTAGACCGTCGGTCCACAAGTGTACAAACCGACCCCGGTGCCGCGCCGTGGGGAAAAGTCTTGAATCTTCCGACCGAGAGTGTTGTAGAGCCGCAGGGCCATACTCGTTATTCTACCTGAAAATTGTACAAAAAAGAAACCCCCACGTAAAATCGCGCGGCGATCACGTGGGGGAGCACGTAAAATCGCCGGGCGATCACGTGCGAACGAAAGAGCGAAATTGGCGCTTAAGCGCTGATCGGTAGGACGTACGCCAAGAACACGTACCAGAGGGACAGAGCTGAGATCATCGTCGTGACGAGGGTCAGGCCGCCGACCACTTCGACTAACCAGTGCTCCTTTTTCTTGGCCACAGTTTTTGCGTCTGTCGAGGCGGTGTCCATCGGCACGGCGGCCGCGGACATCGTCGTTGTATTTTCCATGTGTTTGTATTTTATTACTGGTCATCCGCTCTCCGGAGAAGATCGGATGAGGCACTATCGTTCAGGCTGGATGAGCTCCGGCGGCCGGGGGCTGAACTCCCGCCCCCGCATTTTGCGGGGTGACCGGTTCCGGAGGTCGACCTTTCGTTTGATGATGGTTGGTAAAACACACCAGATCCCGCGACCACTGGTCGATGACCTGCTGGACGTCCTGGGCGGTGACGGTCGGAGTGGCATGCGCAGTTTTACTCTTGATCACCCCCAGGCGGACCCTCGCGCCGGCCTCATCCATGGCGTCAATTGCCTTGTCCGGGAAATGCCGATCCGGCAGGCAGGTATCGGACAAGCTGACCGCCGCCGCCAGCGCCGCGTCGCTGATTTTCACCTGGTGGTGTTGTTCGTATCGCGGGCGCAAACCCCTAATGATGGCCAATGTCTCATCGGTCGTCGGTTCCCTGACGACGACCGGTTGGAACCGCCGCTCGAGGGTGACGTCCTGGACGATGTACTTTTGGTACTCGTTCGCGGTTGTGGCGCCGATGGCTTGCAGTTCGCCGCGGGCCAAGGCCGGTTTCAAAATATCAGCGGCGTCAATGGCGCCCGAGGCTTCGCCGGCTTCGGCCAGGGTGTGAAGCTCATCGATGAACATGATGATCTGGCGTTGCGAAGCGATGACTTCGTTGAGGATGCCCTTCAGCCGCTTCTCGAACTCGCCGCGATACTTGGTGCCGGCCACCAGGCCGGATAAATCGAGCGCCAAGATCCGTTTGTTCTTAATCGGATCGGGCACTTGTCCTTTGGCGATCAGGTTGGCCAAGCCTTCGACGATGGCGGTCTTGCCGACGCCGGAATCGCCGATCAGCACCGCATTATTCTTCGTTCGCCGCGACAGAATTTGAATGACGCGCTCGATCTCTTCCGTCCGGCCGATGACCGGGTCGAGCTTCCCGAGCCGAGCAAGTTGGGTCAGGTCTTGCGAATAGAGGCTAAGAATCGAACCGCGAATCCGTTCTTTGTTCGACTCGCGGAAGAGCAACAACCCGAAAACCAGGAACAGGCCGGCGAAACCCAGCAGGGTCAACCAGCCGGTCGGGGTGGCGATGGTGCTCAGGATGTCGTTGAGAGAGTTATCAAACATGGAGTCGGGTGGAAAGTCTATCAGCCGTTAGGGGCTACGGCGACGGGTTCGGGCCGTCGCGGCCGCCGGTTGGTCATATTAACGACAAACATCAACGTAGCGAGAGCGTGACAATGACCAGGATGACCATCACCGCCGAAGCTACCGCATAGGTGCTGAGCAGGCGGGGCAATTGGAGAACAGACCGCGGCACGGTTGATGCTGGCGTCGCAGTCACTAGCGGCCGACGCAGGCGGTCGACTAAGGCATCAAGGTGGTGGGCGTCGATAATCAGCGGCGGCACGGCTTGACGCATATCCTGCGCTTGTAACCATCGACCGAGTTGCCGCAGAGCCGCGGCGTTCGACGCTAGCCGTTGGGCCGCGGCCGTATGGCCGGTTCCAGCGCTGTCAACCCACTGACGATATAACGGCTGTAGGACGACGTGGATGAGTTCCGCCGGCGGGCATTGCGATGTCGGTGAGCCGAGTCCCTGCGCCAGCTCCGCCATCACCCCGCCGATGGCGTGGCGGGGAGTGTCGCCGATGATCACCAGCTGTTGGCGGTCGACGAAGAACCGGATTTCCGATGTCTCGTCCAGCTCCGCTGACGGCCACAGCAGGGTCAGAAATCCATAATGGCCGTAGGCGCTGAACGACGGTTCCAACGGGACGCTTAACGCCGCCTCCAGGTCGAGGGGATGATACCCAAAACGAGACTTCAGCTGATCAATTGCCGCGTCGGTCGCCCGTTCCAGATGGAGCACCCGAGCCGCCGCGGTTTGAAATTCGCGCATGGCCATGGATTTGTTTTTCTTTTCTTTACATTATTCTAGCACACTTTTTACTAAATGTCAAACATTTTTGAACAAGAAGAAGGGGCGGTCGCTTGCGCGTTGCCGCCCCCAGGGGAAAGAACTTGGGTGATCAGTACCCGGACTTGAAGAAGATGATCACCCGGAAAGTGTTGGACTCAGTAACCTCGTCGGGCACCGGGTCGCCGAGCAGCGGACTGAACTTCCGCCGCACGTTGACAACCAGCAGGTGCTTGCCGTTGTCGCGCGCCCATGGCCCGATCCCGAACCACAGGTTGTTCCCGCCGCCGACGGAGGTGCCGTCGAGCTGGGCATCGTACCCGACGAAGTGTCCGTTGGGAACGATTTGGAAGGTGATCCCGCCCTGGTTGACCGGCAGGTCGATCCAAGACGAGACCCCCACCCGCTCCCAGCCGCCGGCCTGGTTCTGATACAACAGCTCCGGGCGGGAGCGGGTGGACAGGAACGCTCCGACATCCCACGAAGTCCGAACGCGGGCGCCGAATTCGTTAACCTCGACCTCCGTCCGCGGTACCGGATATCCGCGGACAACGGGCCCGATGGTGGCGCACCCGTTCAGCGTGAGGAGCGCGATGAAAGCGACGACGATGCGACGCATCTTACTCCTCCTCTCTTGGCGGGGACGGCTGGTCGTAGGCCTTGAGCGCCCGCGACATCTCGACCACACCTTGGAACACCCGAACGGTGGGCGCTTCGACGCCCTTATCCGAACGGAAGTTCGTGATCTCGACAGAGACCGCGGCTTCCGTCCCCGGGTTGACCGGCGTGACCGCGGCCATGAATGGCCCGCCGATCACCCACGCCCAGTCGACGTTGACGTCGTTAATCCGCGCGTCTCCCGAAAGGGAGTTGATTCTGGCCCGGAACTCGGCGTACACCTGGCCGTCCGGCAGGGTGGCGCGGAAGATGTACTCCCGCGAACCTTCGAGCTCGGCGGAGAAATACACCCGCGGACTGAGCTCGTGAACGTCCTGCATGTTCGCCGGGTTGGGAACGTACAGGAGCCACTGAGTGGTGTTCTTGATCACCCCGTAAAAAAACTTCTTCGGGGCGAACAGATTGTCCCGGCCAGTGCAACCGGCCAGGCTACCGACGGTGGTCGCGACGAGCGCGGCCAGCGCGATGTAACGAGCGATGCGGTTCATCTTAATCCTCCTTTTTCGGTATGTTCCGCCGTTTAGATGGCGGAAACTGACAACAGCTTCTAGATTCGGGGAGCTTCTGTAACGGGGCTTTGTATCACACTTTCATCTTTTTGTCAACCCCGTTAGAGGTGGATAACAATCGTGAGGACTTTGGTGCAAGAAAAACGGTGGCTGTAATGAGAAGTACCGAGTTGTCATTGTCGTATTAATGAAACATGCGTTCATGACAAACATAACCACCTCTAACGGGGTCAAGCCCAAAAATACACCGGGGCGTGAAGCCCCACTTTCTTATACCCGCCACACTTATTCACGGGCTAACGCCCGTGACTTTCTGCGGAGGCGGGTAAATGTGGTAGAATAACGGCATGTCCACATCACCTGGATCGCGAATTCCGGAAGTACCCCAGCCGACCCCGGAAGTCAAAACCATTGGCGGCGAACTTCAGGTGGAACAACCGCCTTCACCGGAGCGACCGCCAGACGTTAAACCGGTCGATCTCGTACCGCCGCCCAGCGTCGCACCGGTGTCGGCCGCTACTCATCAGCCGGTTGACCTACTGGTAAAAAATATCGAAGGCGCCATGGCCGACGGACTGGAAGACGCATATAAAGCGATGGATCCGGCGACCAGGCAGAAGTTTAAACAAGTCGGCGAGGCCACCGCGTCGGCGATCGGTAAACTGCTGGCGCAGTCAAAAATCCAAGTAAAAAAAATCGTCACTCTGCTGTTGCGCTGGTTGCGGCTGATCCCGCAGGTCAATCCGTATTACCTTGAACAACAGGCGAAAATAAAAGCGGACGCGATCGTGGCGTTGAAACACCCGCCGCGCGAAGGAAATTGAACGCCATGAACTACCCCATACTTTCCTGGCCGCTGTTTAACTCCATCGCTTTCGGAATACTCCTGGCCGTCGTCGCGCTACTGGTCGGGGCGGTCTTGATCATCCGCCGGTGGTTCCATCAGCACAGCAAAATCGACCAGCTCCATGCCTGGGTCCATTTGCTGGTCAGCATGCCCAAGGAAGTGGCTGAGCCGGGTCAGGCGCAGCGCGACTGGCGGGAGATTTTGGCCACCTATGAAACGCTCTACACGACGCTGGGCGGGATAACGTATCGTCCCGGCGGCGCGAAGATGAGAGAGCTGTGGTGGCAATTTTGGAACGGTCGGCACGACCATATCGTGTTCGAGATTGTCGCCAGGCAGGGCCAAATATTCTTTTACGTAGTTGCGCCGCGAGCGTTGCGCCAGCTTCTCGAATCACAAATCCTGGCCCAGTACCCGAAGGCCCAGATCGAAGAGACCGGCGACTATAACATTTTCGGTCCGAACAGTTTCGTCCAAGGCACGGTATTGAAGCTCACCAAACCGGCAATGTATTCGATCCGGACCTATAAAAAGCTTGATAGCGATCCGCTCAATGCGATCACCATGGCGCTCGGCAAGGTTCAGCCGGGCGAAGGCGCAGTCATCCAAGTTTCCATCCGCCCGAAACGCCGCGGTTGGGAAAAAGCGGGCCTGCACAAAGCCAAGTTGATGCAGGAAGGAAAGGAGAAACGCGGGGCCTCGTCCGGCGGCGTGCTCGGCGTGCTCGGCGCCTCGTTCAAAAACTCGAGTCAAGATCAGTATCAAAATCGGATGCCGAACATCACCCCGCAGGAACAGGAATTGATCAAGTCCCTGGAAGAAAAAGCCGGTAAGCCCGGCTTTGAAACGAATATTCGCATCGTTACAAGTTCACCGAATGAGCGTAACGTCCGAGTGCACCTGGAAAACATCGTCAACGCTTTTACCCAGTTCCATGCTCCTGAATCCGGCGCCTCTTTTAAACGGGGCAGGGTCCGTAAAACTGGGTCGGTAATTTGGGATACCATCTGGCGGAATTTTAATTCGACCATGATGGTGCTCAACAGCGAAGAAGTAAACAGTCTTTATCACTTTCCGCTCTCCACGATGGAGACGCCGAACATCGCCTGGCTGGCCGCCCAGCAGGCTGCGGCGCCGGTCGCCTTGCCGACCGAGGGCATCATCCTCGGGCATAACGTCTATCGCGGTCAAGACCTGGTAGTTAAAATAAAGCCCGGCGACCGGCGCCGCCACGTCTACGTGGTCGGAACAACCGGCGTCGGCAAATCGTACCTGATGGCTAACATGGCGGTCCAGGATATCGCCCGCGGCGAGGGGGTATGCGTCGTTGATCCGCACGGCGATTTGATTAAGGACGTGCTGGAGCGCATTCCGCCGGCGCGGATGCATGACGTGATCATCTTCAACCCAGCTGACCTGGCCCGGCCGATGGGCTTGAACATGCTCGAAGCCCATACCCCGCCGGAGCGCGACGCGGCGGCGCAAGAAATGGTGGCTATTTTCATGAAACTCTTCCCGCCGGAGATGATCGGTCCGATGTTCGAGCACAACATGCGCAACGCCATGTTGACGTTAATGGAGGACGAAGAATACCCCGGAACGATCGCCGACATTCCTCGCATTTTCACGGACAAGTCTTTCCAGCAGTACAAGCTGACGAAGGTCAAGGATCCGGTGGTGCGCGCTTTCTGGGAAAAAGAAATGGCCAAGACCAGCGACTTTCATAAATCGGAGATGCTCGGCTATTTGATCTCCAAAGTCGGGCGATTCGTGGAGAACGCCATGATGCGCAACATCATCGGCCAGCCGAAATCAGCTTTCAATTTCCGGAAGATTATGGATGAGAAGAAAATCTTGCTGGTCAACCTGTC
>JBBTRH010000002.1:0-99600 GCA_038065275.1 Patescibacteria group bacterium | reverse complement strand
GTCCAGGCCACCGACACCCGCGTTCGCGACGCAGTGCTGGGCAACGTCGGGACGATGGTGGCGTTCCGGATCGGGGTTGAGGACGCGGAAATACTGGCCAAACAGTTTGCGCCGCGCTTCACCGCTTACGACCTGGTCAATCAGAAGAAATACGCCGCCTATTTGCGATTGCTGATCGATAACACGGCCGCCCCGCCGTTCCACATCGAAACTTACCCGTTGCCGCCCGGCCACCCCGATGTCGCCCAGGCCATCGTTCAGTACTCTCGCTTGCGCTACGGAAAAGATCAACGGACTGTCGAAGCCGAAATTCTGGAGCGGACGCAGCTCGGGTCAGCGGCGACAGTACCAACCGCGCCGGTAGCCGAAGCGACAAGGTAATGGTCGGGGCGCTACTGTGGCTGTTGGCGCTGATCGTCGTCCTGCTGGCCGCCGGATCGGCCGCTTGGGCCGGCTGGCGAGCGGCGCCGTATGTTCCGACTAGGCAGCATGATGTGGAGCGAATGTTGCGTTTGGCCGAAGTTAAAGCCGGCGAGCTGGTTTACGATCTCGGCGCCGGCGACGGACGATTCGTGGTCAGCGCGGCGCAACGGTATCGAGCTCAGGCCGTCGGTTTCGAAATATCCCTCATGCCGTATTTGGTCGGTCGATGGCGCATTTGGCGGGCCAAGCAAGGAACGTTGGCCGCCATGCGATTTCAAGATTTTTTTCATCAGGATCTTTCCGCCGCTGACGTGATCGTCTGTTTTTTAACGCCGCGGGCGATGGCTAAACTCGGTACGAAATTGCGGCGAGAGTTGAAGCCGGGAACGCGCGTCGTGTCCTTTGCCTTTTCCATTCGCGACTGGACGCCGGTGTTGAAAGACAAACCGGATCCGCAAACCATGGCCGTGTATCTGTACCGCGTGGGTCATTGAACACTTTTAGTGTTCACTTAACAATGGCCGTTGGCGCGCGTGGTTACGGCCGGTCTTGACCGTTAACCGGCCTAGTGCTAAGCTGACTACACAAACAGAAACCGAATTCCTAGCCGCGACACCAAAACATATGGATGAACAAGATCAACTTCCAATAACGACCGCCGATGATTCGGCCGATCAGCCGAAACCCCAGGCCATTGATGCGGCCGAGGTGTTGCCGTTGCTTGAAACAGCCCAGCGTGCTTTAGATACCATCCGCCAAATGCTCGTCACCCGGGGGATCCAGATCACGCCGCTGGCGGCCCGGCTGCGACCGCCGACCATGCCGACGGGGATTGACCAAGAAGGAGCCAAAATCATAGAGGGGGCGTTCGACGGGCAAAACATGCTCGGTCCGGATGGCAAGCAGTACTCCGTTCCGGCTAACTACGCATCCAAGTCGAAACTGGTGGAAGGTGACGTGTTGAAACTGACCATCACCCGAGACGGTTCGTTCATTTACAAGCAGATCGGACCGATCGAACGCCAGCGCCTGATTGGCCAACTGATCCGCGACGATATCACCGGCGAGTACCGCGTGGTGGCGGACGGGCGGAACTTCAAGGTCTTGCTGGCGTCGATCACCTATTTCAAAGGCGAACCGGGGGATGAGGTGGTGGTCCTCGTCCCGGCCAGCGGCGAATCGCGCTGGGCCGCGGTCGAGAACATCATCAAGCAGAGCGAAACGGACAAAGGACTGGTTTAATGGGGCGAGCCGAGTTCTCCACAGCGCCGGCCATCTTGCGGCCGGTCGCTTGCTTCGGGTACACTACTAGTCTATGTCCCGTTAGAAACTTGGGTGGGACACAACATCTTTTCCCCATGCCCGCCACGCTGATTAAAAGAAGTTTCTAACGAGATATGGCCGAGGCGCTCTACCGCACCTATCGACCGCTGACCTTTGCTGACGTCGTTGACCAGCAACACGTTCGGATCACCCTGCAACACGCCTTGGAGCAGGATCGGGTGGCCCACGCCTATCTGTTCGCCGGCCCGCGCGGCGTCGGTAAGACCACCCTGGCCCGAATCCTGGCCCGGGCCGTCAACTGCACTGACCGCCGGGCGAATGGCGAACCGTGCAACGCCTGCGCCAGTTGCCGAGCCATTCTTACCAACAGTAGCCTCGACATCGTTGAAATCGACGCCGCTTCGCACACCGGCGTCGACCATGTCCGTGAAAACATCATTCACAGCGCTCACAGTATCCCGGCCATGGCCAAGCGGAAGGTCTTTATCATTGACGAGGTCCACATGCTGTCGACCTCGGCGTTCAACGCCCTGTTAAAGCTCCTGGAAGAACCGCCGGCTCACGCCATGTTTATTCTGGCCACCACTGAAGTCCACCGCATCCCGGAAACGATCGTCTCGCGGACCCAGCGGTTTGACTTCAAGAAAATCGTCGTCGAAGACATCATCGCCCGCCTGCAGAAACTGACCGCCGCCGAACACCGCCGGCTTGACGACGATGTGGCGCGGCGGATTGCACGCCGGGCCGGAGGATCAGTGCGCGACGCCGAGACTATGTTAGGCCAACTATTTTCTTTCGCCGATCAGCGGATTACCAATGACATCGCCGATCTCGTTCTGCCGCGATCCGATCAACAACTGATTCTCAATCTGCTCGAGGAGTGCCTTCAGCGTCGAACGGTTGACGCGCTTAACCGCTTCCACCAGTTCTGCGACGAGGGCGGCGATATCCCGAATCTCGTTCATGAGCTGGTGATGACCACCCGCGCCCTGTTGCTCAGTGCGGTCGATCCAAGCCTGATCCAGCAGGTGGCCGCCGATTTCGACCGGACCGACGTCCAGCGGCTGATCGACTTAGCGCAAACAGCCACCGTGGCCGAGCTCAACCAGATGATCGAAGTATGGTTAACCGCCGAGCGGCGGCTCAGCCGGTCGGTCATGGCCGAGTTGCCGGTCGAATTGGCGATCATCACCATCACCGCCTCCATGGCGACGGCCGGACGCGAGGCCTCGCCGCCTCCGACGCCGCCGCCCATCGCGCCTGGCCGCCCCCCATCACCGCCGACGCCGTCATCGCCGACCGTCAAAAGAAAATCTGCCGGCTCGCAATTAACGCTCCAAGCCGTCCGCCAGGCCTGGCAGGCAATTCAACGGACTATTGGTCACACCCACCCCAGTCTGGGCCTGAGCGTCCAGCACGCTTCGATCGGCGACCTGAATGACGAAGAAGTGATTTTACACGTGCCGTTCAAACTCCATGCCGATCGCTTGAGCGATCCGAAGTACAGCCAACCGTTGATTGCGGCGCTTCAGCGTGCCCTCGGCCGACCGGTCCGGCTGAGCGTCATGACCACCGCTACGCCGGCGCCAATTCCGACCGCGATCAAAGCCACACCGAACCCGACGGCCACCGCGCCGGCACCGCCACCAGGGGATTTATGGGAGCAGGTGGTGTCGAGTTTCGGAGAGGCCTAGCGCGTTGACGCTAAGACTCGGATTGTTTATACTCGGTCTGCATTCCGGGATCGTCTAATGGTAGGACGCCAGGCTCTGAACCTGGTAATCTTGGTTCGAGTCCAGGTCCCGGAGCCAAAAAATGTTTCGACTTGAAAATACCGACCAGGCAACTTTTTTGTTCTCGTCAAGCGCGGCCGGCCTTGCTCGACAATAAGATGTTGACCCAGCACCACTTTGGATAAAATGCATGTTTTCCGCCCAATTGATTTTCATGGCAGATGAACTCGGGTAAAAAAACCTACGGATAAGCCAAAGTGGTGCTGGGTTGACATTTTTTCGCGGTGGAGTACGATACGGCTGTTCCTCAAACCCCATGGCCTGGAGACAGGGAGGTAGACCATGCTGGTGCGACAGTTCTTTATCAGTCTCGTCCGGCAGTTCGGGGTCGGTCGCGTCAACCAGGAGTCAGCAGGTAGCCGCTTAAGGAAACGCCCAGATTTGACGCCGGAGCAAGAGGTGCTGTGGACCGCGGTCGCGGCCCTGCTGATGCGCCTCAAGCGCCTCCACGGTTCCCGCTATCGTAACCTGCCGGTGACGGACGACATGGTGAAGTGGATGCGCGACGAAGCGGCGACCATCTTCTTCGAGCTGGAGCACGATACGCTCCGTCGCCACAACCGCCGCGGGTACCGCTTGGTGGAGAAGGCCATGGACAGTTGGGAGGAAGTTTTCAGTGACGAAGTCGACAGCCTGAGCGTCGAATCACCCCTGGTCTAGGACCAGGGGATTTTTATGCGAACACTTGACGCCGGCGCGCAATCATTATAGTGTTGTCTCGCGCCCGTGGCGCTTTTTTCAACTGCTATGGACCGCCGAACAGATATTCGAAACATCGCCTCCCACCACCCCCTAACCCCTCGCGCCGTCGCCAAAGCGGCTTTGGCGCGTCGGCGACCTCGGGCAGGAGGGGGCAAGCATTTCCTGTCGCTATGATTGATAGACGAACTGACATCAGAAATATCGCCATCATTGCTCACGTCGATCACGGTAAGACCACTTTGGTCGACGCGATGTTGAAGCAAACACATTCCGCTCGAAATTTAGATCAAATGGGCGAGCGGATTTTAGATTCGATG
This sequence comes from Patescibacteria group bacterium, assembly GCA_038065275.1. Lineage (GTDB taxonomy): Bacteria > Patescibacteriota > Patescibacteriia > SBBC01 > CAIJZX01 > CAIJZX01. The sequence continues at coordinate 95,081 of JBBTRH010000002.1, read as the reverse complement.
GACCAGGAACGGGAGCGGGGGATTACCATCAAGGCGAAAAACGCCAGCGTGCTTTATAACGGCGTGAAGATTAATATCGTTGATACGCCTGGCCACGCTGATTTCGGCGGCGAAGTAGAACGAACTTTGCGGATGGCCGACGGCGTGTTGTTGCTGGTCGACGCGAAAGAGGGACCGATGCCGCAAACGAAATTCGTGTTGCGCAAAGCGCTGGAGCTCGGCCTGAATGCGATCGTGGTAGTCAACAAAATCGATAAACCCGACGCTGACCCGGATGAAACCGTCAACAAAACCTTCGACCTTTTTTCGCACCTGAACGCTACTCACGCCCAGCACGACTTCACGATCGTCTACACTAACGCCGTGGCCGGCACCGCCACCCTTAACCTGGCCCGACCGGGCACCGATTTGCAACCGCTGTTCGCCACCATCATCGCTAAAGTTCCAGCCCCAGCCGTCAACACTGCCCAGCCGCTACAACTGCTGGTGCTGGCGCTGATGAACGACGACTACAAAGGTAAAATGGGCATCGGCAAAATCTCGGCCGGGAAAATTACGAAGAACCAAGCGGTGGCCGAAATCAAAGTTGACGGCGCGGTGGTCAAAAGTAAAGTCACGGACATCATGGTCTATCAGGGCTTGAAACAGGTCGCGGTCGAATCGGCCGACGCCGGTGAAATCGTGGCCGTGGCCGGTATTCCGACGATCGCTATCGGCGAGACGATTGCGGACGCGGACCGCCCCGTCGCCCTGCCTCCGATCGAAGTCGACCAGCCGACCGTCCAGATGACCTTCGGCGTCAGCACCTCGCCGTTCGCCGGGCGCGAAGGAAAATTGGTCACTTCGCGGCAGATTCAAGCGCGGCTGATGAAAGAGCTGGAAACCAATGTCGCGCTCCGCGTCGAGCCGACCGACAACGCCAACAGTTTCCTGGTGTCCGGCCGCGGTGAACTTCACTTGGCGGTCCTGATCGAGCAGATGCGCCGCGAAGGATTCGAGTTACAAGTGTCGCAACCGCAGGTCATCATGCATGCCAAAGACGGCCATAAAATGGAACCGTATGAACTGGTGACCATCGATGTTCCGGCCGAGTACCAAGGCGTCGTGATTGAAGTGTGCGGCGCGCGAAAGGGAGCCATGTTGTCACTCGACACCGGCCGCCACGGCGAAATACAGATCGAGTATGATATGCCCACCCGCGGCGTGATTGGATTGAAGTCGGCGCTGATGACCAAGTGCCGCGGCCAAGCCGTCGTCAACCACCTGTTCAATAAATACGAGCCGTTTCAGCCGGACCTGCTCAACGCGAACAGTCACGGATCGCTGATCGCCTTCGAACAGGGGATGAGCACCGGCTACGCGCTCGATACCGCCCAGGAACGCGGTACGTTATTCATCGGTCCGGGCGTCGAGGTTTATGCCGGGATGGTGGTCGGCCAATGTTCCCGCGATGAGGACATGGAAATCAACGTCTGCAAGGAGAAGAAGCTGTCGAACATGCGTTCGAAGGCATCCGATGCGGCGATCCTGCTCACGCCGCCGAAAGAGATGTCGCTGGAACTGGCCCTCGAATACATCGGACCGGATGAATATGTCGAAGTGACGCCGAAATCTATTCGTATCCGCAAGCGCGTTCTCGATGCCTTAGCACGCAAACGCGAGAAGAAAGCGGCCGAATAGAAAAAACCACCGCTTGGGATGAGCGGTGGAGGTGTTTACCACAGCCACCAGCGATGGCGGTGCTTCGGTTCGAGCAGAACCTTCAGCCGCGTCTCGAGGATTCTCTGCCGGGCGTTCAGGGTGCTGTCGGCCACGACGGTCGCCCGACGAAGCGAATCGAACTGAGCGGGCAACGGTCGAAAGACGGTCAGCTCCAGGTCCTGCTCGTTCAGCCACTCGACGTTGTCCTGGTCGGAGGCAATGACCTCATCAAGATCGCGATTGGTCCGGTCCAGTCGCGTGGCTAGCGTTTGGATCGCCCGCACCTGTACGGCGGCGAAGGAACGCGCGGTGCGGAGATCAGTGTTCAGCGAATCGATAGTCCGCTGTTGACGGTCCGTCCTGTCGATGGTGTTCCGCACCGCGAGGCGCAGACCGACGATGGACGCCTGGTGGTTGGCGGTGACAGCGGTAGCGGCCAAGCGGTCCCGGGAGGCCCTCCGCTCGATGTTCCAGTTCCACAGCCCCAGGCCGAGGAACAGGATCAGACAGATCAGGCACAGGGTCCAGAGGGCTTTCTGGCGGTTGACCATGCCGTTGATGACGCTGAAACGTTCCGGTTCGTTGAGGGTACGGAGATCCATCGTGCCTCCTGTAGTACGAGAGATGATGCTATTAACAGCAGAAAGGTGGGAAAGGAGCGAGGACAACGCAACAGACGGGCGCATCTTCTCCTTATTGCCAGAGTATGTCAAGTCGATGGCCGGGGCCGTTCTCTTTTCCGGCGATATTCGCTATACTCTACCCATGAAGCAGAAGTATCCATATATCTTAGTTGGCGTGGTCATGGCTGGTCTGATAATCTGGATCGCCTGGCCGACGAAAAAAACAGTCGCTCCGACTGTTCCCGCGAACACAACAACATCGAACACAGCGGCAAATTTAAATACAAACACGACGGTGCCGATGACGACTTTTTCGACCGTCGATTTACCCGAACGGGATCCGGCCTTTGAGTTCACCATGAAGATCCCCGCCAAATGGAGAGTGGAATACCTGGCCGGACCGACCGCGATTAATATCTACGACGCGGCTAACTCAAGTGACGGTTCAACCCTGGCAAGATCGAAAATATTCGTTCAGTATTACACCGGCGCGGCCTTCCGTCGCCCCGACCGGGTGAGCGGCGAAGTCGACCGCACGATCACCTTCAACAATGAACCGGCCCAAACCTACATCGTACCTGTTTCCGAGGCGAAACCGGATGTCGCCCTTCCGACCTGGTGGAATCAGGAACGTCACGTCTATGAAATCCAAAACGGCGCCGTCACGCCATTCACCTACTACGTCCTGGCGATTGCGCCCGCGGTCGCGGAGGAATTAGTCTCGGAGATAATATCGTCATTCACTACTAACTAATCGTTCAGTCAGATGGCCAACCCCATCAACAGTCCGACAGTCATCGGTGGTATCGCCGTCTTAGTCGTGGTGACAGCCATTATTCTTGGCCTGACCGGTTTCAAGCTTAAACCAACGGCGTCGAATAGTAACCAAAACGCGAACGTTAATTTATCAACTAAACCCTCCACCGCCGTGCCTACCTATTCTTTCCCTGGCCGCCTGCCGGACGACCGCATACTCAATAAGCAAGCCCGCCTGGTGACCAATAAAGGCACCATTGTTTTTACGCTTGATGCCTCGCAGGCGCCGCTGGCGGTCAGCAATTTCGTTTACTTAGCGGAGCAGGGTTTTTATAACGGTATCCGTTGGCATCGGATTGAAACCTGGGTGGTACAAATGGGCGATCCGCAGACCAAAGACGAGACCGTCAGCCAAAACCTGTGGGGTACCGGCGGGCCAGGATATACCATTCCTGACGAGACCGTGACCGGCACCTATGATCCGGGAGTAGTGGCGATGGCTAAAACGGCCGCATCAAATTCTGCCGGTTCACAAATATTTATCATGAAATCCGTCGCCGGACTTGAACAACGATATCAAATTATGGGAAAAGTTACGACCGGCATGGACGTGGTCCAAGCGCTTGTGGTAGGTGATACGGTGCAATCCGTTACCATTGAACTAACCAGCTAGCCATGCATATCATCTGGGCGTCTGAGGTGGAAGACAAGCTACGGGAATTATTGGCCGACACTCCGCCGGCCTATCGCAAGTACCTCGATCCTGATGTTCGGGAGTGCGCTGAACTTCATGCGCACCGTCAAGGAAAATCGGAGGTCGACGAGGACGCCATGATCCGCGGGTACATCACGACCATACCCCGACATCTTCGCGACGGCATCCATGAAATTCTCGGTCAGCACAACATTGACATCCAGTACTACCGGCCGGTCTTCGACGAACCGAATCCGCTCGACCACAATCACGTCCACAAATCCTGAAGCGAACTCTCCACTGGCAGTCGTAGTGATCTTCTGGTAGTGTCAGCGTATCTGATGTAACGCTCTTTCCCAACATCCTGAAAAGGGGTGATGAGCATGCGGACGTTGTTCGTTGTGGCGTTGTTTCTGGCTATTTGTGCTCCGGCTAAGGCCGGAAGTCTTGATGGCTTGACGGTCGTCATCGATCCCGGGCACGGCAACGACGACCATGGAACGCGACGGCGGTACGGCCAGCAACTCATCACCGAAGCCCAACTCACCTGGGGCGTGGCCAGCGAACTGCGGCCGCTGTTAACGGCTGACGGTGCCACCGTTAGACTGACGACCATGCAGCACCGGCTTCCGTCGGAATGGCCGCCGCTGGCCGTCTTCGGTCGCGACACGATTCCGGCCCGCGGAGCCGACGTCTTTATGACCTGGGGACAGCCGTCGATTCGCGGTGGCCGGGCCGGGCTCGAACAACGTTTCGCCCGGGCCCGACAGGTATTGGCCAGCGACTCGACGGCCACGGTGCTGTATCTGTCGCTGCACTTCGACCACGTCCTTGGTCGCGGCTGTCCGGCCGGGGCGCGGATCATCTATCCGGCCGGTCCGTACGATACGCTCCTAGTGGTGAGCATGGTCAGCGCCTTCAGTCAGGCCGGTTTGCTCCGCGCTGACGAAGACGGACCGACGGTCGCCAATGGCCGATCCGGCTTAGGACGGCACCTGTTTATCCTCCGTCAACCGCACGATCTGCGGCGGTACCGCGACCGCCTCCGCGGCCGCACCCGGCTGGTGTATAATCCGGTGCCGCGGTCGCTGTTGATTGAACTGGCCAACCTGCCGAACAACGCCGATTGGCGACGGCTCCAAACATCCGGCGCACTCCGTCGCTACGCCCAAGTCATTCGCGACGGCCTGGTGCTGTACCGGCGGGCCAGCTCCGGTTCAATCCGCTGATCAGGCGTCAGTGAACTCATCCACCGAAACCCCGAGCAAAGTCGAGGAGCGAAGGTGGATTTTTTATCAGGGCGGTGACGTGGTATACTGCCAGCCATATGCCGCCACGCCGCACTGCGCCAACTGCGGGACGGCATCAAGGAGATCCTCGGCCAGCACAATGTCGACCTCCAATACTACCGACCGACCTTTGATGAACCGAATCCTGTCCATAGTCATCACGACTTGCCGGTGGAATCGGCACTGAACTAAGGGCCGGCGGTGCGCTTCCTAGAGTCCTGACGTTCGTGGTATACTGCTCGCTATGACACCGCGATCACGATCGTCAGTCAGTGAGCAGGGAAGTTTGTTTTCGACGCGGGGCAAGGTTGGAAAAAAAATGTCCGTGCGACGGACTAAAGTCAGTACTGGTACGAAGCATATCGTTCCTCAGCCGATCCCACCCGCACCAGGAAAAAAGCGCTGGCTCTCAGCCACAGCGATTGAAACGTCGCGGCGCTGTCCGCGGTGTTTTTGGATGCAAATCAATCGGAAAATCTACCGGCCGGAAGGCATCGTTTCGCGATTGGCCAATCGTTTCGACAGCGTCATCAAGCGCTACTTCGATCTCTATCGCGGCACGCCCGACCTGCCGCCGTTGGTGGCCGGTCAGATTGACGGTCGGCTGGAGTCGCCGTTTCAAGAAAAATATTTCGCCGCCATCAATGATCAGTACGGCTATCTGGGGAAACTTGATGAATGCGTGGTGCAGAGTGACGGGAGGTACACCCCGGTCGACCATAAAACCGCTTCCTCCGACCCGACCACGCGGGAACTGATTCCGGCCTACCAATTCCAACTGGACAGCTACGCTTTCCTGCTTGAGCAGAACCGTAAACCGCCCAGCGGCATCGGCTATTTGATATATTTTTATCCGTCCGAAGGGCAGAAGTTACACGAAGGGTTTCCGATGCAAATCACCGTCAAAACGCTCCACACGAACCCCGCCCGGGTCAAACCGGACGTGCTGAAAGCGATTGATATTCTTGACGGGTCATTGCCGGCGCCGGCGCCAGAGTGTCCATTTTGCCTGTACGTCGAGACGGTCAAGCAGTTCTAAACGCATGTCGAATCGTCGGAGGCCAGGATTACAACGCCGGAGCGGCGTGCTGTTGCCGATTTCCGCTCTACCCGGGCCCGACGGCATCGGCGATCTCGGGCCGGCCGCCTATCATTTTGTCGATTGGTTGCACCGCGCGGGACAACGGGCCTGGCAGATTCTACCCTTCGGTATTCCCGATAGCACCGGCTCGCCGTACGCCTCGCCGTCCAGCGAGGCCGGAAACTGGCTATTCATCAGTCCGGAGCTACTGCGTCGCCAAAAGTTATTGCCGGTCCAGCGGCCGGAGCGGCACATGGCCAAACGCTCGGTTTCATATCGGCGCGTATTCCGGACCAAGTGGACGCTGGTCCGCGCCTCATACCGTTTTTTTCTCCGCCGCGGTTCATTGGCGCAACAAACGGCATTCGCCCGTTTCCGACGAGCCCAGGGGCGATGGCTGGAGAACTTTACCCTTTTTCAAGCCTTGAAGGACCGCCATGACCAACAGTCGTGGTGGACATGGGAGTCGAAGTGGCGCCACCCGCGTACCGCCCGGCTGTACCTCGACCGGCACCTGCGCCGGCAGATTGACTTCCATGCTTACGCTCAGTGGCTATGGGCGGAACAATGGCAGGCGCTCCGGCGGTACGTGCATCAGCGACAGATTATCATCATCGGCGATCTGCCGTTCTTTGTTCGCGCCGATAGCGTTGATGTCTGGGCGCATCCGGAACTGTTCCGCCTCGACCGCCATGGTCAGCCGTCGGTAGTGGCCGGGGTGCCACCCGACTCTTTCGCCCGCCACGGCCAGCGCTGGGGAAATCCGCTCTACAATTGGCCCGCCCATCGCCGGACCGGATTCCGCTGGTGGGTCGAACGCTTCCGACTGCTCGATGATCGTTGCGACGTCATTCGGGTCGATCACTTCCGCGGCCTGGTCCATACCTGGCAGATTCCGGCCCGCGCCGCCACCGCTCGGCGGGGCCGCTGGGTGCCAAGTCCCGGCCAGGCGTTACTGCGGGCGGTCAAGCGCCGCCGTCCGCAACTCAACCTAATTGCCGAGGACCTGGGGTCGGAAGAAACCGGGGCGGATGCCCTGCGGCGGGCTTTCCATCTGCCGACCATTCGGGTCATGCTCTTCGGCTGGAACGGCTTGCCGGACAATCCGCACCATCCGCAGGCGGTGACCGAAGACGTCGTCTACTACACGGCCAACCATGATACCAACACCACCGTCGGCGGGTGGCGCGAGGAGGCCAAAAAGTACGAACGGCGAAACCTCCGGTTATACCTCGGGCCAATTCGGGACGTGGCTTGGCAATGCCTCGAGGCGGCCGCCAAAACTTCCGCTCGGCTGGTGGTAATGCCCATTCAAGACATTCTTCGGCTCGGCTCGAGCGCGCGCCTCAACCGGCCCGGCCGTCAGCGAGGCAACTGGTCCTGGCGTCTTAGTGAACGGCAACTGACCGCTCGGTCGGCTGATCGACTGGCCAGACTTGCCAAACGATATGGCCGCTGATAGCCGATACTACCGCCGTTGGGTCATGCCGTTGCTTCTTTACGGCGCGGTTGTGGTCTGGGTGGCGGCTGGGCGGTGGCCGCGCGGTCAAGTTGAACCAGTGGCGACCGATACTGTCCGACCATGCCCAACTACCGTCGCCGAGCGGATCAATCAGGCGGATGTTATTCTCTCCGGCCGGGTGGCGATGGTTATCCCCGGCGGGCCGGGCGGGGCGGAGGTGATCATCAATCCGATTGAGGTGTACCAAGGCGCGATCTCGATGCCGACAGTGACCATCCATGCGCTTGACGACCGGGTCATCCGGTCCGGCCCGATGATGCGGCCGAGCGATTTTCATTTCGCCAGTGACCAGCCGCCCTATCTCCTCTACCTCCGCCGGCAAAGCGACGGCACGTACCTGACCCGGCGGTGCGAGGGAAGTCGGTGGCTGGGGCCGGGGCTCAACGAGGCAGAACAGCGGTTACTGACCCGCCCGACCGCGACGTAGACGGGCTGGGGTCAGTTGGTATACAATACGGTCATGATGCGCTTGCGCTTGATCGGGAGAATCCTCCTAGCCATCGCGATCGTCGGCCTGACGGTGATCGGATCTCGTCCGACAACTGCGGCCGGCACCGGCGATTCCTGGCAACAGCCGGTCACGATCAATGTCAACGCCCGGCAGTTTACCGACTACCGCACGCTCCGGGCCACCGGCGATGCTGTCTACTATCGGCTGACCGTCGATCAACCGCGCCGGGTGCGGATCCAAATCAGCATTTCCCGCTCGGCCGCGGCCAAATTCGCGCCGCAAGTCGTTCTTTTCCGACCGCACGACACAACTGTCGGGCCGATCCTGCCCGTCGAACAACCCCCCGAAACTATCGCCTTGGTCTACCCGATGACCGCGCCGCGGGTCGTCTTTGACGTCTTTACCCAAACGCTGTATACGGTCCGCCTGGAAGCCCAACCGGTCTGGCCGACCGCCGGGACTTACATCTTTGCCGTTTATAACGCCGGTAGCGCCGGCGGTCAATACCGCTTCTTGCTTGACCGCGGATCGGCGGTGGCCCAGTGGCCGGACGCCTGGCAGTTGCCGATTCGCTGGTGGCGCGATCAGGCCTTCGCCGGTTTCAGCTGGCTGACGTTCATCACGCCCGCGCTTATCGCGCTTGGCTTGTGGCTGGTGTGGCTTCGCCTCGACCATCACCAACTGCACCCGCACAAGAAGTACCCGCCGCGGAAGGCCAAAAACCAGGCCATAACCCGATGACGTTGCGGACTATCGATCAATCGTCGATTCTCACTCGCGACCGCGGACAGGTCGGGGCTTCACTCGACCGGCTGGCCGATCAGCTCCGAGATGGCTGGCGCCAAGCGCGGCGGGTGCAGATACCCGAATCATATCGTCGAATCGATAACGTCGCCGTCTGCGGCATGGGCGGATCGCATCTCGGGGCGGACATCCTCCGCGCCGCTTTAGCCGACCAACTTAAATTACCGGTCACGATCGTTGCCGACTACCGATTACCAGCCTGGGTTGATCGCCGCACATTGGTCGTTTGTTCGAGTTACTCGGGAACAACGGAAGAAACGCTGGCTACGCTACCGGCCGCGGTGCGGCGCCAGGCAAAAATCGTAGCAGTCACCAGCGGCGGCCGATTAGCCGCCCAGGCCAAACGCCGGCGGTTACCATTGTACCTGTACCGGGCTACTGAAAATCCCTCCGGCCAACCCCGGCTCGGGGTGGCCTACGGGATGATGGCCATGCTGGCGTGCTGGCGCAAGCTGGGGTTATTGAAAATAAGCGAAGCGGATATTCAGCGCCTGTCGACCGTCGCCTGGGAAGCAACCAAACAGTACGGCGCAAAGAAACCGATAATAAATAATCCGGCCAAACAGCTAGCCGCTTCCTGGCCGAACAGCATCCCATTACTGATCGGCGCCGAATGGACCAGCGGTAATCTCCACACCTTTGCCAACCAGCTCCATGAAAACGCTAAAACCTACGCCGATTGGAAACTTTTGCCCGACTTGAACCACCATTTGCTTGAAGGGTTGCGCCATCGCGCGGTCACCAAGCAGATTCACGCCTTGATGATTCTTGACACGACCTACAATGTGCGAACGCAAAAACGATTCGTACTGACAACAAAAATTCTGAAACAATTCGGGGCGAAAGTTTCGACCTACAAACCGCGCGGCACAACGTCACTGGAAAAAGCCGTTGACCTCCTGGCTTTCGGCGGATACGTCAGTTGGTACTTGGCGGCGGCGCGGAAAGTAAATCCAGCCGACATTCCGACTATAAATTACCTGAAGGCACAGCTGGCGAAGGCTTGACCCGGTATCTCTGACCACCCCGCCTCGCTCATCCGCTCGGCACCCCTCCTTAGATAAGGAGGGGACGAAGGGGGGTCAAGCGTTCGCCGGTACCGCTACCGGCAACGGCAACTGAACTTCCAACTGCTGTTCAATCTCTTTCACCACCTGCTCGACCGGCTGGAAGGTCGTCCAATCGAGGTGGATGACTTTGGTTTTGTCTCCCACCGAGGCGGTCCAGTCGGCGAAGAGCTTGGTCAGCCCCGCCAGATACTCGCGGCTGATTTTTTTCTCGCTCACTCGGCCGCGGTTATGAATCCGGTCGTAGACGGTGTCGATTGACGTTTCGAGGTTGATGATCACATCGGGGAGTTGGAGCAGGGGTCGGAGCGTGGCGAAATGGTTTTTGTAGTTGGCGAAGTCACGATCGTCCATGAAGCCGAACTGGTGGGTCAGCTCGGCGTATAAAACGTCGCCGTAGATGATCTGGTCTTGCACCACGCCGATGTCTTTGGTGGTCAGTGCTTGGACTTCGAGGTGTTGCCGGAAACGGCTGGTCAGCATGTAGATCTGCATTTCGAATGACCAGCGTTTGGCATCGGCGTAAAAGTCGTCGAGGTAGGGGTTCTCCTTAACCGGCTCAAAATAGGCCCGATAGCCCAAATGGCCGGCCAACGCCTCCGTTAAACGCGACTTCCCCACCCCCATGCACCCGACAACGCCGATGAACATGACCATATTGTAGAATACTGTTAAGGTAAAAACAATAGAAACGGTTACAATATTGACTCATTTGAGTCGTTGTAGGGCCATCCCGCATCCGACCCTGAGCGAACGGAGTGAGTCGAAGGGGAGTGATGCGGGATCAGCGTTGCTAAAAAGCATAGGCTGTATTTAGTATCGGCAGTCTGGGGGGATTGGGGTTGACAAATATCTCATCCTCTGCTACCCTTGCCCAAGATGGGAAAAGAAGCTACGCACGCAGATCGCCGGCATCGCCGGCGCAGACGCTGAACGGGCTTTCGAAGTCGACCCACGCTCACTAACAATCACGACAAGCCCACCATGGATTACAACCAAGGCGGTCCCCGGCCGATGATCGACGTGACCTCGCTGAATTTGACCTGTGCCACCTGCGGCACGGCCATCACCGAGCTCCCGTTCCAACCGGCCATGAATCCCGACGGGACCCCCCAGCGTCCGGTGTACTGCCGCGAGCACAAGCCGCAACGCAAAGCGTTCGGCGACGCCCCGCGCCGCTACTAAGGATTTAAACCACGACCAGCTCTTAATCGGGCTGGTTTTGGTATCCGGAAATTATTTTGAACCGACATATTCCACTTGCGACCAGCGCCACTTTGGCAATAAAGCAGTTAATCTTCTTTATGACGTTACTGCGACTGGACATTTACTTTGCCAAAAAAATTAAACCGACCAAAGTGGGGCTGGTCTACGGCGGGCTCGACATTGTAATTATTGCCATCTAAAGAAAAAATTAGGAATGTGGATAACAAAAGTATTGTGCGACGCAAATATGATAACTATGATAGCATAGGCACAGCAACCGATTTTCGATCAACGAGTTGACGTCGTAAAAAAACATCGCCTGTGCACAACTGGAGACTTGACAGTCGTGTAACCTGGACGTACGGTGAAGACATAGTTCACTTTCGACACTTGCCTGCCGCATTTGCGGGCCAGGCCGTTTCGTGTATACCCGACCGCGCGTTCATTGACCGGAGGATCAGGGCCCGGGCCAGAAACCTCGAAGGCCGGAACTCACTAGCAGTGACGACAACATCCTCACCAGGTGTTCACTGCTACGGGAGCTCAACGCTCGCGGCTCGACTGGTCCCCCGATCAATTGACGCCATGACGGTTGTCAGGACGGCAGTTTTTTGGTAGCATCAAATGAGCATGGAAGTGGTCCCCGCATCGCCAGCTCATCGACCCTCAGGCATCCCCGGGACGCTGTACTTTGAGGTCGCGGCGTGGTTGGCCGGGTTGGAGATGGCCATTCGTTATCATCGGATCGGACTGATGATCGTCGGTGTCCTGGCCTTGTGGCTGATCGGGCAGTCGGCCTGGCGGTGGCGGCGCCGAAGCTCGACGAACGTGGCCAGCCTGGCCACCGGCTTGATCGTGGTGACGACGATCGCCGTATTTAGTTTCGTCTCCGGTCCTTGGCCGCAACATACCGTTGCCCTGGTCAGCGTCGGGTTACTATGGCTGACCGGCCGCCAGCGCCAGCGTCCGCATGACAGTCGACGCGGCCGCACCATGGCCTTGACCACCGCGGTCTTGATTTGGTTCGGCTGGTACAGCCTGCTGAGTGCCAGCATCTACTTGAATATTCAGCTGACCTGGCTGGTCATGGGCGCCGGGGCGATGACCGGAGCCGCGGCCCTGCTGGTCTGGCTTGAATCAGGGCTCAACCTGCGACCTTGCCGCTGGGGCTTGCTGGCCATGGTCTGGTTCGGGGCGGAACTTTGGCTGGTCACCTGGTGGTTGCCGACGAGCATCATCGTCGGTAGCGTCCTGGCCGCCACCGTCAACGCCTTAGTCATTCAAGCCAGTCGTCACTTGTGGGCCGGGCACTGGGAAGCCGGACGGTCGCGGCGATACCTGCTAGTTGGTTCGGTGGTCATCCTGCTCACCCTGGCCACCGCTCGTTGGATCTAAAGGTGATGAAAGCACGAATCGCGCCAACCTCACCGGCCGCCAACGCGCCCCATGATACCGTGGCGACGGTCTGGCAGAGCGGCCAACTTCAACAGCCGCCGCGTACGCCATGGGCCAGAATCATCGCGGTCATGGTTCTGGTCGGGCTGGTGGTTAACGTCGTCGTCATTGTTGCCCTGGGCTGGTACGTCCATCGCTTCCCGACCGCCCGGGTCGCCCGCTTCGTGCCGTTTACCTCGACCACCACGACCACCGTGGTCCAATCGGCGCGGGACAAAGACCTGGCCACGGTGCCAGTGGCGGTGCAGACCGTCACCGATTCGGCCTACGCTGTCAGCCGTAATCTTGGCGAGCGCGGCGTCTATCTGCCCGGCGACGCCGCGGGATACGCCTGGCCGCTAAGCAGTAGCGGCTGGCTGTTGACAATCAGCGGCGCCTGGCCGGCGGACGTCAAAAGCCTGGTCATCGTCCCTCGCGTCGGCCAGTCGCAAGCGGTGACCGCGACCGTCAACGACCCGGCCACGCCGTTCATTTTTTTGAGGTCAACCGATTTGAGCAATCAGCCGCTGGCGCTGGCCCCGGCCGGCAGTCTGAAACCCGGCGTCCGCGTCTGGGCGGTCACGGCGGAGGCGGCCTTCCCGCGCCAACTCGGTCGGGCGACCGCCCCGCGCTGGTTGTCAAGCGATCGCCAAGAAACGACCTGGTCGCTGGACGCGCCCGTGGCCCTGCCCATCGGCTCGGCCATCGTCGACGGCGACGGACGGATGGTCGGACTGCTGGGGAGCGACAGTCGGGTCTGGTCGGTCGAGGCCCTGGAGAGCGTCTTGAAGCAGATCGTCCAAACCGGCGCCGCGACCCGGCCGGTGTTCGGCGTGCGGGCCATCAACCGATCGATGGCCACGGTCTCCGGAGATCCGACCGCGGCCGGTTTTTTAGTCGGCGCGGATGAGGGTCAAACGGCCGTCACCCCCAAAGGTCCGGCCGATCGGGCCGGAATGCAGTCCGGCGACATCCTGCTGACCATCGACGGCCAACCGCCCGCCGAGACGCTCTTCAAAACCCTGGCCACCCACCGTCCCGGTGATGAAGTTAAGGTGACGTATCGTCGTCAAGACCAGGAAAAAACCGTCCGCGTGAAACTTGGATCGTCGGGGACATGACGCGGGGGTGGCTGATCGCGGTGGCGGTCATCGGCCTGGGACTCGCCGGTCAACCGGCAGGGGCGCAAGAGATTGATCTCCTCTATCGCGTTCAGCGTTCCCCCGGGTCGAATCTGACGCCGCCGCCGGGTACGGCGATCGCCGGCCTGTCGCAGTTACGCCGCCTGACGTCGCCGGCCGAAGGCGGGACGCTCACTATCCCGGAACGACGGACCCTCCAGCCGAACGTCATCTATCGGGCCTTGTTCACGCCGAATGATCCCCAGTTTCCGTTGCAATGGAATCTGAACGTCATCCATGTTCCCGCCGCCTGGGACGCCGACCAAACCCCGCCGCTCTACGGCGGGGACCCGCACATTGTGGTGGCGGTGCTTGATACCGGTTTGGCCTCGACTCTCGTCGGCGGCGCCAAATCCGTTCCGGACATCGCCTCCGGCGCCGTCTGGACAAATCCGGGAGAAATTGCCGGCGACGGAATTGATAACGACGGCAATGGATACGTCGATGATGTCCACGGCTGGAACTTTGTTAGCAATGACGCTGCGCCGGCCGACGATAACGGCCACGGGACGCACATTTCCAGCATCATCACCGCGACCACGAATAACGCGGTGGCCACGGCCGGCATCGCCGCCAACGTGACGATCATGCCCCTCAAGGTGCTTGATGACAACGGCGACGGCTCCACCGCGACCTTGACGGCCGCCGTCAACTACGCGGTCAAACACGGAGCCAATATCATCAACCTCAGTCTCGGCGGCGACCAGGACGACCCGATTTTTCACCAAGCCATTCAAACGGCGGTCCAGCAAGGCGTGGTGGTGGTCGGAGCGGCGGGTAACAGCGGGGCCGGCGCGGTGACCTACCCGGCCCGTTACTCCGAGGTCATTGGCGTCGGCGCCGTGCAAGTTGACCTGACCCGCGCCCCGTACAGCAATTACGGCTCGACGCTCGACCTGGTCGCGCCGGGCGGCAATATTTCCCTCGATCAAAACGCCGACGGACAGCCGGACGGAATTCCGTCCCAAACCTGCGTTGATGCCGCCTGTGCATCGTTCAACACGATGTTCTATGTCGGGACGTCTCAGGCCGCGGCTCACGTCAGCGGCGTGGCGGCCCTGCTGGAGTCGTGCGGGGCGGTGGCGGGCAGTGTGCGGACCATCCTGACATCCACCGCCCAAGATCTCAGCCCCGCCGGTCGCGATGATCAGTCCGGCTACGGCCTGATCGATGCCGCCGCCGCCCTGAACGCCGCCGGTTGCCAAAATACCGTCCCGTCTCCGCCGAGCGCCATCAGCGGCACGGCCAGCGCCACCGCGCGATTGCCATTAGTATCCCAGCGGCCGGCGCCGTACATCAACCCGGTCTTCACCTGGTCGGGTCCGGTCGGCGCGGTCTACAACGTCACCTGGCGCCGCGGCTCAACCGTGGTCAAACAAAGCCGACAAACAGCCACCACCTACCAGCCGAAGCTGTCATCGGCCGGCGTCTATAACCTGGTGGTCGCGACGGTCGACGCAGTCAGCCGGACGTCCGCGCCATCGACCTTTACCTACCGCTATCGTCCGCCGCTGATCGTGGCCAGCACCGGCACCACCATCACCCTCTACGGGTCGGCCGCGAAACCGGTGCGCGTCTTGCAACCGCGCATTGCCGCGCCGTCGTTTACGGTGGCTGGCGGCGTGCTGGCGACCGACCAGAGCAATCGGTTGCTGGTGACGGCGCAACCGCAAGGCCCGACCGTCACCATCACCGACACCAGCGGCCGGCGGTTGGGTTCAGTCCAGCCGTTCGGAGCTAAGTTCAACGGCACCATCAATACCGCCGTCCTGCAACTGGCCGACGGGACGTCGCGGTTCGTAGCCGCCACGGCCACCAACGGCGCCAGCCTGGCCTGGTACACTACCGCCGGCAAGCTGACCGGGCGCAATCTCGTCTACGGCGCCTACCGTCGCGGCCTGGATATCGCCGCCGGCGACCTGGACGGCGACGGAAACGATGAGCTGATCGCGGCTCAAACGGCCGGGGCGGACATCCGCGTCTACGACGCGCGGCGGCAACGAACCGCCACCTTCACGCCGCGCGGACCGACCTTCAAGCAAGGCTGGTCGGTGACGGCCGGCGATACCGACGGTGACGGCCGGGCGGAAATCATGGCCACGCCGAACGTGGCGATTAAATTAGCCAAGATCCTAGTGCTGTCCGCCACCGGCGTTGAACTCCGGTCGTGGAAAATCAAGGGCCTGACCGGGGCCGGAAGTCTTGACCTCCAAGCCATCGACCTGGACGGCGACGGATTGGTTGAACTCCTGACCGCGCCGCGGAGCGGCCCGATGACCATTCAGCGCTGGACGGCCGCCGGGAAACTGCTCCAGCGCCTGACCGTGCCCTCGACCGCCGCCAACTCGTTAAGCCGGCTCTAACCATGCGCCGCATTATCCACCTTCGCCCCTCGACTTTGCTCGGGGCTTCGGCGGATTCTCAGGCAAAGCCTGACCCGTCTCTGTCGGGCGCTCCGCCGCGTAAAGCGCTTCGCTTCTACGCGGCTCCGCCCCAAGAACCTACCGTAGGTCGAAGCCCGCGGAGCTTCATCTCCGCCGTCGGCCACCATCCGCTGATTGCCGAGCGTCCGCTGGTCAAACAGTTCCTCAAATTCGGCCTGGTCGGCGCCTTGAACACCTTTATCGATTACGCGCTCTTCAGCATCTTCACCTCGTTGCTGGGCATCCATTATCTGCTGGCCAACATCCTCTCCTTCAGCATCGCCGTCACGAGCAGTTTCATCCTCAACCGGCGCTGGACCTTCCAAAGCCGCCACCACGGCTGGGCCGGCGAGGCGGCCAAGTACCTGACGGTCTACGTCATCGGCTTGGGGCTGAGCGAGCTGATCCTGTACGTTTTTGTGGACCGTTTCCAACTCCACCAGCTTGTAGCTAAAGCCCTGGCGATCGCGATCGTGATCGGCTGGAACTACGGCGGAACCAGATTCTGGACCTTCCGACACCCGCCCGCCGGCTTGCCAGGATAGCTCTTTTTCAGTATAGTAGACTTGCCCTATCGTCTGATTTTGTGTAGTTCCCCATGGACTTGTCCATCGTCATCCCGGCCTATAACGAAGCCGAGCGGTTGCCGGCCACGCTCCGCCGAATCGCCGCGTATCTGCAGCATGATGGGCGATCGGTCGAGGTTCTGGTCGTCGATGACGGCTCAAGCGATGCCACCTATCGGGTAGCCGAGCAGGCGCCGTTGACGGTGCGGGTCATCCGCCAGCCGAAGAATATGGGCAAAGGCGCGGCGGTGCGGACGGGGATGGCCACGGCCGAAGGGGAATGGCGCTACCTGTGCGACGCCGATTTGTCCACGCCAATCGATGATCTCGAGAAAATGTGGTCCCGGCGCCACGAAGCGGAAATTATTCTAGGGTCGCGGCGCGCGGCCGGAGCGCAGGTTGAAAAGCACCAATCATGGTGGAAGGAAACGCTCGGTCAGCTCGGCAACGGATTAATCCAGTTGCTGGCCGCGCCGGGCATTAAGGATACGCAGTGCGGCTTCAAATTGTTCCACCGCCGGACCGGCGTCCTGTTCCAACAGCAACGGCTGGACCGCTGGGGATACGACTTCGAAATTCTGTTTCTGGCCCGACTGGCCGGATTCCGCATGCTGGAAGTGCCGGTGCGGTGGGTGAACGATCCGCGCAGTCGGGTGCGCTTGACCGATTATCTGACGACGCTCGGCGACCTGGTAAAGATTCATTACTTTAGACTGCGGGGGTATTATAAATTTTGACCGCTAACCCCCACCCCCTGCGAGACCCCTCCCTAATTAGGGAGGGGTGGCGAAGCGGAGCGGAGCCGGGGTGGGGGAAGCAGCAATAACTATGGCAAAACGATCAGCCGCGTTCGACCCCGTACAAACCGCTTGGTTCGGCTGTGCTCACCACAGGTCGCGGTTCTACGGAGCAAGCAAGAAAGCACTATAAACTATGGCTACACGCTCGGCCGCATTTGAAAAAAAGAATATAGTAATTACCGGTGGGGCGGGGTTTTTAGGCTCGCACCTGTGCGACATCCTGGTCCAGCGCCATAAGGTCATTTGCATCGACAACTTCAGCACCGGCGATGAACAGAATATCCACCATTTGCTGTCCAATCCCAACTTTGAGTTTGTCCGGCACGATATGGCCGAACCGATCGATCTGGCCGCCCTACGCGAACTGAAGGCCTTCCAGGTGCCGTTCCAGGGCGTCCAGGAGATTTACCACCTGGCCTCGCCATCGTCGCCGAAGGATTACACCAGGCTGACCGTCGAAACGCTCCTGGCGAACGCCCTCGGCACCAAAAACGCCCTCGACCTGACGAAGCAGTTCAGCGCGAAATTTTTACTCGTCTCGAGCGGCTCGACCTACGGCGAACCGGTCGAGAAAACGCCGTTCCCGGAAAACTATTTCGGCTACGTTAACCCGATCGGGGTCCGCAGTCCGTACCAGGAAGGCAAACGTTTTGCCGAAGCCCTGACCGTCGCGTATCGGACGCGATTTAAATTGGAAGCGAAGATTGTCCGCCTGTTCAACACCTACGGCCCGCGGATGCGGCTCAACGACGGGCGGATGATTCCGGAGTTCATCGGCATGGCCATCAAGAACCTGCCGATCGCCATTCATGGCAGTAAAGAGGACGTGGCGACCTACTGTTTCGTCTCCGACGCGCTGGAAGGATTGACGCGGATGATGTCGTCGAAAGAACCCGGACCGATCAATATCGGACATCCGGAAGAGCACACCGTCGGACAAATCGCTGAACAGGTAGTCGCCCTGACCGGTTCGCGGCCTGATTTCCGGATGGAGCCGCCCCTGCCGTACGACGCCAAGCAAGCCACCCCCAGCGTCCGCCAGGCCCGCGAATTGCTGGGTTGGTTTCCGGTGGTGCCGCTGGAAGAAGGACTGCGGCGGACGATTGATTATATGCGGGGGTTGCGTCAGGTCGGCCTCGCGTCGCTCGGGTTTGGAGACCAAGGATAGCATGGCCCGCATTCTTGTTACCGGCGGTGCCGGCTTCATAGGAAGTCATCTGGTCGATGCCCTAGTTGCTAAGCGGCATAAGGTGGCCGTTGTTGACAACCTGTCCACTGGTAAACGGCAGAATGTGCCAGCCGGTGTTGAGTTCTTCCGCAAAGACATCCGCTCACCGCGGATAAAGGACGTTTTCCGCCGCGTCCGTCCGCAATTCGTCTTTCACCTGGCCGCCCAAAAGAATGTTCGGATGTCGGTCGATGATCCGTTGTTCGACGCGGACGTGAATATTGCCGGGTCGCTCAACGTCATTGAACAGAGCCGACGCTTTGGCGTGAAGAGATTCATTTTTTCTTCAACCGGCGGCGCATTGTACGGTGACAATGTCCCCAGGCCGACTCCCGAAACAGTACCCCCGCGGCCGGAATCACCGTACGGCATCGCCAAGTTTACCGTCGAACAATATTTGAATTTTTATCTCCTCAATCGGGGACTAAACAGTGTCTCGCTTAGGTATGCTAATGTCTATGGACCGCGTCAGGATCCGAAGGGCGAGGCAGGGGTGGTGGCTGTTTTTGCCGAACGTCTACTCCATGGGAAACCGCCGATCATCTTTGGCCATGGTCGGCAAACGAGAGATTATGTGCATGTATCTGACGTCGTGCAAGTAAATTTGTTAGCCATGAAGTATCCGCAGATCGGTGGGCAGATCAATATCGGAACGGCCGTCCAGACGTCGGTGAACGACCTGGTCCGGACCATGATGAAGGTTTCGGGTATTACCTTACCGGTCAAGCATCGTTTGGCGCCAGCGGGCGAAGTATCCAAGAGCTCGTTATCGTGGGCATTGGCAAGGAAACAACTAACGTGGAAACCGAAAGTACACATTGATCACGGTTTACGAACAACGTGGGCCTGGGCGAAAACCGCGTTATGAAGACCATCGCCATCATTCCGGCGTTTAATGAATTTGATCGGCTGCAGGGTGTCAACCGTGAAGTACTTCCCTTCGTTGATCACATCGTGGTCGTTGATGATGGATCGCGCGAACCACTTCGGGAGCAGCTCGACAGTAACCCCGCAATAACAATTCTTCGTCACACCATCAATCTGGGAAAGGGGGCAGCATTGAAAACCGGAGTGATGTGGGCGATCGACCATGGCTATGAGGCCGTGGTGTTCATTGATGCTGATGGTCAACATGACCCGAAGGAAATTCCCAGTTTACTTCGGCCGATACTCGAACAGCGGGCCGAAATAGTTTTTGGGGTGAGAGAATTCCATGGTCGTATGCCGTTGATCGCTCGGGCTGGGAACCATCTCCTGACGAAGGCCATGCAAGTTCTCTACCGAATCCAGGTCGATGACTCGCAATCCGGTTTCCGTGCTTTGAAGATTTCTGCCTTTGAGAAAATTGCTTGGCAGTCACCCCGGTACGCAGTCGAAACGGAGATGATCGTCAACACCGGAAAACATCATGTACCCTTCGTTCAAGTCCCGATCACGACCATCTACCATGATCGGTATAAGGGCACGACGGTCATTGATGGGATTCGCATCATGATTAATATCCTGGCCTGGAAGATCCTATGAACATCATTCAGATTATTGCTCTCCTGTTCGTGTTATGGATGACCTATTTTTCCTTTCTGCATTACCGACGACGCGAATTCTCCTTGTGGGAATTCGCTTTTTGGCAGGTGATCTGGCTAGGTCTAGCGGTTGTCGTACTGTTCCCCGGGCCGACAAAATTCGTTATCGAAAAGTTACATTTCACCCGTGCTTTTGATTTGCTCACGGCTGGCGGTATCTTATTACTCTTCGGCGCGACGTTTCGGAATTACGTCGTCGTTCGTCGAACTGATAAACGACTCGAGGAGCTGGTACGAAAAATAGCGTTATCAAAGGATTGAGGCAGTGAAGATAGTCTACGTCCTCGAGTACTACTACCCGCACGTTGGTGGCGTAGAAACACTGTTCCAGACCGTCGCCGAAGCGATGGTCAAGCTCGGCCACTCGGTTGTGGTCTATACATCGCGCCTACCAAATACCCTACGAAACGAAACGCGCAGCGGCGTTAGGATCATCCGTTTGTCGGTTCCGCCTATTGGTCAGCGATATTTCTTCACTTTCTTCGCTCCGCTGTTCATCTGGCCGGCTATTCGGAAAGCAGACGTAGTTCATACGACGACGTATAATGCGGCTTGGCCTGGCTGGCTGGTGGCCACCGTATTTCGCCGTCCCGTAGTACTTTCCATCCAGGAGGTTTGGATTGATCTGTGGCGAATGTTACCCAGCATGCCATGGTGGTCCGCGTGGCTCCATGGGCTGTATGAACGGTTCATCTACAGCTTGCCGTATGCCAGAGTGGTCGTCGGGTCGCAGCACACCGCTGAGGCGGTCAAGCGGGCTAATCCAAAGTACCATCCAGAAGTCGTTTACCACGGAGTAGCAATTCCGGCCGCCGATCCAACCATCACTCGAGAAACGATCAGGCGCGAGTGGCGGACGGAAACGACGGACTTCGTGCTGCTGTATTTTGGCCGCCCAGGATGGGCGAAAGGGATCGAGATTGCGGTGCAAGGTTTCGCCCTGGCTATTCGTGAACGTCCAAACCTGAAATTCGTCCTGCAGCTCTCGAAGAATCCGCTCGATCGTTATCAGCAGATCATTCATCTGCTCCAGGAGCTCCACCTGCAGGAGCAGGTGACGATAGTACCGTCGTGTCCTAGGGACCAGTTGGCGAGCCATATTCTCGCGGCCGATACCGTCATCGTCCCATCCCTTTCCGAAGGGTTTGGTTTTAGTGCCGCCGAGGCCTGTTTGCTTGGGCAGTCGGTCGTGGTGAGTCAGGCCGCTTCATTGCCGGAAGTTGTTTCGGGACGGGTAGTATTCTTTTCGCCAGGTGATATCCGAGCATGTGCCCAAGCCATCATCGCGGCGTCACAAGGTCAGTGGCTTCACCTGCCGAGAAAAACATTTCCTTGGGAGAACACGATTGCAAATTTTGTCCGTATCTATTCCGAGGTAATCGACCGTCGGCCGGTGACAACCATGGAAGCGAACACGGGCACTACCCACCGGTTGAAGTAATTGTATGACGCTCCCCAAACAACTCATCGTGCTCACATCCGTTCTACTCTGTGCAGTTCTGGTTCTATTACGCTGGTATCCACCATTCGAGTCCCTGCGAATCGTCGGTGGCTTTACCGCCATCCTATTCCTGCCAGGGTACGTCTGGAGTTTTGTGCTTTGGGAGAATCGGAGCGTCACCTTGTTTGAACGCTGTGTCATATCGATCGCACTGTCAGTCGTGGTGATGCCGTTGACCATCTTATTCGAAAATAAATTGGGTATCGGTATCTCAGTCGAATCGGCCGTTGTCACGGTCGTGGTGATGGCGGCGCTTGGTATTGTCACTGGACGTGTGATGCACCGGAACCGAAAGAAATGATATTCGTGACCAGCTTGACCATCCCCACATGAAAATTGGATTAATCACAGATTCACTGGATTATCAGGCCGCCGGGATCGGACGGTATATCCGGAACCTGGTTACAAATTTGACCAAGGTTGATAGGAAGAATGAGTATGTCCTCATCCACGAGAAGGAGATTGACGATGAACTCTACCGTGGTCACATCCAACATATTGTTATTCCGTCACCGCACGTTCCGCTCGGTCGCGAGCTACGAAAAATCACCCTTGGTCGGGCGCTTCGGCAATACAATTTCGATGTGGTCCATGACTTAGCTCAAGTTGGACCGTTCTTTTCCGCACAGCCGTATGTGGCGATAGAAACAATCTACGATCTATCACCCATGCGCTATCCGCAGTTCGTGACCACTGCCAACCGGTGGCGCAACACCATCGGTGTTCGTCTGATCCTCAATAACCTCGACGCAATCATCACTATCAGTGAAACGAGTAAACGCGAGATCGTCGAGCAGTATCACGTCGATGCTCGTAAGATTCATGTGACGACATTGGCGCACGACCCCGAACGTTTCCATCCGCTGGAACTCGATTCACAGAATAACCAGGATTTTCTCAAACGGTATCACATCGATACCCCATATTTTCTTTTCGTGGGTACCATCGAACCGCGAAAAAACTTAACCACATTGATCGCCGCCTTCAACGATTATCGTCACGGCGGATCGATGGCCCAACTCTTCATCATCGGACGTTTAGGATGGAAATATCAGGCCATCGAACAAGCGATGAAAACGTCTCCATTTGCGGACGATATTCGGTGGCTGGCAAAAGTCGAAGACATTGACTTACCCTTTTTCTATGCGAATGCACGGGCCCTGATCTTCCCATCGTGGCACGAAGGATTTGGCTTGCCAGTTGTCGAGGCGATGGCCTGTCGGTGCCCGATTATTTGTTCAGACATTCCAGTAATCCGGGAAATTGCCGGGCCAGCAGCCCTGTATTTCGATCCTCATCGTCATGAGCTCTGTACCGAAGCGATGCGGACGGTCAATACCGAAGTGAAAAGGGGTGATCTTATCGCGGCCCGTGATATTGAAATACAAAAATACTCTTGGGAACGATGTGCTCGGCAGACATTGAAGGTCTATGAACAGTATTCATAACCATCGACAAACACCATCCAATTGGCTTTTCGGGGCGGTGTTGGTGTGCAGCATCGCGCTCATTGCGACTATCTTTGGTTTGAGTCTCAAGGCCGGTACACCACCCGGAGGTGATTCAAGTGTGTACATACTCGATGCTCGGTTCATTCTTAACCACGGCGGACGGTTGCCGACGGACAACAACAACGCCTATGTTCGAAGACCGATGTATGAAAGTCCGGTCAACAGCTTGTTATTGGTTGTGTTGAACCGTCTGACCGGTTTGGACATCGAGTACCCCCTCTTTTCTACCCTCCAAATGATCCTGGTCATGGAAATGCTCGTGTTGCTTGGTATCGTCATTGGTCGAAGTACTGGTAGTCAGGCAATTCAAGTAGTAGGGACGGTTCTTGGATTAAATTTTTATGGATTGTTTTTCTTATTTAACAGCTCTACCATCGCAAATTTTCTGGGGTTCATCAACATCCTGCTGGTCGCTCTAACATTCTATTGCCTCCCGATACGACCTCGATCATGGTCGGTGCTGGTTATTGTTTTAGTCAGTCTCTACTTCACTCACCGATCATTGTCGTTCATCTATTTCGTGGTCGCCATGATGATCATTGTCGGTCTTCGCGCCAGCTCATGGTGGTCGCTACTCAAACCAATAAATAAAAAAATCATGTTGCTGATCGGGGTTCTCGTTGCGGGTGCGCTGATGAAGCTGGTTCCGATAGTACGATCGATGATCATCTACAATTATCACAACAGCGATGCCATTTCGGGTGATAGGTTTGCACAAAAAATTGTCTTTGAGCAATATATTACCAACCTCCGCGAAATCAATATTGTCTTGTTCTTGTTTGCATTCGTCTATCTCCTGAGAACCATGAAGAAGAGGAGTTCAACGCGGATCCTCAGTCCGGCAGTAGTCTGGACCCTGGTCGGGATATCACTGACCTTACTCGCATATCTAGGAATCTATTTCTACTACGGTCGTTTCTTGTATATGGTCTGGCCCGGATTGATCATTGTTGTAGTAATCGGGCTGCATTATATTCTGTGTACAACTAGGATGAGCAAGTTCCTTAGGCCGTTAATCGTATGTATCATATTATCCCAAGCTGTTATCTATGCGGTGCAGACGAATTCGTACGTTGCCGCTCATACGAATTTCGTAGGGCCCGACCAAGTTGCTGCCCTCAAATTCATAAAAGATAACTCGACGGTAGGCAGTATTGTGCTGGGAAATATTTCAGAAATCGCGCCGTTTGATGTTTCTATTTCTAACCGCCTTTTTATACACCAAGACATAAGTCGTGGTGTACTGACCGACGCGAACTGGCTGGCAGACAACGATATCTCTATGTTATTTATTACGATCGGTGATATCGACGGAAAAAAATTCAGCGAACTCAGTCGGCTCGTCAAAGCGACGAACAGATTTACTTTGGAATACGCTAATCAGTCAGCCGAAGTGTACCGACCCCTTTCTCGACCGCGTTCGCCATGAGATACTGTATTCCGTGCTACCATGATTGGTCTGCCGTCGCAATCACCTTATTCAAACGTAGAGCTCTGTAACGTATGCGCCTTTCCATCGTTGTTCCCACCTTGAATCAAGGCAAATTCATCAGCCAGACCCTGGAATCACTCTTGCAGCAAGATGGGGGCATCGATCTTGAAATACTCATCATGGATGGCGGGTCTACCGACAAAACCCCGTCCGTCATACAGGAATACACTCCGAAACTTAAGCATCAAGGGTATCGGATCATCAATATTTCCGAACCAGATGAGGGTCAGTCGGACGCGATCAATAAAGGTTTCACATTAGCTACCGGTGACATTCTCACCTATCTCAATTCCGATGATTATCTCGAGCCGGGGGTAGTGAAAAAAGTCATCGAACGATTTGCCGCACCGGATCATCCAAACTGGGGATATGGGGGCTGGCGGTACGTTGATATTGACCGACGAATCTACAAGACGATTCAACCAACCGCCTATTCCCATCGGCGGTTGCAGGTCATATGTAACATCATGCAACCTAGCTGTATCTATCGGCGCGACTTCCTCTTTCGAGTCGGGATTCTCAACAAAGATTTACACTTGGCCATGGATTATGATCTTTGGTTACGCATGGCCGAAAACTGTGGACCTACGATTCTGCCGTGGATTATTTCCGACGCCCGATATTACATGGACACAAAGAGTTCTACTCGAGGGATCGAACACATTCATGAAGCATTTCGATTGCAACGGAGATATTCCAGCGGTCTTGGCTTACGCCTGCTCCAGACGTTTTATTTCCTTCGCGGGTTGGCGGTAACGTACGCTAAACTTGACATTAACCACCGGATTGAAATGGTTCGTAAACACTATGAGACGTGAACCAGTAATCTCAGTTCTCCTTCCGGTCTGGAATGGGGAACAGTACATTCGGACATCGATCCAGAGCGCACTGTCCCAAACATTCCAGGACTTCGAGTTAATAATTCTTGATGATGGTTCGACAGATCGGACCAAAGAAATAGTCAGCCAGGAATTTCCCGATCCCAGGATAGTGCTGAAGCGATTACCTCACCAGGGGATCGTGGCAGCACTGAACGAAGGACTACGAGCGAGCCGAGGGCAATTCATTGCCCGTATGGACGTAGATGATATTTCCTTACCGCAGCGCTTGGAGAAGCAAATCAACTATTTGGAGAATCATCCTCGTTGCGGTATAGTCGGGACGACATATTATGTTATGAATGCAACGGGACACTACACTTCGATCTACCCGTCGCTGCTCGATCCGGCCGATGTACATTTGCAACTCTTGTATCGAAACCCGTTGGGACATGGCACGGTAATGATCCGGGGCTCTGTTCTGCGGGAGAATGGTTTAACCTACCGAGCCCAAGCAACACATTACGAGGATTTCGATCTGTGGTTGCGGTGTTCTCGAGTGACTGAAATAGCCAATTTAGCCGAACCTTTGTATGTCTGGATGGATCATCCATCGAGCGTGAGCGGTCAGCACCAAGAGGTAATGTCAAAGGAAACGTCCGCTGTTATCAGCAGGGTGTTCACGGAGAACGAAAAGGTGGAGTTGATTGAAAAAAACATGCGACACCTTTTACAGACACGGTACCCAACCCGTGAGAACTGGTCTAATTACGGTACGCGACTGCCGGCCCTACGGCGTGCAGAGTATCAATACCATCTCTATCGCTTGGCCTGGATCCTCGTGCATCAGGGCCGTTGTTTGCCAGCCAGTCGACTCTTCCTCCGGAGTCTGTGCCTCGGTCCGCAAACATACCTGACCCGAATGTGGGGAAGATTATGGACTCGACGACCATGAACAATCGTGCTCCACATCAGACGGTCGTCGTCGTTCGATTATTAAGTATTCAGGGCGGATATTTCGCGTACCTCCGGGCGCTGTTGCCAGAACTCCAGAGAGGTGGTCACGACGTGCTACTAGTCGTCATTACCACGAAGAATTTGCGGCCCGCCATTCAAGGTTTACTGCCGTCGATTCAAGTTCGTTTTGTCGACGAGCCGAGTTTTCATAACGCCTACCTGCAACCTTGTCTCTTCCGGTTACTCCAATCAGCTCACACACGGTACATTCTAGTAAATGACCTTTATGAAAGTTTGTTCTTTTTCAGCTACGCATCTTTGTACCGGAAAACAGCACTGTATGTAGTGGTACATTCGACTTTACGTGATATGCCTGGTAGTCGGAAGTTCACTGTTGCGATAATCTATACACTCCACCGTCTACTCCAATCACTGGTGGCCATGTACATTTCCGTTTCTTCGTATTGTGCGGAGAATCTTATCTCTGCCGGAATTCAACATGCGAGAATAGTCGTGGTACCAAACGGACTACCGCCGGTCCAAGTCGAACGAGTCTTACGAAGTGGACGGAATAACCTCTCGGTCGGATATGTCGGCCGGTTCTCCCATGAGAAGGGGCCTGACATATTCCTAAAAACAGCAGCATTGTGTTTAGATCTCCCCGTCACGTTTACCCTGTTTGGTACCGGTCCGTTGGGAGAACAGATCAGGGAACAAGTTCGAGACATGAGCAATTGTCAGATCGAGCCCACATTGAACGATGCCGGCGAGATTTATTCACGGCTCGACGTGCTCATCATACCTTCTCGATCTGAGGGGCAGCCCTACGCGGTACTCGAAGCTTTTCAGAACAACGTTTTGGTGATTGGAAGTACCGCTGGCGGATTACCAGAGCTACTACAAGGGCGCGGGATAATGATCGAGCCGAATACCCCTGAGCGGTATCGAAATGCCCTGCAACATGTTCTTGAGAACGGACAGGATGTTTCGGTAATGAAAGAAGCGGCGTTGACCTACATGCAACGGGATGGCGGAGCGATGCGGATGGGAAAGGCCTACTTGAATTTACTGAAGAAATCCTAAGTGGCCAATATCTCATGATACAACTGCTCGTACTTGCTGGCCAGGCGCTCGAACGTGAAGGAACGTTCCCAGGCCGCATGACCACTTAAGCCGAGTTGACGGCGACCATCCGGGTCGCGGTAGAGTAGTTCGATCAGTCGTGTACAATCAGCGAGATCACCGAAGGCAAACCCATCAGCGCGTTTGCGGGTCTTGGCAATGATACCACCATTCGACCAATCGACAATCTCTCGGGTATTTCCGACATCAAATGAGATGAATGGAAGCTTTGCGGCCATTGATTCATACAATACTAGAGGTGATGCTTCGATATTTGACGGTAAAATAAAGAGGTTAGACATTGAAAAAGCAGAAACGACATCATGCCGCGGCGGATCCAAAATGACGATGCGTTTGTGTTTCAACATGTTACGTGGGTGGAAATTGTAGACGTTCGCCAGGATGGTACAATTTCGTTTACAGCCCCCACCGACCGGCGTGTTACCAATGATGAGCAATGTCGCATCTTTGATCCGTGCTTTGGTGAATGCTCGCATGGCAAACGCATGTCCTTTGATACCGGTGTGTCCGCCGACGGTCAAGAGCAGGAATTCATCGTTCAAACCATATTTCTTCCGGAAGTCTTGTGGCGGATCATTAAACTCATGCTCGTCAGCGCCGTTCGGGATTAACACTGTATTCATGTATCCGTGTTCACGAACAAACTTTATATCCTGGTAACTCTCAGATAAGAAAACCAGTTTACGAAAATATATCAACCATGACGGCATGGACAGGAAATACTTTTGATATGCTGGATTGTTCAGGCCAGAGAATCCGCAGGGGACGAGTACAAGTGGGGTGCTGATCGACGGCAATACAGGAATGAGTGAATCAAGAGTCCATTGCTGAGCGGCGTAGATCATGATGACGTCGAACGATCCGTTACGAACGAACTCTTGGTACCGCTCGACTTCTCCATGTAAGCCATTGGCTTGATTTCCGGAGACAGAAAATTCTACGATCGAAACACCGTGATGTACATAGTCTGTCCGGTTGGCGTTCGTTGAGGTAGCAACAGTCACCTGGTGTCCTTGCTGAACTAAACGTTCGGATATCTGACGGACCACCTCTTGTGCACCACCAACGGACGGGTAATAAAATTCTACACAATGCAAGATTCTCATACTACTCGCGTGTCCAGTACTTATCGCGGTGTACACGGTAGTACTCGACGGTTTGTTGAATACCGCTCGATAGATTCGTTACGGGCGTCCATGTCGTATCAGAAGTGATGGCGGCGATATCGGCATAGAAATCGCCAGACTCTGATGTATCGAATTGTTTTGGCCAAGGGACTGAAACGACCTCACCTTGCCCTACCGCCTGCACAACCGTCTTGGCCATATCAATGAATCTCGTACCTTGTCCCGATCCCAGGTTGTAGACGTGACCGAAACATTTTGGGGTGGCAATAACTTGAAGTATGCCATCGACCAAATCGTCGATGTAAATGTAATCGCGTTGTTGGCGGCCATTGCCATAGACCGTGATTGTCTTTCCATCCAACGCTTGGCGGACGAACCAATTGACTAAGCCGTAGCGTGGATTCTTCATCTGGGCACGTGGGCCATATGGGTTTGTAATTCGTATACACACTAAACGAATGCCATGATACGTAGAGAATACTTGGTAGTATTGTTCGGCGGTGTTTTTATGAATGGCGTAGAGACTGATCGGTCGCCGGGGATGTGATTCCGCTACCGGCAGGGTCGGCGTACTTCCATACTGCAGGCGAGAACCGGGGTAGAATAGAATGGCATCTGGATTGATGTCCCGACACGCTAGTAGTACGTTGAGGTGGCCGACACAGTTTAATTGGTTATCAAGTATCGGATCTTCGATACTCCGAACGTGGTCAACTTGTGCGGCGAAGTTCAGAACGTAGTCTTTATCGCGTACAGCTTGCTGGACAAAATTGAGTTCACGGACGTCGCCGGTCAGTAACTCGAATTTTCCATCAAGGTCAGAAAGATTGAAATCGTTGGCCCCAAAAATGGGCGCGCGGTTGTCTGCGATAGTAACACTGGCCCCCTGGGCAATGCACATCCGGGCTACACCACTACCGATCAAGCCGAGGCCACCGAAGATGAGTACGCGTTTATTGTTGAATGACTGCATGGAGAGGGATCAATTGAGAGAAGCTGTTGGGCGTCCGCGGACATCGTTGCGAAATAGTACCCGGTCTATCCGTAGCGGGGTGAATACTACAGCGTGGTCAGTATTTTCACAACGTCGGACAATCTCCAACAGTACGCACTGGTGTAAACGCTAATACCTTTACATTTTCTCCCATCGGTCAGGGATAAGGTCCTTGGTATCCAGCGAGATGTTGGCAAACCAACGTGCTGGGGCGATGACGTGTTGTGTGGGATGTTCGGCCAACCAAGCTCCCCACCAACTGAACGAGCTATTAGCCAGGACGTGGTGTTGGCAAGCACGCATCAGGTGAAGGTCAAAGTGTGATCGTGATGCGTCGTTGGCGGTGACGAAGACGGTAGGAGCATTGAACTTCAGGTTTTGCTGGACCCATGGGTGGTCATCAGAAAAGACGAAGAACGTCGCTTGCGGAACGTAGGCGGTCATCTTCTGCACGGCGGCGCGGTAATATTCAAGCGGTGTGGTACCGTGAAAGGCGTTAGTCACTGAATTCGTCACATAATCCCCACGACGGACATGGACCGCAATGGCCATAGTTCCTTTGATTTGGTCGTACAGGTGCTGGTTTACTGGATCAAGCGGTTCGGTAGTCATGAAATCCTGACGGATGGTGTCGGCTACATCGGTAAAGTATTTTTCGGACTGCCAGAATCCCTCTAAAAGAGTATTATCGGGCAGGTTCAGTACGTTTGTATCAAATGTAAATCCGCGTTCCTTGTAGTACCCAGTTTTGGTCCGGTAGATTCTCGGCAAGAGTCGTTGAAGTAGACGACTACTAGGTCCTTGATTTATCTGACCGCGTAATGTGAGGAATTCTTGTGCGGACGCCTTGGCTGTGTGCACATTGAATTTATGAAGGTCGTACGTTCGCAGTGGATAGCGAGCGAATTCAGTAACATCAACCTTGACTTCAGTGCCCAGACGTAAAGCTAGTGCTCGACCGACGGCGTACTGAAACATTTGGTTTCCAGTGCCGCCGATGATGTGGGAGATAATCATGTGCCCGCTACTGTCATTGTCGGCGTGGGTAAAGAAATGTCATGCCGGGTAGCCCCGTTGAGACCGATAACGTCGTATGGCCTTCGGGTTGTTGTCGGAGGAGTTCAACGACAGCTCTATGTGGGCCAGTATTGTAGCCCGATGAACTGGCTTGATCAAAAGTATCGTGGACGAGCAAATGCGCCTGAGGGTAGGTGGATAAAATGTTTGTTAACTCTCGATATACGGTTTCATAATTATGATCGCCATCAAGGAAGAATAATGGCCTGGTGGATACTAATTTCGATTGTTTGAGAATAGATAGCGCTGTCGTCACACCATCACCTGTGTGGAGGTGTACCGAGGGTAGGTGTCGTACTAAGCTACCTCGCTGCTTACCAGGATGTTCTTGGTGGTCAGACTGGTTCGGTAAATCAATTGAGTGGAATTCAGATCGTATTCGGAAATAACGACCGGTTTCATAAAAGATCCTAGCCGATTTACCAATATGTGTCCCCCAATCAAAAACGTGTGTCGGGGCAGTCCAACAGAACGCACCGGCCAACAAGAGGAGTTCAGACACCGGGAATGGGTGCGTACCAACAATAGGTACAAGTTTCTTGACGACGAAGGTTGACAACGTCCAGTTATTTACCTCGAAATTTCCACCAGGATAATATATCGCTGGTGATTTGACGCCGGAACGAAATCTATTCAGTGAAAATAAGTTCATTGACTCTTGGTCAAATTATCAACTTTGCCGCGTTGGTACGACAGGTTTCAGGTCGATCTCTTTCATCCAGATACCGAATAGCTTCTCCTCAGTTGCAGAATGGTCAACCATATAGTCCTGAAGTGTTTGCGTTATTGCTGCTAACAATTCAACTTTGGTCAACAATTTTACTCGCACCGCATGAACGATGATGTTGCTCAAACGACGATACTCCGTTTTATCGATCGAGGTGACGCGGAATCCAAAACGGGGCAGAATTCGGCGGTATTTATCTTCGTACCACCCATCATAGTGATTAGCCCAATATACTTCGTGTGATCCATACACATGACGCATCACCCGTTGCCGGACGTCAAAGGGGGCCGACGAGTTGAATATGGTCTGACTGCATGCTTTAATGTCCGGTGTTTCGATAGTCAGTTTGCCACCGAGGCGTAGGGCCCGATGCCACTGTTGGAGGAGGTTCAATGTGCCCGAATAAGTAAAGTGTTCAAAGACATGGTGGAGTCGTATTTCGTCAACCTCGCCGGCCGGATAGTCGATCGTCGTAATGTCCTGGTAGAGATCGACTTTTTTTGAGTCCATTTGTAACGTATGGCTGTCATTTGGATAATCGACGTTGATATATCCAGGAAGGTACACTTAACCGCAGCCAAGGTGGTATTTCGGTAGTGGGGGGGGCGCGGGACGTTCATTGGAGGTTGGAGCTTCGCCTGAACTCATTGTTGCGATCTGCCGATTGATTCGGTTAATTACGAGACGTATATACAGGTTTTGGAAGACGTTTAAGTTAGTCTTGAGGAGCTGCTGGAACATGTATTTTTTTGCCTGTAAATCAGTAGCACCTTTTCCAATAGTTAGTGAGATGCCCTGGGGGTTCTGACGGTAACGGGTTAAAGTCTGATCGACTAATTGCACGTTCGCCCGACTGGAGAGACGGAGCCATAATTCGTAATCTTCGTATCCGAAAAGTTTTGGATCGGTGTTCTGAATCCCTACCCGATTGATGACCGAACGTCGTACCACGACGGTCGAGGTGATGATGCAGTTATTGTGAGTCAACGATCGGAATTGGACACGGCCGGCTGGTCGAGGCATGGGGTAATGCGATCCGATGCCGATGATTGTCGCCCCAGTTGCTATCATCGCCAGACCAGAATCTTGCGAAAAAAGTTGCACCGCATGTGATAACTTGTTCTTTTCCCAGACATCGTCACCATCGAGGAAAGCTAACAATTCGCCCTGAGCTACGTAGATGGCCGCATTACGGGTGACTGATGGCAAGCCGGTATGGGTGTGTGAATGGACCTGGATACGGTCTTGGTGTTGGCGGGCATACTGTTGGGCGACGGTAACGGTGGCATCAGTTGAGCCATCATCGACGATAATAAGCTCCCAGTCAGTGAACGTTTGCGAAATAACACTCTCGATGGTTGCTCCAATGAATTCGGCGGCGTTGTATGTCGGGGTGATAATAGATACTTTCGGCATAAGGATCGCGAGACGTGATGAATTAAGATTATGAATTACGGTTATGAAATAGTCGAAGTGATAAAGTTATTAATCGCTGGTGGAAAGTGTTCTTCATATGAAGACTTCGTAGCCGATCAGCCGTGTGCGTTACATCGGTGAAGTCTTTCTCAATCCAACCACCCTCGTTGGGGGATGACGGGACCCAATAGACACCGGACCATTTTGTAATGTAGTCCGACCAATCTTGACGTTGCTTTTCATTGTTGCTGGCACGAACCTGACTATTGGCGTGGGAGTAATGCTCGATGAAGGATCTTGGGGAATCAACACAAACATATCCGGCTTGCCAAAGTTTTAAGCACAGATCGCCATCAGCATGATAGAACGTATACTGTTCATCAATAAACCCGACTCGTTGAATGGCATCGCGTAGGTACAGCCCGTGGTTGACGAACATTTTACCTCCGAGCGTGTATCCAACCCAGTATTTTTGTTGCTCAGGCCAGTTTCGCCAGTAGAACGCTAGCGCGCCGATCGGTTGTCCAGCGACCAAGAGTTGTTCGAAATGCTTGACCCCGTTGATGATAGCACCAGGAACAACAAGACAATCATCACTTAGCATGCATGTATATTTTCCCTCGGCGGCCTTAAAACCTAAGTTCATAAAATATCCCCACGATCGGCGACGGATAGGATGTTTGTTCCAGGTTCCGCGGTTATGTTGCACAATCGTGATGATGTCTTTTTGCTTCATCAACCACGGTAGAGTTCGGTCGGTCGATCCGCCGTCGACGACAATAATCTCGTGAGGATGACCGGACAATTCACGTCGGACACTGTCGATCGTCAAACGGAGGAAGTTCAAACGGTTGTACGAACCGATAACGACCGATACCTTCGGTTGACCGGCTGATGGTGTGTTGAGCGATGACTGGTTCATGCTGGATTGAGACAAACCAGTAGTCGGTCAGTATATGCCGACCAAGAGACGGATGACAGTATTTCCCTTCGGCCTGCTTCGATGATAGCAGACAAATGCTGACCCGAGTGGATATCGCGGATGGCTTCAGCAATCTCGACCGGTGATCGTGGGCGTACGACCCAACCGTGTTTCCTGTTCTGTACCAAATCGGCAGCACCGATGTTGTTGGTGATAATCACGGGGACACCGGCAGCAATGGCTTCGAACACAGAAATGCCCCAGGTAAAACCATCGTTGACGAATACGAATGCATCTGCTTGGCGGTAGAGTTCATGGAGTTCGTTCGTGGGGATGTATTGGAGAAACCGGACTCGCTGCTCGATACCCAATTCTTGCGTTAAGAGCTTGAGGTGACGGACGTGTTCGGGCGCATGTTTTGCCGAACCGACAATGGTGGTCTGGATGGAAAATCCGGAATCATTCAATAGCGCTGTAGCCCGGAGGATATCCTCATACCGGCGATGTGGGAAGATGACCCCGACCGATAGCAATCGGAAAGCATCGGCACGCGGTGCGTGTCGTGAAGTGTACAATCGTTCAAACTCGATGGTGTCAGCCCCGGCACTCACATTCGTGGCATCGCGATGGAGAATCGTACGAACCAGACCCTTATTGAAGTTGTCGTAGGTGGCGAAAACAGAAACACGTGCTACTCCTTTCATGATCAGGCGGTATGCTCGAATAAAGTTTGGTAGCTGCAGCAGTTTAAACATCATGGGCAGGAGGTGGAAACCGGTTCCCGCAAACCTGGCGCGCAAATAGTGGGAGAGCGATTGATACTCGTCTGGTAGCTGGTTGTTCAGCATCCACAGCACTTTCCCTTGATGACGCAATTGTGGGACCCAGGGTAACGCATACAAAGAATAATCATCGTGGATGATCAGGTGGTCAGTCTCAGGCGAGACGAGTTTGGCCAATTGGGAATACCGTCGGGCTTCAGATAACGGTTCGGCTAGCATCCTCGATATCCGTGCTAGCAGGCCCAGATGATTATTTAGTTGAGTGGATTCAACAGACATAGTAACGACGGTACAATCCCCAATCATTTCTGGGAAACAAGCAACTGGGTCAAATAGGGGAGTATAGATTGTCACCAGATGACCGCGACGCTGGAGTTCCTGAGTCAAGCGGATGACCAGTTTCTGGTATCCGCCGCTGGTGGCGAGATTATTGACCATCATCCCAATATTCATCGTACCGATCGTTGCAAATGAGCCACGTCTGCCAGCCAGAGTTTGAGTAGCACCAGTTCGTCGGTACTGACAATCCCGTTAGCGTTCAATAATTGGTACACTCGCAGGAGATTCTGGTGTAACGTGCCTTTTCGCGTCGTTGCCTGTTTCGTCAGCTCAATAACTTCCTCGGTATGCTGGTATATCGGAATCTCAGAAATAAAATCCTTCAGGTAGTCATGCGGATTTCGTTCCTGGGTCACACTGGCTGGCCCGAAACCGGCCCGCAAACCCTGTGACCACAACAGTGGTTGGGCAACAAGCCCGCGGAGGATGTCGGTAAACCTGAAGGTGACAAAGGCGGGCAAGTACAATAAGGGGAAAGTAGCAGCCGTGAAGAAGGTATTCTGGGAGTTAATCGGACAGATCGTTCCGGGGGTTAAAACAATCGGTTTCTTCGAACGGAAGAAGAATGGTCGGTTACTGGTCAGGCGATAGATAGCATCAACATCGGGATCACCATCAGCCAAATACTGCCAAATACCGACTTTATGGTGGCGAGTCCCAATGCTATGAGGTACACGGCGCTCAAGAATTTGATTCAGTGGGTATCCACGTGGCCAGATATGTTGGCCGCCGAAATATGAATACACGTTCGTAAAACCTTCATGTTTGATGGTGGGGAATGGTCCGGCGAACTTCGGTAATGCCCAGTTCGAATTCGGCACATTGTCATCATCGCTGTCGGCGATGATCTCAGCTCCGTGCTCCATGGCGTAGAGGTAACCAATCATCTTTCGGCCATAATGGTTCCAGGGCAACCGCTTGGTCAGGCGATAGCCAAGTTGTGTCTGTCGAGTTGGGGAAAGGTAAGTAACATTCTTCCACTGCCAATCGTGTGGACTCTTCCTATCACCGACAACGATCAGATTCCAACCATCCTGTCTTGCAAACGCCTTAACCGCCTGTGACGGCGGGAAGATAGATGTGATGACGATGCTTTTGCGCATGGTTCGGTTCATGACGTGAATGGTTTTTGAACGACGACGAGGTGCATGTGGTTGTTGAAAAACCTTATTCTTTTTGAGGTGGCGATTATGATTTTACCGAGTAAGGAGACAACGAATCGGTGATTCTCGTGACGAATAATACCCAACCTTGAGCCAATCAAGTGATAGAGACCATCAGGATGCATGATCGGGGTGCTCTCGAGAATAGTAAACCCGGCGGTTTTGCAGGCGGTTTCATATTCTCTCGGAGTGAGTCGATACTCAAAGAAATCTCCGTATGGTGGGTGGACATAGTACTGAAATTTACCACCCGCATTTCTTTTTGCGAAATCAGGTTTCTTGAGTAGCTTACGAACGAGAACGTTCTTTCGGGGGTCAATAATTGTCGATATTTTACCGCAACGATTAACAAATCTTCGCATGAAATTCATACTTGGTACGGTGATGACGGCGATGCTGCCTGGTTTCAAAGCATCGAAATGTGCTTTCAGCGGTGTGGCTAGTCCAGGGATGAAGTGTTCGACTAGCCCGTAGCTGAGTACGACATCAAAGCTGGCTGGTGGATAGGGCAGTGAAAGAACATCTCCCTGGATAACATCCAATTCGGGATATTTTTCATTCAGATATTTCACGGCCGTTCCGTTTAATTCAATACCATGAATATTCTGATACCCTTCATCCTTGAAATATTTCACAATCCGACCAAGACCAGCACCTAATTCAAGAATGTTTTGCTCCTGTCCGCCGTGCAGTTCGATGTGTCGTTTCGCAATCTGGACCTCTTCATCATACTTGCACGTATCCAACAACAGTTGGAAATCCTCTTCTTTCCAGCCAAACTCGGTACTGGGCTTGCTCATGCGGGTTTTGGTAAAAGGGTCGATAAATATGTATGCATGTTGATTGTAAAGTTGTCCCGTGAGTAATGGTCCAGGGCGAACCGTTGGGTGCGACGTATTTGCTGTCGTAAAACTTCAACTTCCATCTCTTGAACCTGCTGGATACAACGTCGGATTTCAGGGATGGAACAGTGTTCGAGGTAGATGCCGCTGTTTGGCGGTAAGGTGATGCCGGTGGCCCGGCTGACCAATGGGTAGAGACCATATTGCATGACCGTCGCGGCGGCGGTTGAGATCGACTCACTACAACTCGGTGCCAAAAATGCTACACACCGATTCGCAATTTCACGGAACTGAGCCGTATGCGGTAGGATATATCCATGGTAGTGGATGTTGGGTGTATCAAACAACTCATGGCGGTAGATCGAGATAAAATCTTTTTCCACTTCAACGTTGCCGATGATATGCAGTGTCGCGTTCGGGTACTGGGCGAAGGATTCGAGCACCAAGTCTAATCCCTTATGAACCATCCCGCCACCAAAAAACCATAAGAATTCCCGCGGATTCGGAACGAACATTGTATCGTTCTTGGTCGTTGGGAGGGCTGTTGCCGAGACGGTAACCAGCGATATTTTCTGGCGGTAGTTTTCGGGGAAAGTACGAAGAGTGACCTCATTACCAATCAAACTACAAGCGTCAGCCAATTGGAGTGAACGCTCAAATAGTTCAACATCTCGAACCAGACGTTTCGGTGAATAGTGGGACTTTCGGCGTTCCTCAAGTTCACGTACACGTCCGAGTTCAGCCTGATTCTGAAACGGCGCGTAACTTCCGGTGAGGTGTAATAACTTGATGGTCGTTGTTGGCAGATGTGGAGCAAGCCGCTGGAGGTTGGTGTAGATGTCAAAGACAGTGTCATAGTGCTCAGTCGGTAGGAAGGCGGTATCGGTATAGTTGATAGTATCGACCACATAGCCCAAGGAAAGAAATTGCTGGATGATTGATCGTGATTCCCATAGGTTACTGTGTCCGAGAAAACGTGGGTCCGCATCCTGCCATTCAACTGGTTCGGTAAGGTAACTAACAAGTACTCGACCCACAATTCTTGTGTCTTTTGAGGGAGATATCGTCGTAGCTGTTGACGACTGTTGCGTTTTCCAATGAAGGCCCAACATGGTTTAGGAGAGTTTCTGAATATTCCAGGGCAGTACTGGTTCAAGAACACCTCGTCTGATATACCCAAGTTTGGAGGTAATGTTCTCGTTGCTATCCATTACTGAAAAGCCGATTTCTCCTTCAATATTTTCAATAATACAGATATTTGGGACGATCGCATGGAAGTTTAGGGT
The DNA here is from genome assembly GCA_038065275.1 of Patescibacteria group bacterium. Taxonomy (GTDB): domain Bacteria; phylum Patescibacteriota; class Patescibacteriia; order SBBC01; family CAIJZX01; genus CAIJZX01. The sequence goes on along the minus strand of JBBTRH010000002.1, from coordinate 56,575 downwards.
GAAATTTCCTGGTCGGAGCAACTGTTGCGTGTCTATGTAAATATTGGCCTGGAACTTGCCAACCCCAATTTTTTTTGGTACACCACTTTGATCAGCGTTGGTGGAGGTAAAAATACACAATCCTTCGTCATTATATATTTCAAAACCGATAATGAGAGTCGAGAATATTTTCTTTTTTACATCAAAATTTATTTGCAATAGAATCTTGTCACCGAAGGAGAATTCTCTAACGGGTTGATTATGTATGTTTAATGTGGCAACTCTGCGAAATTGAACGTCATGCGCGTCGTCATTAAATAAGGATTCAGATTGATACTCTTGCTGAGGTCGCAGATACTGGGTGATGATAGCATCGGTTTTTCCTGAAGCGATGATTCGTCCTTTATCTAGGAGCAATACACGTTGGCACAATTTCCGTATGGCGGCCATATTGTGACTAACAAAAATGACAGTTCGACCGGACCGCTCACTAACCTCACGCATTTTCCCCAAACTCTTCTTTTGAAATTCCGCATCACCAACAGCCAAAACCTCGTCGACAATAAGGATCTCCGGCTCGAGGTGGGCAGCGACGGCGAAAGCCAAACGTACATACATACCACTGGAATAGCGCTTGACGGGCGTATCAAGAAACTTTTCAACTTCTGCGAAGGCGACAATTTCATCGAATTTCTTGCGAATCTCCGACTGCTTCATACCTAGAATCGCTCCGTTCAAAAAAATATTTTCTCGTCCTGTGAGTTCCGAGTGAAAACCAGTTCCCACCTCTAACAAGCTCGCGACCCGACCGTTGATGGTCACTTGGCCAGATGTTGGCGAGGTGATTTGTGACAGTATCTTGAGTAGTGTGCTCTTGCCGGCCCCATTTTTCCCGATAATGCCGATGCATTCTCCGGTCTGGACATCAAAGTTGATGTCGCGTAATGCCCAGTACTCTTCAACGGTGTCGTGTTGATCTGTCTTGGTGAGTAGTCTCTTTGCTAGTTGAGAGATTGAATCACGTAATGTTCCGTATGACGCGCGATGCGATATTCGGTACGCTTTCGACAGATTTTGGGCTGAGATTATGGCTTGCTCCATAATCAGGCGACATCCGCGAATATCTTTTCCGTGCGGCGGAAGTAGAATAGGCCATGTATAAAGAGTACAATAATGACCAGCGTTGAGTAGATAAGTTCAGTGTACGGTATGGTGCTTTGGTGTAAGAATACCGCCCGAGCAGTATTAATAATACCTGTCATCGGATTCAGACTGAGCACCCAATGGTATTGAATGGGTACTATACTAATAGGGTAGATGACTGGTGTTACAAAGAATAACAACTGTGTTAGAAAAGGCAGTGCATATCGTACGTCCCGAAATCTAACATTGATGGCCGAAAGTAACGATCCAAGCCCCGATGCTGCTAAAAAACTCAACAGCAGGAGCAGAGGCAATAGAACAACAGTGAGTAGTGATGGAGCGGAATGGTAGTACACCATCATCCCCACCAATACCAACAATGCAAAAAAGAAATCGATCAGGGGGGTAATGGTCGCCGAAAAGGGAAGTAAAAGTCTAGGGAAGTAGATTTTCTTTACGATATTCTCGTTGTCCGTTAGTGTATTGCTTGCACCCATCAGCGCGGTTGAAAAATAGTTCCAAAAAATTAATCCTGAGTAGACAAAAATCGGATAGGGCACCCCGTTACTTGAAATGCCGGCCAAACGACCAAAAAAAATGGAAAAAACCACCATCATCAGGAAGGGCTGGAGTATTGCCCAGAGTACCCCGATGATTGTTTGTTTATATCGAACCTTAAAATCGCGCCAGGAAAAGATATAGAACAATTCTCGAAAGCGCCATAACTCACGGAGGTTAATGGAAACCCATCCTTTTGTTGGCTTGATTACGATTGTATTACCCTGATACTCGGCCATGTTGAATGTTGTTGAGATACCATTGATATGTTTCGTTTATGCCATTCCGAAGTTGAATCTCCGCCCTCCATCCCAAAGAGTTTATTTTCGAAACATCAAGTAATTTTCTCGGCGTTCCATCTGGTTTGGTCGTATCCCATACAATTTCACCGACGTAACCAACAACCTCTTTCACTATTTCAGCAAATTCTTTGATGCTGACATCCTCCCCAGTTCCGATGTTTACGATTGACGGGTCGTCGTATGTTTTCATCAAATGGATACAGGCATCGGCTAAATCATCCACATGTAAAAATTCACGTCTTGGTGATCCCGTACCCCAAACAGTAACCGTGGGTGAATGAGAAACTTTCGCTTCGTGGAACTTACGAATGAGAGCCGGAAAAACATGCGATGTTTCGAGATCAAAGTTATCGTTCGGTCCATAAAGGTTAGTCGGCATGACCGAGATGAAATTATCGCCGTATTGTTTGTGGAATGCCTGGCACATAAGTATCCCAGCAATTTTCGCAGCCGCATACGGAATGTTCGTGGGTTCAGGTTTACCATCAAGAAAATACTCTTCTTTTATTGGTTGCGGACAATCGCGTGGATAAATGCAACTGCTCCCCAAAAATAATAATTTCTTAGTTTTAAAATCATGAGCAGATTTAATGACGTTATTTTGAATCGTCAGGTTTTCGTAAATAAAATCCGCGCCGAGAGTGTTGTTAGCATGAATCCCACCGACTTTAGCCGCGGCCAAAAAAACGAATTCAGGTTTTTCTTTTTTAAAAAATCTTTGAACCGCTGAGTAGTCCATCAAATCTAATTCTGCTCTTGTCTGACAGATCAAATTACTATAACCCTGCGCCTGTAAGTATCGAATTAACGCCGAACCGACAAGTCCACGATGCCCGGCCACATAAATTTTCGCATTCTTTTCCATGCAGCTACTTTTTTAATTCAGTTTGGTAATCAGACTCGACCATCAATTTTACCAAATCTTGAAAGGTCATCTTCGGCGTCCAGCCAAGTTTCTTTTTTGCTTTCGCCGGATCGCCGATCAGCAGATCAACCTCAGCCGGACGGAAGTATTTAGGATCAATTTTGATGATCGTTTTTCCAGTTTTTTTATCAAAACCTTCTTCGTTAATGCCTTCGCCTCGCCATAAGATATCCATACCGAGATGCCGACCAGCCTCTTCAACAAACTCGCGAACTGAATGCGTTTCGCCGGTAGCGATAACATAATCGTCCGGTTTAGGTTGTTGCAGCATCAGCCACATCGCTTCCACGTAATCCTTGGCGTAACCCCAGTCGCGTTTGGCATCAAGGTTACCCAGGTAGAGCACATCTTGTTTTCCAGTTTTAATCCGCGACAAGCCCTGGGTAATTTTTCTGGTCACGAATGTTTCGCCCCGGCGGGGAGATTCGTGATTGAACAAAATACCGTTGCAAGCAAAAAGATTGTAACTTTCGCGGAAGTTGACGGTCATCCAATAGGCATAGACCTTTGCTACACCATACGGACTGCGCGGGTAAAAGGGTGTCAATTCTGTTTGCGGAGTTTCACGAACCTTTCCGAACATTTCACTGGAGGATGCCTGGTAAAACTTTGTCTTGACGCGAGTTTCGCGGATCGCTTCAAGCAAGCGTGTTACGCCGAGGCCATCCGCATCGCCAGTGTACTCCGGCATATCAAAACTAACTCGGACGTGGCTCTGCGCCCCGAGGTTATAAATTTCATCGGGATTGGCTTTTTCAATAATTCGGAATAGGTTTGAAGAGTCCGTCAAATCGCCGTAATGGAGGATTAAGTGGCGATCAGGTGCGTGCGGGTCCTGGTATATGTTATCAAGCCGACCGGTGTTAAACGTCGATGATCGGCGAACAATACCATGGACTTCGTAGCCCTTTTCCAAAAGAAGTTCGGCTAAATATGATCCATCCTGGCCCGTAATTCCTGTAATCAGTGCTTTTTTCATAAATTTCTAAAACGAGAATAAACAAAAATAGCCTCGGCATTATGCTATTTTTTCGATGCTTTGTCAAAACGTCGATTTTTTGTATGGTTCAGACTTTTGTTGCCGGTGTAGGATTTAAATAACATTACTTTTGCTGGCGATCTGCTTCCATCATGACCTGAACAAGCTTTTTGAAACCGACTGTCGGTTTCCAACCGAGCGCCTTCTTTATTTTCTCCGGATTTCCTTGTAATTGACCGATTTCGGTTGGACGAAAAAACACTGGATCAATATCGATAATGGTTTTTCTCGTGCGGCGGTCAATCCCGTGCTCGTTTACGCCCTTTCCAATCCATTGTATGTCGATATTAATGTATTCGGTAGCCGTTTCCACGAATTCACGAATTGAATGAGATTCACCGCTGGCTACTATAAAATCGTCGGGTTTGTTTGCTTGCAATATAAGCCACATGGCTTCGACGTAATCGGGCGCATAGCCCCAATCACGCGTCGCATCCAAATTCCCCAGCGATAGTTTTTCTTGTTTACCCTGGACGATTTTGTTCAACGACAGCGTAATTTTTCTGGTCACGAAATTTTCCCCGCGGCGCGGCGATTCATGGTTGTACATAATGCCATTACTGCAAAACATCTGGTAATTTTCACGGTAACTTACCGTAGTCCAATAACCAAAAACTTTGGAAATGGCGTACGGGCTCTGCGGATGAAACGGAGTAGTTTCGGTTTGCGGCACAGTCGTTGCGCGACCAAACATTTCACTGGAAGCCGAATGGTAGAATTTTGTCGGTAGACCGATTTCCCTAATGGCTTCTAGAAATCTTAATGTACTAACACCAGAAACGTCCGTCGTGTATTCGGGCATTTCATAACTGATCTTCACATGGCTTTGCCCGCCGAGATGGTAAAGCTCATCCAATTTAACTGCTTTTAGTACCTGTCGGATGGATTCGCTGTCATTCAAATCGCCGTAATGTAAATGCAATCGTTTTTTACCTTTTTCAGTCAAGAGATGGTCAATCCGTTCTCGTTGCAAAGAACTTGAACGCCTAACAAAACCATGCACTTCATAGTCCTTTTGTAACAGCAAATCTGCCAGGTACGATCCGTCCTGGCCGGTGATTCCCGTTATTAGCGCCTTTTTCATAGATTTCCCAAACAAGTATAAACAAAAACAGCCCAGGCATTATGCTGTTTTTTCGTTTCTTTGTCAAAACTTCGATTCGTTTGCCGATTTCATTGCCTTCCCCCCGCATTTAAGCTACTCTGAGACATAGACACATTTTTCATGAACCAGTCACTCCCAAAACTACATTTTTGTACGCGCTTACAGGCGCTCAAGGGCATCATAGTTACCGTCCCAATCTTCTTTTTCGCATTGCTTGTAAACAGCCATTTTTCTTTTATCGATTTTGATAATATCTTCCGCTGGAATCCAGTCAATATCACCCAAGTTTACGCCGTCACGAAAAAGGTTAATATTCGCGTCGCAAAAACATCTCCCCGCCGGAACAAGGTGGTCAATCGATTAGCGTCAGTGGTCGTCAAAGGATACCGGCCGAGCGCCGCGCCGATCACCATCAACAATACGTTTCGCGGGAGTCACCAGATTTATATTTATGCCGCTCTCGAAACCATTCAGTTCAGCTTCGACAAAGTCGATCTCAATCGGTATCTCGGCCCCGAGACTTTAACTGCCCGTATAGCCAGGGTCGACACCATCGCCGCCGAACGACCAACCTGGCTAAAAACCGTCACGGTCGGGGACGACGGCGTGACGGTCGCCAAGGGGCGGCGCGGGAGACCCCAGCGCGTCGCGTTGTCACTGCCGGCCGACCGTCCCGGTGTCTACTTGATCGACATCGTCGCCAGCGAAGACGTGTTGATTTCCAATGTAACCAGCCGGCAACGCTTATTAGCCTTTAACGGGCGGGTATTCCTGGCCGAGGGGCCGGCTTACGCCAAGACCCCCTTTACTCCGATCTCCCTGAGCACTGACGGCACCAGACTGGCGTTTTCCGCCAATCATTATCCCGGCCGGCAAAATATCGAAGTCAACGGCGCTACGTATGCCTTAACTAACGTCCGAGCTGATCAAGTGGCTGACGGACTGAACGGCACGACGATGGTCAGAGTGTCAAAAGGGGACGCCATTTTCACCAGTGACGGCTTGATCGCGGTCGCGCCGGCCGAACTCATTCCGCCCGCGGTAAAGCAACAAGAACCGAAAATCCCGGCCCCGAATACTGCGCCGTCGGACGCGGCCTTGGCGAAATATTAACCCCGTTAGAGGCGAGGGTGGTTTGCCTCGGTCATATAGTACAATTCAGGACGCCGGGAAAATCAACCGTTCTTCTGGTGTCAGCGTTCGCCTCTAACGGGGTGGACAAAACGACGTTGATTTGATAGTATCGCCTTATGGCCGTTCGCAACATTATTCTACCCGTTTCCATTCTCCGCGAGGGTAAGCGTTTTATCGCCTATACACCCGCGCTTGATTTGTCGACCTCCGGAAAAACATTCGATCAGGCGAAGCAGCGATTTGCGGAAGCGGCCGAACTTTTTTTTGAAGAGACTGAGCGACAGTTGTAAATTCAGTGTCATGAACGGTGGCTGTGACCGGGGTGCATACCCCCACCCCCGGCACCCTCTTTCGCTTTGCTCAAGATCCCCCTCCCGAAGTGCCATCCTTCGGCCTAAGGAGGGCAACCCCGCGCACGGGGAAGAGGAGGTCGGGAGGGGGCGTTGGGGGTGGGGATTCCACTCCGGCTGACTTTGTTTTTTCCCCCAAATAAGGTAATATTCCGCCCAGTTATTACCATGTTCAACGATTTACTCCACCACCACTCGGTTTATAAGACTGTCGTTAGCGCGGTGAAAGTTATCATGGTGATCGTGCCGCTGGCCCTGCTGGCGGACTTGATCAACCAATCGATATTTATCACGCCGACGCTGTCCTATATGTACCGTCCCGGCCGCGCGACTCGCGCGGTCAGCCCGACCGCGCCGACCACTCTTATCCGCACCGCTGATGCCAAGCTTCGTTGGCGCGTCACAACTGACAACTTTCCTTTTAAGGTCATCATCCCGCGTTTAATCGAGGCCGTTCGCGTTCGCGTCCGGCTTCAACCCGGAACGCAATCGTACATCGCCTTGAACGCTAAGGCGAAAACCGACGGCGATTATTCGACTATTGTTTCTTCTGCGGCGCTCGACAACCTCGACTGGAAACACGTCAGCGACGGAACGATGACGCTGTGGATGCGCGACAAGCGCGTGAGCGAAGAAAAAATCGTCACTGGAACCGGCAAGAAAGCCAAGACAAAAACCGTCACGACGGAGCGGACGCTTAAACAATACGCGTCGATCAACGATTTCCGCTCCGCTCCGCCCGACTTGAACACCGTCGCCACTGCCGGTTATGACCGCCTGGCCCTCGCTTCCATCCCGAACTACCAACCCCGCTCATCGCCGATCACGCTCAATCGCACCTTCCGCGGCAACCACCAACTTTACGTTTACGCGGCGAACGAGGATTTACGCCTGGCCTTTGATAAAATAGATCTTAATCGGCAAGCGGGCGCCGATACGATGACTGTTCAAGTCGCCCGCGCCGATCAACTGACAAACGATTCGCGGACGTGGCTGAAAACAATAACCGTCGCCGACGACGGTAACGCCGGCCCGAAAGGTCCGCGCGGCGCCGCCCAGCGCGTTGATCTGGCGATCAAGAACGTACCGGCCGGCACATATCTGGTTGATATCACCGCCACTGAAGATGTCGTATTCAACAACTTAACCAGCGCGCAACATAATTTAGCTTTCAACGGCCGGGTTTTTTTAGCCGAAGGTCCGGCCTACGGTGAACCGTCATTCCAGCCGGTTCAGCTGGTCACCAGCGGATCGTCTTTGTCCTTCGCCGCCAACCATGATCAGGGCAAGCAAACCCTGACGGTGGCCGGCAAGAAGTTCAACCTGAAGGAGTTGAAAGTCAATCAAACGGCCAGCGGGTTATCCGGCCCGACGGCCTTTGAGATCGCCAAAGGCGATGCCACGGTCTTAAGCGACGGCCTAATCGCAATCGCTCCGGCGGAGCTCATTCCCGACGGCGTCCACCCCGTTGACGTCGCCGGTGCGCCCGATTTGACGCCGTACGATTACATTATTGCCAAGTATCAGCCGCGGCCGGCCGGAGATAATAAAGATATCGTCGTCGACCGGACATATAACCTCAGCGATCTCGGACTGGCCACCAAGACGCTGACTTTTTCCATCGCCTCGCCGGGCTTGAAGGCGAGCGACGCCCAACTGGGGTTGCGGGACATCCGCGTGACGCTAATTCGCGGTCCGTTCCCCTGGAATAAAATTTGGCAGAAACTTGGATTAAAGTAATAATCTCAACAGCAATACTCGTCAATTTCCCCAAATTAACCAATCAACCAAGTCCCCAATCAACAAACCCTCTCATGCGTCGCATCACCTTTTCCATCCCCTGGCCGCTGACAGCCGTCGAGACGAGGGAAATCCTGTCCTTCGCTTTCCAGGTGTCGTTGGTGTCCTACCTGGGATTCTACCTGATTGAGAACCTTCGCCCAGGATTCGTCACCGCCTTCTACAACTTAAATAATTTCCTGTGGGCGGCGATCGTCACCGGCGTGTTATCCACGATCTGGCCAGTCGTCGTACCGGAAGCGAAGCGCGAACCGGCGAAACCGACGTGGAAGGATTTCATCTGGATGGTGTTGCTGGCCCTGGGTACGGTGGCGGTCGTGTGGTACAAAACCTCATCGATCGGCTGGTTAGTAAAAGTCATCGCTCCACTGTCGGGCTTGATCGTCCTCGGCCTGGCGTTGCTTGTGTACTATGACCGAGACGACGATCCCGAACAATCAACGTAAGTCGGCTGATTTATCAGCTCCGCCGATGGCGGGGCCCCGCCCGTCATTTTCTATAACTGAGCGGTGGCAGGCATCGACATACCATGACGGTACTCGGCCGTCGTTGTTTTTTCGCCTAGCGGCGGGCTTGGCGATACTCGGTTGGTTGTTGGCGACCGGCTGGATCGTGATCACCGCAAACACCGTCGGTTCACCCGACGAAGCGGCGAACGCGTACTTCATGTCGGTTTTAGCTAAGACCGGCCAGTATCGCGTTGATACAGGCCTGCCGGCGGAGGTGGTCTCCTTTCTCCATCCGCGGAGTATGGCCGTCCAGGGTCAATTTCTGGCCTCTGGGAGCTTCCTGGGGCTAGTGCAGGCTGGCGGATTAGTGATTAAGTTAGTTGGGGCAGGTGCGGAACGATTCTTGACGCCGTTGCTGTCGCTGGGCGGTTTGTTAGCCATGTATTTTGTGTTCCGGAGATTCTGGGGGCGGTGGTGGGCGTTGCTCGGCGCGGCGCTGATCGCGTTCCATCCGGCTTTCTTCGAATTCGCGACCTTGCCGTACTTGCATAACGGAGCGTTCGTAGCCGTCTTGATGGTTGCCGCTTGGGCCATGTTGCGATTACTCGAACGGCCGTCGTACTTATATAGCGCCGGTTTCGGTTTGGCCTACGGCGCGGCGTTGTTCTTTCGTCCGATTGAAGCATTATGGACGGCGCCGGCCGTGATTATTCTTTTGTTAGCCAGAAAACTTTGGCGGGAGTTGTTAGTTGTCGGTTTGATCACGTTGGCAGTGCAGGCGCCGTGGTTGATCGCTAACCGCGCCGTATTCGGATCGTTCCTGTCGTCGGGATATACGCCGAGCGGAGTGTTCATCGATGCCGTCGGTGGGACGACAGTCATCGCGCCGGCGCAACGCCTGTTTACGCCTGCCGGCGGACAGTGGTCGTGGCACTGGCTGTCGTCGGCCTGGTGGTATTTTGTGCTATTAGTGCCGGCCTGGTCGGCGATGGCGCTGGTGGCGTTAGGTCGCTACTTCCGCCGCAAGTATGTGACTCGGAGCAAAGCGTTAAAATTAACAGGGCTGAGTTTGATCGGCCTGTTTCCGCTCGTTTACTACGGCACCTGGAATCTTTATCCGCAAACCCCGGCGGCCGATGTCGGGGCCTTGTCGTCATACGCCCGCTACTGGTTGCCGCTGTACGTGGCCATGGCGCCAGGGGTGATCATCACCTTGCGCTTACTATCGCGCCGCTGGCTGGTGATTAGTTTAGCCGTCATACTCGGTGCCTCGCAGATCGTCGCCGTCTGGTCGCATCCAGTATCAGGAATAAGCGCTAGGTTTTCGGCCGACGATAAAAATCGCGGTCTTCGTGGGACGGTTCTGGCCGCGACTGAAAACAACGCGGTAATCATCGCCGGACATGACGACAAGTATTTTCAAGATCAGCGTTTGTCGACGTTTCGATTGCCGCAAAATGACGGGGAGTGGAAAACATTGCGCCAACTATTGACGCTTCGCCCGGTTTATCTATATGTGGCGGTCGGCGCGGTGAACACCGGCCAGGCGCAAACGACAATGGCTGACTACGGCCTGCGGATGGAACGGAAGCTCACCATCGGGCGCGATGCGTTGTGGAAAATTTCTTTGTCATCATGACACGCGCTCGCCTGATTATCGTCGTTACCATTCTTTTCTGGCTAGTCGCTGGAGGATCAGTTCTGCGGATTAATCGCCTGTGGTTCGGGCCAGTGACGTTCCGGTGGCCGAATCCCAGCCAACCGAATGCCGCGTGGCGCTGGGCGGTTCCGTCAGCCGACAATAATGCCATCATCCCGGCCAACACGAACAGCGCATTTAAGGTTACCGTCCCGCGTAAATTCTCGTCCGGCGAGTTGTCCGTGGCCACCGTCCCCGGTCAGGGCGTCCTGACCGTGAGCATTAATGCTCCGGCGGGGAAGACCGGCACCGCCGGCACAACGCCGACTGGTGGGGTGGTCACCCTGCCGCTAGCATGGGATGCGATCGCGTGGCAGGAACGAACGTTTATCGTTAAGGTGACGTCAGATGTTCGGCCGGTTGAAATTAAGACAATTACCATGGAATTGTCCCGTTAAAACCCGAAAACTGATGACTTTTTCTTCAGCTAACATCGAATCAACATCTCACGAGATGAGCATTCTTTTGCTTGATATAAGCATCGCCATGAACATCGCCGGGCTCGCGGTTATGTCAGGGCTCGAATCGTGGCGGCCCGGCTATGTGTCGGGGGCGGTGAATATCAGCCTGGTGTGGTTGGCGGCGGTGATATTGGTCAGCGGCGGGTTGGTGGTCAAGCGGGGGATGGCGGAGTTAGGGAAAGAGAAAAAATCTAGCCCTTGACGTCAACCGGCTGAATGGTATTCTGTTCATACAACATTGTTATGCCAAAACCCTCACGAACTGCCGCCAAACTCCTGACCAGGGACGATCTCAAGGCCGAACTGGGTGGCTTTCGCGATGGCGTGCGGGAAGAAATGAAAGGAGCAACACGGGAAATCATCAGCCATTTCAACGCCAGCCAGGGGAAACAGGACGAATTGATTAAAGAAGAATTCAGCACCATCAACACCAAGTTAGATGCAATCATGAGCGGTGAGGTGCTGGTAACGCGCAAGCAATTCCAACGCCTGCTCCGGACGCTGGTGGCGCGGTGTGGTTGATAGCGGTGGGGCTGATGAGTGTCGGGTTGTCGATGAAAAATGGAATAGGAAAACTAACTGACTAACCAGCTAACGAGCTAACCGGCTAATCAACTAATCAACTACCAACGCCAGGCCGATAACTGCGGAGGATTCGTACCGGTTTGGAAAACCGCCTCACGCTTGATAAGGTCGAAACCGAGCAACTGGCCGGGAACGGCCAATCGCCGTTCCAGCAGGGTGCCTCGTCCTTGCCGGTCGCTGACGCTGGCGATGCGGAGTGTTTGACCGTCGAAGGTCAAAAGGATATGGCCGGGAACCAGCCACCACGCCGCGGTTGGCGGTTGCGGGTAACGGTCGACTAGGATCGTCCGCTGGCGATCGTCGAAGGTCAACAGGTCACTCCCGTTGAGCCAGAGCGGCGGCTGGGCGCGGTCAGTCCACCACATCCGATCGACCAGGCCGAAGGAGCTGGTGGTGACCTGGTTCGTCAATGGGTCGGACCGGAGTTCGGTCATTTCTCGTGTTTTGGGATTGTTCAGCGTCAGCGCGCCGGTGTCGGCCAAGATCCACTCGTCAGGCAATTGTATCACCACGTCGGGAACGCTCTGGCCGAAAGTCCGTTGTTTGGTGATCACCGTCGCGGCGGCGGCGGTTCGCGTCACCCACAGGGAATCACCAACCAGCGAGAATGAGTCAGCCGAGCCGAGGGCGGTCACGCCCTGGGTCAGGGCGTCGTAGCGGTACAGCGTGCCGTCGCGCCGGCCGTAGACAATGTTCGCGGACGATGGGTCCCAGGTGATCGCGTCCGGGGCGGCGGTCAGCCATACGGCATCGCCGCGGTTTTTGTTGACGATCGCCGCGGCGCGGTCATCACGGTAAACGACGGTCTGGCGGTTCGGACTGACGCTCACCGCCGTGGGCCGCCAGGGGAGCCTGGTAGATGTCGGCCAGGGATCGGGCCAGACGGCCTGCACCGACCAGTCGTTGGCGTTTTTAGTCACCCCGAAGATAGTTTGCCGGTCGTCGGCGGCGATCACGTCCTGAGCCTGGCCAAGGTCGATCTTGACGGACGTGAACTGGGGCGGCACCAATGACACCGGGCCGATGACTTGGGCGGTCCGCGGCACAATGCGAACGTCCCGCCGCCAGGTCGCCCAGCCGTTTTTTTTCAACTCGACCGTATAGGTGCCTGGCCGGAGGTGGGTCAGGCGCTGCGGCGTCAAGCCGCGCGGCTGGCCGTTGAGGAACACCGTGGCTCGCGGGTCGCTGGAAATAACTAGCGCGCCGGTGCGGACGAAACCGGCCCGCCAATTAACCCAGCGGTAGCCGCCGGTCCAGGCCACCAACAGCGGTCCCGCCACCAGGAAGACGGCGAAAGCGGAGCTGTAATAGATGCGGCGAGCGGAGCGGGACATAAGTTGCGTTGACGGTCGACGGCGGGGCTGGTACGATGAGTTTGCCGCGCGCGTCCAACGCGTCGCGAAGTCTACCACGTTCACTTCTCCCCGTCATTCATGTCTGCCCGATTCTCAGTTACCGGCGGTCGGCCGTTGCACGGCACGGTCACGCTCTCCGGCGCAAAAAACGCGGCTTCGAAAATCCTGTTGGCCACGATGTTGACGGATGAACCGTCGTCAATCGACAATGTTCCCCAGCTTGGCGAAACGGATATCGCGGCTGAACTGATTGCTTCGATCGGCGGTCGAGTCGACCGCGACGATCACCGCTGGACAGTCACCACTCCCGCCGTCACCAGCCGCACGATCCCGCAACTCAGCCGCCGGAACCGCCTGCCCATTTTAACGCTTGGCATTCTGATCAACCGCACCGGCCAGGCGGAGGTGCCGGTCGTCGGCGGCGACGCCATCGGTCCGCGGCCGGTTAATTATCACCTGGCGGCCTTGAAAGCCATGGGCGCCGAGATCGCCACGACGCCGACGAGTTTCAAAGCCCGTGCCGCGCGACTGCATGGCGCCACCATCACTTTACCCTACCCGAGCGTCGGCGCGACGGAAACGATCGCCCTGGCGGCCGTCTTGGCCGCCGGCCGGACGATGATCCGCAATGCCGCCGTCGAGCCGGAGGTGGTGGACTTGTTGCAGATGCTGCAAACCATGGGGGCGATTATCGAGTTCGGGACGAACCGCACCCTGATCATTGATGGCGTGGATCGGCTGCAGGGCACGACTTACCGCGTCATCCCCGATCGGATTGAAGCCGCCTCGTTCGCCTGCCTGGCCCTGGCCACTGGCGGCGACATTTTCGTGGCCGAGGCCCGTCAGGCTGACCTGGTGACGTTCCTGACTACCGTCCGCCGCCTGGGCGGCCAGTTTGAAGTCTTACCGACCGGCATCCGTTTTTACCGCCGCGGACCGTTGCGCGGGGTAACGGTGGAAACGGATACCCATCCGGGGTATATGACCGACTGGCAACAACCGCTGGTCACCGTCATGACCCAAGCCGACGGCCGCTCGACCGTCCACGAGACGGTCTACGAAGATCGCTTCGGCTATACCAAAACCCTGGTGGCCATGGGGGCGAAGATTACCACCAGCAGCGACTGCTGGGGTGAACTGCCCTGTCGCTGGTGGGCGCACGGATATGTCCATAGTTGTCAGGTCATCGGCCCAACGCCGCTCCACCCCGCCGACATCAGTATTCCCGATATCCGGGCGGGCATGGCCCACCTCGTGGCCGCGCTGACCGCCACCGGCACCTCGACCCTGACCGGCGTGGAACATCTTGACCGCGGCTATCAGGACCTGGTGGTTCGGCTCCAGGCCTTGGGCGCGACGATTAAACGCTTGTAAACTATGTTGTCCCCGCGCCTAACCCGTCTGGCCGGTATCGCCGTTTTGCTGGTAGTCGGTTTTGCGGTCGGGGTGACGGTCACCGTCTCCAGCCAGCGCTCCACCCGGCCGACCACGCTCCAGCAAGCCATCGCCGCGCTCCGTCCGTGGCCGCAAAACGTCGACTACTCCCAGCTGGTCCAGGTCTGGGACCGGCTCCATACCGAGTACGTCAACCGGAACGTCAACGATCGCGACCTGTTGCAAGGGGCCGTGGCCGGCCTGGTATCCGGCCTGGGCGACCCCTATTCAACCTACTTGAGCGCCGACGAGTCGAAGAAATTCGAAGACGAAATCAGCGGCACGTTCGAGGGGGTGGGGATGCAAGTCGGCTACAAAAATAAACAGGTGACGATCATCGCGCCGCTGCCAAAGTCACCGGCCGAAAAAGCCGGCTTGCAAGCCGGCGACACCATCCTGACCATCGACACCAAGGATGCCAGTAGCCTGAATCTCGACCAAGTGATCGACGCTATCCGCGGTCAGCAAGGGACGACGGTCAACTTGACCATCCAGCGCGGCGCCGACCCGCAACCGAAAACATTCACGGTTACCCGCGCCAAGATTACCGTCGATTCGGTCAGCGCCAAGGTGACCGAGCATCGCGGCCGGCGGGTGGCGGACATCATCATTACCAGCTTCAACCGCGATACCGGACGCGAACTACGGGCCAAGACTAAGGCCATCGCCGCCCAATCTCTCGACGGCGTATTGATTGACCTGCGCAATAACCCCGGCGGCTATCTTGATCAGGCGGTCGACGTGGCCAGCGTCTTTATTTCCCGCGGCTTGATCGTGGCCGAAGTGGACCGCGACGGTCAGCGCCAAACATTCGACGCCGTCGGCAACGCCTTTTTGGCTGATCAGCCGGTCGTGGTGCTGGTCAACGGCGGGAGCGCTTCCGCCTCGGAAATCGTGGCCGGAGCGTTGCAGGATACCGGCCGCGGCACGGTCGTCGGAACCCTGACCTTCGGCAAGGGCACGGTCCAGGATTACCAGACGCTGAGCGACGGTTCAAGCCTAAAACTGACCGTCGCCAAGTGGTTGACCCCCAAGGGCCGGTCGATCGCCGAGAACGGCATCACTCCGGACGTGGTGGTAGAAGCCGCCGGCCAGGACGCCGCCGCCGACGTGCAACGCGATCGCGCGCTTGATCTCCTGAGTTCGTCCTGATGAAACTCCAGCTCCTCAAAAACGTCCGTGATCTGGGCCGGGCCAATAGCCTGGTTGAGGTGAGCGATGCCTACGCCCGGAATTTTTTGTTGCCGAAGCGATTGGCGGTGCCGGCCACCCGGGCGGTCGTCACCGCTCAGGCCGCCGCCGCTACCCGTCAGCAACGACAACAACATCAGCAGTCAGCCGAGATGACGGCGGCTGTTCAACGGCTGACTGGGGTCACGGTCAGACTTCACGGCCGGGCCAGTGCCCAGGGGACGTTATTCGCCGCGGTCAAGGCCGAGACCATTCGTCAAGAGTTGGCTCGCCAGTTCGGCCTGCACCTGCCTGGTTTGCGTTGCGAACCTGACCACCTAAAAACAATCGGCACCCATCAGCTGACCGTCATCCTCGCCGACCAGCACCGCGCCACCTTGACCGTTACCATCGACCATGCCGAATAAAACGCGTTACATCTTCGTGGTTGGCGGCGTGCTGTCGGGTCTAGGGAAGGGGATCGCGGTCTCGTCCATGGGCCTGCTCCTCAAAAGCCGCGGCTACCGGGTGGGGGCCATGAAAATCGATCCCTACATCAACGTTGACGCCGGCACCATGAACCCGACCGAGCACGGCGAGGTGTTCGTAACCGCCGACGGACTGGAAACCGACCAGGATATCGGCAACTATGAACGCTTTCTGGACGTGACGCTCACCCGTCACGACTACATGACCACCGGCCAAGTCTACCTGTCGGTCATTGAGCGCGAGCGGGCCTTAGGCTACGGCGGCAAGTGCGTCGAGGTCGTCCCGCACGTGCCCGAGGAAGTCATCCGCCGGGTGATCACGGCCGCCCGGGTCAATCGGTCGGCCATTCAGCTGGTGGAAATCGGCGGGACGGTCGGTGAGTACCAGAACCTGTTATTCCTTGAAGCGGCCCGGATGATGCACCTGCGGATGCCTGGTCGGGTCCAGTTCGTCCTGCTAAGCTATTTGCCGATTCCCGGGCAACTCGGGGAAATGAAGACGAAACCCACGCAGTACGCCGTGCGCACGCTCAACGCCGCCGGCATCCAACCCGATTTTATTCTCGGACGCGGAGCAGTATCGCTTGATACAACGCGCAAGGAGAAACTGTCGATCAACTGTAACATGCACCCGAGCGATATTATTTCCGCTCCGGATGTCAAGAACATCTACACTATTCCCTTAAACTTCGAGCGGGAACACTTGGCGGAAAAGATCCTAGCGAAGTTTGACCTGCCGGTGCGGCGCCGCGATCTGCACGACTGGAAATATTTCGTCCGCGGCGCTGAATCTAAAGCCAGATCACTGCGCGTTGGCATCGTCGGCAAGTATTTTTCCAGCGGGGCGTTTACCCTGAGCGATTCGTATTTGTCGGTGATCGAGGCGGTCAAACACGCCGCCTGGTCATTGCGGCGGCCGGTCGAGATTTCCTGGCTGAATGCCGAAGATTATGACGGCCGTCCCAAAAAATTGCGCGAACTTGATAATTTTCAAGCGCTGATCGTACCAGGCGGATTCGGGCCGCGCGGCGTGGCCGGAAAAATCGACGTCATTAAGTACGCCCGAACGCACCGCCTTCCCTTCCTCGGGCTTTGTTACGGCATGCAGTTGATGGCCGTCGAGTTCGCGCGTCATGTTCTTAGGTGGCGCGACGCCAACACGACCGAGGTCAATCCGCAAACGCAAAAACCGGTGATCGACCTGATGCCCGAACAGGAACGGCTGGTGCGAGAGCGCCACCTCGGCGGGTCGATGCGGTTAGGGTCGTACCCCTGCCGTTTGCGGTCGCACACGAAAACTGCATTGGCCTACGGTCGCCGGCAGGTTGACGAACGCCACCGCCACCGCTATGAATTCCAAAACCGGTTTCGGTCGGTCTTTGAGCGGGCGGGGATGGTGGTGGCCGGTCTCGAACCAAAACGACAGCTGGTCGAAATTTTAGAACTGCGCGATCATCCCTGGTTCATCGGCACCCAATTCCATCCTGAATTTCTCTCGCGGCCGCTTCGCCCGCATCCGCTGTTCGTCGGTCTATTGCGGGCCGGACTAAAAACGCAAAAACGATCCACCTGAGCGTATTGACAACTGAGGAAGAATAACCTAGACTCAGGCCAACAGGTGACTGGCCACAAAGATACCTTTATTATGGTGCGACGCACATCATTAACGATCACTAAGACCCACCTCGACGCCTCGGAGCAACGGATCCGGTCTTCGATTACGGACTTAGCTCGACATTTTACTGGAAGCCTGGGTAAAGAACGAGAACATACCGACCAGCGCTTCGACGAAGTCGATGCTAAACTTGACGCGATTATGGAAATGCTGGCCATGCGTCAGGAAATGCAAAACCTGATCCGCGAGCTGAAGGCCAAGGGTATCATTCTCGACGAGTCAAAGATATTCGTTTCCTAGCGCCTAGACCCGCTGTTTGTCGATCTCCTGCGGGCCGGAACTAAAAAATGAGGCGATCCCCAGTCGTGAGCCGGGACTAACGACCGGCCGACTGCGCCGGCCGGACGTGAATATACCGCCGCATGACGCGCCGTCCGTCGTAGCGGATTCTTCCGGTGCTCTTGAAACTGACGGTTCCGGTCCGCATTGCGAACAGAGTATCGTCTCCGCCCCGGCCGACGTTATCGCCCGGTAAAAAACGCGCCCCGCGCTGGCGAACCAGGATCGCTCCGGCCCGCGCCCGTTGGCCGGCAAACAACTTCACGCCGAGCCGTTTACTTTGCGAATCGCGGCCGAGACTGGTCGAACCGCCGGATTTAGTGTGGGCCATAAACTGGGAAAATGATTAAGCCTCCCGCGAACCGAACATCATTGTACCTGGCGGGAGCAACCTTGTCAACCCCGTTAGAAGCGGAAAGCCTACACTAAAATAATATACTTTGTTTGTGGCCACATAACAACATTTCATCAACAAACTGCGGCTTAGTCGCTTCTAACGGGGTTGACCAGGCGTCATCTGCTGAGAGACTCGACGAAACAAATCATGGGCGGCGGAAGAAAGATTGGGATGTTACGGGTTCAGCAGGGGGAATTGGACATCGTTCCGGGATATGGCGGTGTTTTCGGAACGGTGCATATTTTTTCCAGCCGCGAACCGAAAATCGTCGAGACCAAACAACCGTTTTGTTCTGATATATCTCCGCACTCAAATAAAAACAGGGGTTGTACGGCCAACCCCTGGGTGAGAAGGTGCGTGTAGCGACTAGCGCTTGGGTTTTCGCCGTGAGTAGTGATCGGCCAGAAAGCCAGCCAGAATCGTGCTGATGTAAGCCAGGGCGAAAAGAATAATGATCTTGACAACCATCTTATTCTTCTCCTTTCTTAGGACGGAAGATTTTTCTTCTGGCCGCTGTCATGATTTCTCTATTCACGAATGGAACTCCGGGTCCGCCAAGCATCCCCGGTGGGCGCTCGATGAAAAGCTCATAGATGAAAACAAAAAGGAATCCCCAGAGTACGTATGGTATCGATACCCACGGATGTATCCGAGTCCCGACTTGGGCTAAGTAGGTCGCGGAGAAGACGAGCAGAAAAGTGAAGCCAACTAATTGGTATCTTATGACAAACCGTAGTTCCCGCAGATCGATGCTTTGAGGATATTCGCGTATGGTCAGCGTGGACCACCACACACCGAGCAATAGAATTACGGCAATGTAGAGCAGGAGAGAGGGGCTTGCTGCTACGGCCCCAAGTGCTGCCCCATAACCGCAACACGCGATGATTATTTCAAGAAAAAATCGCCAATATCCCCGGTATGGGTTCTTCAGGGTCAACAACCGACCGTGTAACCAATCCCAGGCCAAGAAGTAGAAAACTCCGCCGACTAGGGCGATTTTCCCCAACTTATCACCCCAGTGACCAGTGGCGTTGATGACGTCTTCGAAGATTTTTCCGACGATCATGCCAAACACCACCGCATACAAGAAGTCAGTAAAGGCGAGGAGTGAATCATGCACCCTGTCTTCCATTCCATCAGCCATTTCCAGTCCCTCATTATTTTGTTGTCAACGTCCTGTCCGCTTCGGTAGTACGCCGATACTAGGCTAGGTGCCGAAAAAGGTCAAGCAAGGCGGGTCATAACCTGTCCCCGGAAGAGTTAAGTCGCCAAACGAAACCTTACCCACATTGCTCCTCCAACAAGATGGCGCCGCTAAGCATCCAAGGAAGCCCCGCCATACGGCGGGATAAACTCCGCGACGAGTGGCACTTGGCAGGCTAATTTTTTGAACTATCCGCCGTACTGCTCGGAATGGCCGGACCGCTGACCGGTTGGCGGTAGGCAGTTAAATCATTGACTAGGGCCTGCCACTGACTTTCGTTGACCCGTAGCTGTTTAGCGGTTACCCGTTCGGGGGGCAAAGGTTGATCGGCCCACTGGGTCCAGCTTTGCCAGCCCAGCCAAGCATCCCAAGTTAAACCGGCGATCAGGACGATCGGCAGAAGACGCTTGGTCAGGGCGGGCAGGAGACGTCGGATGGAATGAATGGCGGGCATCGGCGGGATGAGATTATTTCCAGATCGTCAGCGCCTCGACGCTGACGGTCCATTCTCCGGGCTTGGAGTTGACCGTGATCTGAAGTTGTTGGATGGCGATCAGCGGGGTCAGGCGTTGGAAATCGGCCACGGCGTTGAGGGCCGAGTCAAGATTGCCATGCAACTTGACCGTCACGGCCCGCGTCAGCAAAGTCCCGGTCGGCGTGGCGTCGGCGATCACCGGTGTATCCATTTGCACGCGCCGCTTGCCGGCTACCGTCCCCAGCGTAGTGAAGAAGTCATCTTCTTTCAAGAAGGTCCAAACGTCCTGGTCGAGTTCGACCTGTTTCTTCTTCAAGGCCTCAAGATCACGGCCAAGCTTATCCAGGTTCGACTGTTGCTGGAGAATGACGACTGTTGAAGCCCGGTCGTTGTCAATCGTTTGCCGGAGTCGGTGCAGGCGCGGGACGAACCAAGCCCCCGCGGCCACGACGGTGGCCACCGCCAGGCCGGCCAAGACCGTGACCGCGATGATCAAGCGTGAACGGGAGGTCATGGGGGACCTCCGGCGACCACCAGGCCGGTAAAGTCGAACGGTACGGCGGTCCGCTTAGAAGCGGTCGATGAGGTGGTGACCTGCTGTAACTGGGGATGCGTCTTCAAGGTCTGTTCCAGGGCGACGAACGTTTGCCGGCTGTCGGCCACGCCGACCAGGCGGAAACGACCGCCAGCTTGGATCGTCAAATCGGACACCGTCGTTCCGGACGGTAAGGCGGCTAACACCATCGCCGCATTGCGTGACCATGATTGCGGACGGCCGAGCGTCGTACTGAGTATTTTGATGGTGGTATTCAGAGTGCCGGTCGTGGCCGTGATATCGGTTTCGCCGCGGGTCGATTGGCGCTGTTGTAAGGCGGTCAGCTCACCTTGAACCTGGCGGGCATGTCCGGCGAGCAGTTGCCAGGCGGTGATCACCCCGCCCGTACCGACGACCGTCAGGACGGCCAGCATAACCAGGCCTCGTCGCCAATGCCGGAGCATGGCAGTGGTCTGAATATCCGTTTTCAGCTGGGGGGGGATCAAGTTGAGGGATAGCATGGCTTTTAAGTGAACCAGGGTTGAAGAGCCAGTCCGAAGGCGGTGGTGTAGGTATATCCCAGTTCCGGCGGGAGGGCGGGATCAGTTTTCAACAACTGCTGGAAAATCCAGGATGGCGACAGCACTACCTGTTGGTCGAGGCGTTGACGGAGCTCGCTGTCGATTCCCCGCAACAACGCCCCACTGCCGCTGATCTGGATGGCGGTGATCGGCCGATGGTCGATGAAATGTTCCTGGAAGAACTCCTCTACGTCGGCGATGCCGTCGGCGATCGCGTCGATATGTGGCGCCAGGACGCGGCGTAATAACCCCTGGCCGCGTTGCGGGTCCAGCCCGAACAGCGACTTGGCTCGTTCCGCCTGGTCAACGGAGATGTGCAATTCATCGGCGATGTAACGATTAAGTTCTCGGCCGGCGTAGCGCAGGGTGCTACTAAACTGGACCACCCCGCGGTCAACCAGGATGAGCGTCGATCGCGTCCGGCCCAGGTCGAGGATGATGCGGGCGTCGTCCGGCGGTTGCGGTCCGAGCACGGCTCGGGCGATGGCCACCGATTCGATTTCGGCGCAGTTGACCCGCAGTCCGGCGTCGCTGAACAAGTGCAGGTATTCGTCGACAGTGGTCCGCGGCGCGGCGCCGACCAACACTTGGGGTTGACCGAGCGAATTCGGTTGGTCGACGCCATACCAGTCCCAGTACACTTCGTCCGGATTGTACGGGATGTGTTGGGTCAGGGCGGTGGCCACGGCCTCTTCCCAGCGGCCGTTTTTCTCCGGCGGCAGGCTGATCAATTTGACGAAGGTATGCCGCTCGGGAATAGTTACGACCACCTCTTTTGAGCGGCGGCCGGCGGCGTCAACCAGCGATTTTACCAGCTGGCCGACCTCGGTCGGGTGCTTAACGTCGCCGTCGTTGATCAGACCGGCCGGCACCGGAATCTCCGCTCGGACGCGCAGTTTCCACGACCGCCGCCGCCGTTCCAGGACGACCAGGCGGATGATGGTGTCGCTGATGTCGATGGCCAGCGGGGTCATACCCAGCACCACAATAGTGAGTACATGGATGTCGGGTTAGTTGTGTGCCTCTCTGACGACTTCACCCGCGCACCGGGAGGCCGTCGACTCTGTCGGTGGAGGAAAGCCGGTGCGCCCGGCCTCCGGTGCGGGGTTCCGCCCCGCCCGGTATCGAGTGGAGCCGCCAACTCCTGTTGGCGGGGCTCCACTATTACTCGAGAAACATCGTTCAAGCTAATGTGGTGCCGGGTCACCCCGTTAGAAGCCTCGTCTATCGAGGATATAACCCGTTGACTATTCCAGCCTAAACAGAAAATTGCTTCTAACGGGGTCATAGGCTAATTAATGGCGTTGGAAAGGTTGTACATCGGCATCAGAATAGCCACCGCCATGCCGGCCACGCCGACGCCGAGAACAAGCAACAGCACCGGTTCGATGATGGTCGACAAATTCGCCATGGTCTGATCGACTTCCTCCTCGAGGAAGCTGGCTAACTCGCCGGACACTTCGTCGAGCGTCCCGCTCTCCTCGCCGACGTTGACCATTTGCTGGATCAGCGGCGGGTACAGTTTTGGGTAACGTTCCAAAACCTTGGCGATGGACGTCCCGGTCCGCAACGCCTGGCTGGCTTGTTCAATGGACTGGCGGTAAGGCTGACTGCCGAGCGTCTTGGCAATGATCTGAAAAGCTTGAATAATCGGGATGTCGGTGGCCATCATCGAACTCAAATTCCGCGTGAAACGGGCCAAGTTGACCTGCTTGATAATCGGACCGAGAATCGGCGTACTGAGGGCCAGGCGATCGTAGACCTGCCGGCCGCGGGGAGTCCGGCCGATGACCACGATGCCGATAACGCCCAGCAAGACCCCGAGGGCGTACCACAGTCCGTAGGCGGTCAGCTGGTGGCTGAGCGCGATCAGGATGCGCGTTGGCAGGGGCAGGGCGACGTTCGACTCGGTGAAAACCGCCAGCAACTTAGGGATAACGAAGGTGACCATGGCCACGGCGGCGCCGATCATCGCCACCACCACCACCAGCGGGTAGGTCATCGCGCCCTTGACTTTGCTGATCAGCTGATGGTCTTTCTTCATCTGGACGGTCAACGTCCGCAAGACTTCATCGAGCTTACCGCTGACTTCTCCGGCCGCGACCATGTTGGTGAATAATTCGGAGAAGACCCGCGGATACTTTTTGAGAGCGGGAGCGAAGGCCAAGCCGGATTCCAAGTCGCTCTGCAACGAGAGAATGACCCGCCGGAAGTAGCGGTGGTTCGTTTGCACCGCCAAGGTCCCCATCGCCCGGCTGATTGAAAAGCCGCCGCGGAGCATGACCGCCAGGTTCTGGGTGAAGAAAATCTTCTGGATGACCGGGACGCGCTGGAGTTGTTCGATCAACCGTTGCCAGGCGTGGTCCGGGCGGCTGACGATGGCGCTGGTCATCAGCGTCAACCCCTGTTGGCGGAGCAGGTCAATCAAGGCCGGCTCATTGGCGGCCGCCAACTGGCCGGAGCGGACTTTCTGAGCGGTGTTTTTTGCGCGGTAGGTGAAAACAGGCATCGGGGTTACTCCTTGGTCACGCGCAACACTTCTTCAATGGTGGTCACGCCGGACTTGGCTTTTAAGAACCCGTCCTGGATCATGGTCAGCATCCCGGCCGCCACCGCCACCCGGCGCAGATCATTAGCGGTGCCGTTTTCGAGGATAATTTTCGACAGCGGTTCAGTCATTTCCAAAGCTTCGTAAATACCCATCCGGCCTTTATACCCCTCTTGGTTGCACGCTTTGCACCCGCGGCCGCGGTAAAACAGGAGATCTTCCACCTTTTGCTTAGGCAGAATAGCCCCGGCCCGGATCAGAGTTTCCAGCAGGTACGAGACGTGAATCTGTTTCTCCAGCTCGGTAATAGCTTGGCGGGACAGGGTGAAACTTTCGACGCAGTGTGGGCAGATTTTGCGCACCAGACGCTGGGCGATGATCAAGTTGGTGGTGCTGGCAATCAGGAAAGTCGGCACTTTCATTTCGGTCAGCCGCGGCAAGACGGTCACGGCGTCATTAGTGTGGATGGTGGACAAGACCAGGTGGCCGGTCAGGGCGGCGTGGGCGGAAATTTCCGCCGTTTCTTCGTCGCGAATTTCCCCGACCATGATGATGTTCGGATCCTGGCGCAGGAGCGAGCGTAAACCGGCCGCGAAGGTCATGCCGATTTTCGGATTGACCTGGGTTTGATTGACCCCGGGCATGCGGTACTCGATTGGATCTTCGATGGTCGAGACGTTGACCTTCGGGGTGCTCAAGATGCTGAGGATGGTATAAAGGGTAGTGGTTTTTCCGCAACCGGTCGGGCCGCTGACGAATATTTGGCCGTGGGGCTTGGCGATATTCCGTTTGACCAGGTCGTGGACCGACGGCTGAAAACCGAGTTGCTCAAGGGTCATGATTTGCGCCGATTCGTTCAACAGCCGCAGGACGACTTTCTCGCCGTCGAAAACCGGCAGGATACTGACCCGGAAGGCGACGTTGTACTCGTCGGTCTTGACTTTGAATCGCCCGTCCTGCGGCAGGCGGTGCTCGTCGATCTTCAAATTGGCTAAGATTTTAATGCGGGCCACCGCGCCGGGCTGGACTTTCCGCGGCAAGGTCATCACTTCGCGGAGCACGCCGTCGACGCGGTACCGGACAACGGTATCGCCTTCGCCGGGCTCGATGTGAATGTCCGAGGCTCCTTCATAGACGGCGTACTCCAGCAGGGTGTCGACCACTCGCACTACCGGCACGTCGGTGGCTAACTGCTTTAAGTCTTCGGGGGTACTGGTGCTCTCGGCCGGCGCCGAGGTAATGTGCTCGAATTCGGCTTTTAACCCGCGATGGTACTGCTTGAGGGCGGCCTTGATGCCGGTCGGCGTGGTGACGGCGACGGCCACTTTCCGGCCGGTTTTTTTCTGCACGAAATCGATCATCTCGACGTCGTTCGGATCAACCATGGCCAGTTTAACTTCGTTGGGGGTGGCTTCGTAGGCGGCGATATTATGCACTTGAACGATCGGTTCCGGAATCAGGTTAAGGACGTCGCCACGAATGTTCTGGTTCGATAAATCGACGAACGGCCGCCGCCAAGCCGAGGCCAAGGTCTCGTATAGCAACTGTTCGGTAATGACATTCTCGGCGATCAGCTCGTCTTGCAGGGTGGTTCGCTTCTCGGCCGCTTGACGCAAGGCCGCCTCGACCTGTTCGGTCGTGGCCACTTTGGTCTCCAGCAGAATTTCTTTGATGTGTTGTTGGTGCGGCATCTGGGTTACCACTTTGCCCGACACTTATCGCGACACTTATCGGGTAACATTCAGTTTCGTTTTAGTGTCAAACGTCAATGATTATAGCACAACTTCAGGCCGCCCGTCAACGAAAATCATAAACGTTGATTGAGCTTCCGATCCGCCAGCGCGGCGTCAGCGGTCGCAACCAGCTGAATGGTCCGTCGAGGTTGTACAGCTGGCCGGCGGAGATGACAACCACGCCGGTCGGACGGACGCCGGCGGCCACTTCCTGGTCGCCGAGGACATTCAGACGTTCCGGGAAAATCGTCTCGGTCGGGATGGAGCCGAATAGCGCCAGGTGCACCTCAGGGAATCGCTGGGTGTCGAGGAATCGTCGCAAGCGCCAAATGTCCTGGTTCCAGTCGAGGTTAGAGTCGAGCACGTAGCGGTGACCTTGGGCCGTGCCGCCGATCAGACCGTTGTAGTAGCCGATGGTATGGGGCCAGGCCAGGGTGGCGACCGAGACGGTCAGCACGGCAACGGTCACCGCGACGGCTGACCGGACCCGGGGCCAACGTCGTCCGATCGCGGCCAGTAGCGATCCGACCGCCAGCGGGAAGAAGACGTAGACGGGGAACACGTGACGGACTCCGATGTTGATGTGGCTGGTCATGCTCCACCCCAGGAAGATTAGCGGCGGGAAACCGAGCATCCAGAAATCGAAGGGTACCAGCCTGGACCAAGCCCGTTGTCGCAGGCGACGGTAGAACCGTTTGGCATTGATGATCACCAAGCTTAGGACTGACACCAACAGTAGGATTGGCGTCTTGACGAACAGCGCCACCGGAAAGTAATACCACCAGCCGGCGGTTGAAGCCTGACCGAGCAGGTAGGCGGCATGACCGTAGTAATTGTGACTGGTGGTCGAGAAGAAGCCGCGCCAGTACCAATACCCGGGAATGGAAAAACGTTGGACCCGTTCGAACATTCGTCCGGTCGCGGTGGCCGGATCGGACCAAGCGATGAACTTTTGAATCAGCGGCGGAACCGTATCGACGGCGTCACGGCTGACCAGGTCTTGCCGTTCCTGCCATAGTTGGGTGATGCGCGGATCACGATCGATCCGGTTGACCCGCCAGCCGTAGACGGTCCAAGTGGCGACGCTGGTCACCACTACCAGGGCCAACAGCGCCCGCCAGCACCATCGCCAGGTCAGGCCCGGCCGGCGATACCACCGGGCCAGGGCCAGGACGAACGGCACCAACAGCCACAGAATAACCGCCGAGTACTTCGTCAACTGCGCGGCGGCAAACACCAAACTGAACCAGCCGAGCGTCGACCACGACGGTCGATTAATGAAGCGCCACAAGACCAGCCAGGTGCCGAGGTAGGCGAACGACGTGGCGACGTCGTTGGTCACCAAGTGGCCGTGGCCGAGGAAGTTCGGATCATAAGCGATCACGGCCGTGACCGCCAACGCCGGCCACGGACCCCAGCGTCGCCATGACCAGACGGCCAACGTCACCACCAGACCGAGCCAGATAGCGATCATCGGGAACCGACCGAGCCACAGCAACAGGCGGCCTCCGTAGCGGGCTTGGGCCGGACCGGTGTACAGATACTCGGCCCCGATGGTCCACTGGTTCCCGCTCCGCCAGATCGGGGTGTCGGTTTGAAGTTTAGCCTCCGGGGTGAGCACCAGCGGCAGGGCGGCCCACAATTTGAATAGCGCCGGATGTTCCGGGTTGAGGCGGTAATCCCCCGTCTGCCAGTAACTGCGCCCGGCCGACAGGTGGACGGCTTCGTCGGTCGTTTGACTATCTTGCCAAGCGCCGATAGACTGCCAGGTAAAGGCCGAAGCGATGACCAGGACGATGCCGGCGCGGATAAAACTAATTTTCATTTAGAATCGTATGGACGTGAAATATGCAGAGCGGGGGATGGTTGGCGATCGCTGGCGGCGCTGGCTGATAACTGGCGGTCTGCTACTCAACGCGGCCGGATGGGTCGGCGCACTGCGTTTCGTCCCGCGCGCCCAGGCGGTCATTCCCCTTCACTATACCATATACTTCGGGATCAACCTGACCGGCCCCTGGACGGGCGTGCTGTGGTTGCCGGCCATCGGGGCGGCGGCGCTGGTCAGCCATCTCCTGATCAGCCGCCTGGTACCCCACCCCGTCTGGTCGCGGCTGTGGTTGTTACTGGCTGTGGTCATCAACCTCTTGGCGCTGATCGACCTGGCGGTCGTGATTGTGCTGATGCGCACGTATAACACCTGACATGTTCACCGACGTCATCGTCATCTTTACGCTGTTGGTCGTTTCGGCGGTGTTCGCGGTCGCGGTCACGCCGATGCTGACGAATTTTCTGTATCGCCACCGTCTCGGCAAGCAGATTCGCAACGCCGATGAAACCCCGATCTACAGCGCCCTGCACGCCAATAAAGCCGGTACCCCGACCATGGCCGGGGTCTTGGTCTGGGGGTCGACCGTCGTCCTGGCCTTGGTGTTTTGGCTGGTCAGCCGCCTGGCTCCGCCCGGCTTCTTTCAACAACTGAATTTTTGGTCCCGCGCCGAGACGTACTTGCCGATGGGGATGATGCTGTTGGCGGCGGTGATCGGCCTGGTTGACGACATGTACAACATTCGACAGCAGGGCGCCCACGGCGGGGGACTGCGCGTCCGGCAACGCCTGTTGCTGTTCGCCCTGATTGCCGCCGTCGGCGCCTGGTGGTTCATCGCCAAACTTGACTGGACGACGTTCCACGTCCCGTTCATCGGGAACTTTGACATCGGCGGGTGGTATGCTCCGCTGTTCATCCTGGTCATCGTCGGGACCGGGTTCGCGGTTGATATCTCCGACGGTCTGGATGGCTTGGCCGGGGGATTACTGCTGGCCTGTTTTACCGCTTTCGGCGCCATCGCCATGCTCCAAGGGAAAGTGGAACTGGCCAGCTTCATTGCCGTGATCGTCGGTTCACTGGCGGCCTTCTTATGGTTCAACATCCCGCCGGCCCGTTTTTTCATGGGCGACACCGGCGCCATGGGGTTAGGCGTGACTTTAGGCGTGATCGCCATGCTGACCAATTCGGCCTTGTTGCTGTTGGTGATCGGACTGCTGTTCGTGATTGAGGCCTGGTCGGTGATCATTCAGGTGCTGTCCAAGGCCCTTCGCGGCAAGAAAGTTTTTCTGTCGGCGCCGATTCACCATCACCTCGAAGCCAAGGGCTGGAGCGAACCGAAAATTGTGATGCGATTCTGGATCATCGGCGGACTGACGGCGGTGGTCGGTTTGACCCTGTTCCTGGTTGATCGGATGTAACGACGCCATTGCCAGCCGGCACTTTTTTTGCTATAGTTTAGCAAATGGTGCGACTTTCGGAGCGACAATCATTTCGCGGCCAACGGGTGCTTCTGGTTGGGCTGGGGTTGCACGGCGGGGGAGTCGCCACAGCGCGGTGGTTGGTGAAGCGAGGCGCGATCGTGCGGGTGACTGATTTAAAATCAGCCGCTGAATTAGCGCCGTCGGTGGCGAAGTTACGGGGAGTCCGCGCCACCTTCCATCTCGGCGGCTATCGCGTGGCCGACTGGCGTTGGGCCCGGCGCATCGTCGTTAATCCCGCCATACCGCCGAATACACATCCGCAACTTCAAGCCGTCAAGCGTCGAGGCGTACAGATCGACAACGAAGCCTCGATTTTTATGCGTGAATTTACGGGCACCGCGATCGGCGTGACCGGCACGCGCGGAAAAACCACGACCGCGCTCCTGCTCGGAGCGATCCTGAAACGCGTCCATCGCGACACGATTGTCAGCGGTAATGTGCGCGAGGTGCCGATGTTGGCGCACCTGGCACGAACGAAGCCGTCGACCTGGGCCGTTTTAGAATTATCATCATACCAACTTGAGCGTTTGCCGGTCGCCGGAAGACCGTTAAAGGTAGCGGTCATGACCAACCTGAAGGTTGATCACGTCGATCGCCATGGTTCGATGTCCGCCTATGCGCAAACGAAATACAATATCTTCCGCGAGCAAACTCCAAATGACGTTAAAATGCTGAACTGGAATGATCCAGCGTGTCGCCGCGCCGCAAAAATAGGCCATGGCCGCGTGATTTGGTTTGGTAATAAACTGCCAGTAAAAGTTGGCGGTGTAACGGTCAACGGTAGTTGGGTGATGGAACGAAAACAAAATAAAGTGGTTAAACTTTTTCCGCTTGGCGAATGGAAATTACCCGGCGCACACAATCTAGAAAATTTATTGGCCGCCACCGCAGTGGCGCGGTCAATGAATGTGCCAGCCACGATAATCGTTCAGTCAGTAAAAAGTTTTCACGGCGTACCGTATCGACAACAACTGATCCGTACTTGGCGTGGCCATCAATTCATCAACGACACCGCCTCGACCTCGCCGGACGCGACCTTGGCGGCCATGGCCATATACCCCCGGGGGGTATATATCATCGGCGGGACGGACAAAGCGCTCCAGCTTGGTTTGTGGGCCCGGGAAATTGCCCGCCGCAATGTGCCAACTGTTTTTTTGCCGGGGTCGGCGACGGTGAAATTGCAAGCCGCGTTACATCGCTTCAGGTACCACCGACCGCTCGTGACCACGCATTCGATGACGGCGGCGGTGCGGGTAGCCCTGGCGTTGTCACAGCCGAAACAAGAAATAATTCTTTCCCCGGGCGCGGCCAGTTTCGGATTATTCACCCACGAGTTCGACCGGGGCGATCAATTTAACAGCGTCGTGCGGAAACTCTGATGACCTCGGCCAACCGACATCAACCGGATTACGTCTTTCTCGGCCTGGTGGCGGTCTTGGTGATCTTCGGGTTGGTGATGCTGTCCAGCGCCAGCGCGGTGCTTGGGTTCCAGCGGTTTGGCGACAGCAACTACTTTCTGAAGAAACAGTCCCTCAGCGTGCTGGTCGGACTGGTCGCGTTCATGGCGACCTACCGCATCGATTACCATCACTGGCGCAAATTGGCGGTGCCGTTAATGATCGGCACCGTCGGACTGCTAATGCTCGTTTTCATCCCCGGCCTCGGGACGGAGATCCTCGGCGCGCGGCGCTGGATCAGACTTGGATCGATGCTTTTCCAGCCGAGCGAGCTGGCCAAGCTGACTTTTCTTTTTTACCTGGCGGCCTGGTTCGAACGGCGTGACCACGTTCTGGGGCGGATGCAGGAAGGGTTGATGCCGTTCCTGATTACCTTGGGGGCGGTGGCGGGACTGGTCCTGCTTCAACCGGACCTCGGAACGACGATCATCATTGTCTTGATGTCGGTCTCCGTCTACTTCGCCGCCGGAGGTTCGTTCCGACACCTGATGGGACTCGGGGCGATCGGCGGACTACTCCTCTTCTTGGCGATTAAGACGTCGAAGTACCGGGCCGATCGGTTGACGGTCTTCCTCAATCCCGATATTGACCCGCAAGGCATCGGTTACCACATCCGCCAAGCCTGGTTGGCCATCGGGTCAGGCGGATGGTTCGGTCTGGGCCTCGGCCACTCGCGGCAGAAGTTCAATTACTTGCCGGAACCGGCCGGTGACTCGATCTTCGCGGTGGCGGCGGAAGAACTCGGCTTCCTGTTCGTCATTCTTTTTGTGCTGACCTGGCTGGTGCTCATTCTCCGCGGCTTACGGATCGCCCGCCACGCTCCCGATCGGTTCGGGCAGTTGGTCGCCATCGGCATCACGGTCTGGCTGGGATGGCAAACCTTTCTCAACATCGGGGCTTTGTCCGGGTTGCTACCCCTGACCGGCATTCCTCTGCCGTTCATGAGCCACGGCGGGTCGGCCATGATCGTTTCCCTGGCCGCGGTCGGGGTGATGATGAACATTTCGCGGCAAACGACCCGTCAACTCCGACGGTCATGATTTATCGCATTCTTTTATCTGGCGGCGGGACGGCCGGATCGGTCACGCCGCTAATCGCCATCGCCGAACAGATCCGACGCCAGCGGTCGGCCGTCGAATTTCTTTTCTTAGGCTCAGCCAACGGACCAGAACGGGTGCTAGCGGCCGCCGCGCGGCTACCGTTTGAGAGTATCCCCAGCAGCAAACTCCGGCGCTACTGGTCGTGGTCGAATATCACCGGCCTGGGTCGCCTCTGGCGCGGCTATCGGCAGGCCGCCGACATCATCCGCCGCTGGTCGCCGCAGGTGGCGGTAACCGCCGGATCGTTCGTGTCGGTGCCGGTCATCTGGGCGGCGCACCGTCACGGCGTGCGGACGCTCGTCCACCAGCAGGATGTCCGACCGGGTTTAGCCAACCGTTTGATGGCGCCGGCCGCCGACCTCATCACCGTGGCCTTCAAAGCTTCCGCCCGGGCTTTCCCTCAAGATCGAGTGCGCTGGACCGGCAACCCGGTTCGGTCGGACATCATGGCCGGCGATTCAACCCGCGGCCGTGAACTGTTTCATCTCCCGATCAGCGCCCGGGTTTTACTTGTCTTGGGCGGCGGAACGGGTTCAGCCGCGATCAATGGGCTGGTCGGATCGATCGCCTACCGCTTGGTTCGCCAGTGGTCCGTCATTCACGTCACCGGACCGACCCGCGATTTCGTCGAGCTCCATAGTCCCCATTACCACCGCTACCCGTTCCTGACTTGGGAACTTCCGCATGCACTGGCCGCGGCTGACGTGGTGGTCACTCGCGCCGGTTTGGGCGCTTTGAGCGAACTGGCCGCCCGCGGGTCAGCGGCTATTTTCATCCCCCTGCCCGATTCCCACCAGGAACAGAACGCCCAAGTCGTAGCCGAAGCGTCGGCGGGAATCGTTCTCGATCAACGGGTCAGCATCCAGTCGCGTCTGGAAGAAGCGCTGGAACGGTTGCGCCAAAATCCCGGTGAGCGGCGGCGGTTGGGCAATAACTTGCGGCAATTTTATAATCCGGCGGCGTTAACGCAGCTAGTCGACGACGTCTTTCACCTAATCGAGCAATGATCGCGCTCCGCAATATCAAACGCGTCTACTGCATCGGGCTGGGCGGGGTCGGCGTGTCGGCGGTGGCCAAACTCTTCTTAGCGCGGGGGGCGGTCGTCAGCGGGTCGGATCCGAACGTGACGCCGATAGTCAACGACGTCGTCCGCCGCGGGGCGATCCATTACCCGGCCGCCGCCGGGGCGCATATCACGGCCGACATCGACTTGGTCGTGGCCACCGACGACGCGCCGGCCGATCACCCGGAACGGCTGGCGGCCGCGGCCCGGGGAATTCCCGTTGAAAATTTCTCCGTCACACTCGGGCGTTTCATGGCGGAATATCCGCGACGGGTGACGATGGCCGGAACAAACGGCAAGAGCACGACGACGGCCATGACCGGCATGTTGCTGGCCGCCGCCGGTCAAGATCCAACGGTGTTCGTCGGCAGCCGCGTCAGCGAATTCGACGGTAATTTGCGGATCGGGCGAGGCCACACAATCATCGCCGAAGCTGATGAGTTCCGCGATCACTTTCTCAACTATCAGCCGACGGTGGCGGCGATTACCAACGTCGAGCCGGATCATCTCGATTACTTCCGGACCGCCGAACGGATGCTGGACAGCTTCCGCCGATACGCTGACTTGCTGGGCGCAAACGGCACTCTGGTTGTTAATGCCGATGATGCCGGGGCCATGACCGTTGCTGACGGGCGTCGGTCGGTCGTGACCTTTGGGATCGAACAGCCGGCCGACTTGATTGCGGTCAGGGTCGCCAGCCGATCGGGACAGCAAGGTTGGGAAACACGGTGGCATCAACGATCGCTGGGAATGTTTACCTTGCCGCTACCCGGACGTTTCAACGTTATGAATGCCTTAGCGGCCATGGCCACGGCCTTGACGGCCGGCGCCGACCCCCGCACCTTCGCCGCCACCCTGGAAAAGTTTCACGGCATCTGGCGCCGCTTCCAAATCTTAAATCCTAAATCTTCAATCACGATCGTCAGCGACTACGCCCATCACCCAACGGCCGTCCGCGTAACAATCGCCGGGGCGCGGGCGTTTTACCCGGGTCGACGCATCATCATCGTCTTCCAACCGCACCACCCGGCGCGATTGACCGCGCTGTTCGACGATTTCGTGAAAAGTTTCGAGGCCGCTGACGAGACGATGATAGTTGAAGCCTACACGGTGCCGGGCCGCGCCGTGCCGGCCGGCGACTTAAAAACGAGTCAGGAACTTGTCCAGGCCTTGGCCAAACGCAATCTGACGGCGTCATACGCGGTCTCACCGCCGGCCGCCGAAGAGCAAGCCAAGCGGACGCTTAAACCCGGCGATGTGGCTATCATCATGGGCGCCGGCGACATTTGGCGCAGTGCCGATAATTTAGGACGACAATATGCCTGATCGACCGGCCAGTATTAAAGACAATGTTCTGCTCGCGCCTTACACGACGATGAAAATTGGTGGACCGGCTAAATATTTCGCCGCGCCCAAAACAATCGATGAAGTCCGCGAAATCGTGAGGTGGGCCGGGGCGGTGTCAATCCCATACCGCCTGATCGGACGCGGCGCTAATTTGCTGATCGCTGACAAAGGTTATAACGGACTGGCCATGGTTATGCGCAACGACCGGCTGGACTGGAATCCACCGCAGGTCGTGGCCGGCGCCGGGGTTCAAAACGGACAGTTGCTCGCCGGAGCGATGAAACATAATCTCGGCGGATTGCAGTGGCTGATCGGCGTGCCGGGCACGGTCGGCGGATCAATCTACGGCAACGCCGGTGGTCACGGCTGGGGCCTCGGTGATCAGGTTGACTGGGTGGAAGTCGTGACGTCCGCCGGCGAGATTAGGCGTTTGACGCGCGGCGAATGCCAATTCAAATACCGGTCCAGCGTTTTCAAATCGCATTCGGATTGGATCATCCTGCAAGCCCAATTGGCACTGCCGACAATCGATCCGGTTGCCGAACGTCAATTGCTGGCCGACACGACCAAACAAAAAAACGCCAGTCAACCAACGACGGCCAAAACCGCCGGGTGCATGTTCGCCAATCCGCGCGTTGATGGATTAAAACTGCCGGCGGAACTTCATAAATCCGTCAGTGACGGCACGATTTCCGCCTGGCGGTTGATCGAGCACGTTGGGCTAAAGGGTCGGCGGCTGGGACAAATTGAAATCTCCCCAAAGCACGCAAATTTCATGATCAACCTCGGCGGCGGCACGGCCGATGAAGTCATGCAACTCTTAAGTTTAGTCAAACAGCGCGTCCGTGATATACTGGGAACACAATTACACGAAGAAATCCAGTATCTTGGGTTCTAAAATGGATCGCCACACCAAAACAACTATCGACACCTACAACGCCATCGCCAAGAGATATGCGGCCGCAAACAACACTTCGTCTTTTTGGAAAAAAGAGTTCAGCCTGTTCACTCGCTGTCTTCGTGGGCGCACAGTATTGGAAATCGGATGTGGCGGTGGACGTGATGCGGCGCTCTTCCTTAAGAAAAAGTACCGTTATCTCGGCATCGACGCTTCCCGCGGTTTACTAAAAGTGGCCAAACAGAAAAATCCGGGCGGGACATTCCGCCAAATGGATCTCTTTCGAATGACTTCCCCGACCGGTTCGTTCGACGGCGTTTAGACCATGGCCACGCTTCTTCACGTCCCGAAGAGGAGAGTGGCAAAAGTGTTGCGATCAGTTCACGGCTTGCTTCAGCCGGCCGGCCTGCTCGCAGTGAGCGTCAAGGAAAAGAAAGGCGTTGATGAGGCGTTTATCGAGCAGGACAAATACGGAGGCGTAGGGCGGTTTTTCGCGTTTTTCACCAAAACCGAATTTACGAACGTACTTCACGCCGTAGGTTTTCGAATTATCAAGTCGTGGCGGAAACAAGAAGATAGCAATACCTGGTTGAGTTTCGTTGCGCGGCGAGACTGATTACTGGTATACTCTGTTCGCATGAACATCACCATCAGCGGCAAAGATTTTAAACTCTCGCCGGCTATCAAGCAGTACGTCGAGGGGAA
This sequence comes from Patescibacteria group bacterium, assembly GCA_038065275.1. Taxonomy (GTDB): domain Bacteria; phylum Patescibacteriota; class Patescibacteriia; order SBBC01; family CAIJZX01; genus CAIJZX01. The sequence continues at coordinate 21,296 of JBBTRH010000002.1, read as the reverse complement.
AATGAGCAAGCTCGAGAAATTTAATCACCACATTCAACGGATTGGTATTGAGCTTGACGTTGACCATAATGTCGCCAAAGGAAAAAAGAATCGGGTCGAGGTCTGGGTCACTGTTCCCGGTGGAACGATCCAGGCGGGGATAAAAGCCGAGCACATGCGGGAGGCAATCGACCTCGTTTACCCGGTCATCGAACGCCGATTGGTGAGAGATAAGGAGATTCGGCGATCGAAGGCAATTCGACGTCGCCAACATTAGCCAAAATTTTCTCCACCGGCCCTTGCGCTCTGGGAGGATGGTTTGTATACTTATCAACAGCACTTTTATTAAATTTCCGCACCTAGGATTCGGCTTTACTCGGTAAGCGCTAATCCAGCCCCACTTTTTCCCTAATTTCCCTAAGACCGGAGAAAAAGTGGGGCTGGAGGCCCCGAATCCGAAGCTCCAACCATCCACCGCGCTCGGATCAGCGTCGGCAGGGTCCCTTCAGGGGCCTGCCCCGCACCCGACCGGAGGTCGTGGTGCGGGGTTCCGTGAGCCTACGGTGCGGCAGGAACGACGAGATGGCTCAAACAGCCACCCGCCAGTCAGATCAGCGTTCGACGTTTAAGCTGAAACAAACATCCAATCCAAACGAGGCCCTATTCGGCAGTCACCTGACGCTTGACGGTTATGGCGCCGATCGAGCGGCCCTTAATAATATGGACCTGGTGTTCACGGCGCTTAACGATCTGCCGGAGATCTTGGACATGACCAAGATTATGACGCCCTACGTCATCCGCTTCGACGGCAACAACAAAAAAGACGCCGGCGGCTACTCCGGATTCGTGATGATCGCCGAGAGCCACATCTCGATCCACACCTTTCCGGCCAAGGGGTTCGTCACGATTGATGTCTACACCTGCCAGGGGGAGGTTGACGCCCCGACCTGCAACGCCTACTTCAAGAGGATCTTCGGCGTCAAGAACTGGGAACAACACATCATCAAGCGCGGCCGGAAGTACGGGGCGGTTTAACAACAAGTTTGTTCTAAACACCGCGGGTTTAAAACCCGCCCTTGCTTTTAATTCTGAAAATTGATACAGTCACGAACTGATATGGCATTGTTAGGAAAAATTTTCGGCGACGCAAACCTGCGGGTGGTGAAACAATTGCAACCGTTAGTGGACGAGATGAACGCCAAGAAGCCGGAGATCGCATCATGGCCGATTGAGCGTTTTCGAACCCGGGCGATTGAACTGCGCACCGCGATCGGCGGCGATCCGGGCCGGCTTGATGAGCATCTGGTCGAAGTCTTTGCCATGGTTCGGGAAGCCTCGCGGCGGACCATTGCCCAGGAACATTTCGACGTTCAGCTTGTCGGCGGCGTTGTTTTGCACCGCGGCTCGATCGCCGAGATGCGTACCGGTGAAGGGAAAACGTTGGTGGCCACGGCGCCGCTAGCGCTCAATGCCCTGGCCGGACTGGGCGTTCACCTGGTGACGGTCAACGACTACCTGGCCCGACGCGACGCCGGATGGATGGGGCCGATTTACGATACCTTGGGTTTATCCGTGGCGGTCATCGTTCACGAGCAAGCCTTTCGGTACGATTCGTCCTTCAATAATCCTGAGGCCAGCGAAGAACGGCTGGTTCACTTAAAACCTATCACCCGCGGCGAGGCGTATCAGTGCGATATCGTTTACGGCACCAACAATGAATTCGGCTTCGATTACTTGCGGGATAACATGGTGCCGGATAAGCGCTACGCGGTGCAACGGCCATACTTCTACGCTATCGTCGACGAAGTCGACTCGATTCTGATCGACGAAGCGCGGACGCCGTTGATCATCTCGGCGCCGGCCGAGGAGTCGACCGACCGCTACCGGACGTTTGCCCAGGTGGTCGAACAATTGAGCGCGGACAGTGATTACAACGTCGATGAGAAGATGCGCGCCGCGACCCTGACCGCCGCCGGCATCGCCAAGGTCGAACAGCTACTCGGCTTAGAGAACCTCTACGCGGCCGGCGGCATCGAAATGGTCCACCACCTCGAACAAGCCCTCCGCGCCCGGGCCTTGTTCCAGCGCGACCGCGACTATGTGGTCAAAGACGGCGAAGTAATCATCGTCGACGAGTTTACCGGCCGGTTGATGTTTGGTCGGCGGTACTCAGAAGGACTCCATCAAGGCATCGAGGCCAAGGAAGGGCTAGACGTCAAACAGGAAAACCTGACCCTGGCCACCATTACCCTCCAGAACCTGTTCCGCCTCTACCCGAAACTGGCCGGCATGACCGGCACGGCGGTGACCGAAGCCGAGGAGTTTCATAAAATCTACCACCTCGACGTGGTCGTCGTGCCGACCCACCGTCCGATGATCCGTCAAGATTTGACTGACAGCGTTTACAAGAACGAGCGGGGCAAGTTCACGGCGGTCGTGCGAGAAATTAAACGGCGCCACCAGGCGAAACAGCCGGTCTTGGTCGGGACGATTTCCATCGAGAAAAATGAGATTCTCTCCGAACTTTTGAAACGCGAGGGTGTCCCGCATGAAATTCTGAACGCCAAGAACCATGAACGCGAGGCCCAAATAATCGCCCAGGCCGGCCGACCGGGAGCGGTCACCATGGCCACCAATATCGCCGGCCGCGGTGTGGACATCATTCTCGGCGGTACGCCGCCCGATTCAGTCCAGGGGCAGATCGCTAAGGACGCCGGTGGTCTCCACGTCCTCGGTACCGAACGGCATGAATCGCGGCGCATCGATAACCAGCTTCGCGGCCGGTCCGGCCGTCAAGGCGACGCCGGATCGAGCCAGTTTTTCGTCTCGATGGAGGACGACCTGATGCGGATTTTCGGGTCCGAGCGGATGAAAGGACTGATGGATCGGCTGGGCGTTCCGGACGATATGCCACTGGAGAGCGGCCTGGTCTCGAAGTCGATCGAACAAGCCCAGAAGAAAGTCGAAGGCCATAACTTCGACATCCGCAAACACCTGGTCGAGTATGACGACGTGATGAATAAGCATCGCGAAGTCATCTACAAGCGCCGCCGGGAGATCCTAATGGCTGAACCGGTGCGGGTGGTAGAAGTGCTGAAGGACATCGTCGAGAAAGAAATCGCCCAGATGGTCGCGCTCCATACCGCCGGTGATGATACCACGCGGTGGGACCTCGACGCGGTGTACGCCGCCCTGGATGCGATCGGCCTGGTCAATATCAAGGATCGGCTGACGATGGAAGACGTGAAGGACAAGGCCCAAGGTCCGTCGCGTGAGGCGGCCGCCCGGACGGCCATCACCTCAGCCCTGAACAAGCAAGCGCTTGATCGGTTGGATGAACTCAGTCGCCAAGTCACCGATCCGGCGGTCTTTCCCGAAGTCGCCCGCAACGTCATGCTCCGATCAATTGACCAGTTGTGGATCGAACACCTGGACTTGATGGATCGCCTCCGCGAGGGGATCGGCCTCCGCGGATACGGTCAGCGCGATCCGCTGGTCGAATACAAGAAGGAAGCCTTCGACCTGTTCGCCCAGCTGATCAACAGCATTAACGTCCAAATCGCCAACACCATTTTCCGCATCCAGATCGCCCCGGCCGCCGCCAACGTTCCCCAACCGCGCCAAGGTGTCATTACCTCCGCCCCGCAGAAAGAAGCGGTCGCCGCGCGACCAGCCGGCCCGCTGGTGCAGACCAAGCGCTCGCCCAGCGGCGTCGACCTGTCGAAAGTCGGACGGAACGACCCCTGCCCGTGCGGCTCGGAGAAGAAATATAAAAAGTGCTACCTCGCTGATGATCCGGGGTGTAAATTATTACATCCGGCAACATAAACCAACCGCCAAGGCATAGCGCAGGTTTTAACCTGCGCATTTTCGAGACACGAGTGCGTTGACATGACACGGCTAGGTTGACAAGAATACCATAAGGACTAATAGTTGATCTATGGCTTTCCCCATCATCAGTCGAAAAAGTGCATCCCCACTCGAGCCATGGCAGGGCATTGAAACCCCCGTGTATTTTTTGGATGAATCAGGTTTGCTCAACAATGCACATGACCGCTACTTTGGCCTGGGGATATTGTCCTGTGAGAGACCGCAGGCACTCTACAAAGAAATCAGAAAAATCCGTTCAAGGAATAGTTTTTATACAGAAATTAAATGGGGTGGTAAAAAGGGCATGGGCAGATTAAAATTTAATATTTGCAGAGAAATATACAGAGTTTTTAACAATTCGACTGGCGTAAGTTTTACCAGTCTCATTATAGATAAAAAAGTCATGGATTTTCAAACTTACTTCCGTGGTAATTTGTGGAATGTATATAAATCCTTTACCATCGCCTTGTTAAAAATGATTATTGGTTCAAACAGTAAAAAATCGTAACAGTGCTTGCCGACGACTATTTTACTCCCGATCACGTTGATCTGGAGTCGGCTATTAAAGATATTGTTAATCATCATTACCACGAACTAAAAATCGCAAGTTTCACACAATTGAAATCGGATAGTTCAGATATGCTTCAAGTGACAGATGTTCTCTTGGGTGCAATATTGTATGATTTGAAAATGAAGGAAAGATTGGTACCTATTTCAAGTAATTATAAATTTCAATTCGTTCAATTCCTTCATCAGCAATACGGTGTAACAAATTCGTTCTTTAGTAAAAGCAACAATTTTTCCAGTAGAAATATTCGAATTAGTATTTTTGATCCTAGAAAAAGTACAGCAGAAAAATATAGAAAACAAAAAGTGGGCCAAGGACCATAACGGTCGTCGCCCACGCTTCATATAGTATCACGGTTGGGGTAAAAGTCAAGTAGATATCAACACATTGACAAACCCCTAATTTTATGCTAAACTACGATCGTCTAGAGTGAAAATCTATATATTCTAGACTGTGTTCCTTCGGAAACACAAAGAAAAACAAAAGCGTGGGGAGAGGGTCCGGCTGATCAGTCGGTTGGACCAGTTGTTGAACCGAGCGGTCAGCTGAAGTTGCGAAGCCGCCCTTGGCGGACTAGCATCTTGACCCTCTCCCTTCCACCTTTTGACATTTTGCATACCTGCCACGCCCGACCCGGGCACCCCGTTATTTTTTCCTGCGTCCTGATCGCCGCGGCCCTCGGTGGAAGTTTTTTGTCGGGTGCGTCAACGGCGCTGGCCTTTACGAAGCAACGGCCCAACGAGTTGCAAATCGGGACGGATGTCTTGCGGCGTGTCAAACTGTTCGACGGCAAATTCAAAGGCGGGGCGACGGTCGCCGCGGCGGACGTTAACGGCGACGGAGTCGATGAGTTCGTCGTCGGCGCGGGTGCCACCGGTGGGTCGCAAGTGCAAATCTATCGTCAAGATCGGACACTGATCCGCTCGTTTTTCGCTTTCCCGCCAGCGATGAAGGACGGCATCACGGTGGCCGCCGGCGATCTCAACGGCGACGGACAGGCGGAAATCGTGGTCGGTCCGCAACCGGGACATACGCCGCAAGTGCTGGTTTTTTCCGCGACCGGTAAAAAGCTTTACCAATTCACGTCTTTCGAATCAAGTTTTGCCGGCGGGGTTGACGTGGCGGTCATTCCGTCGCGCCAAGGTTTGCCGGGTAACATCGTGGTCAGTAGCGGCTTCGGACGCGAAGCGGAGGTGCGGGTGTACGACGCGACGGGAAAGAATGTTATCGCTAGTTGGTCGCCTTTTGGAAAAACGTCGAGCAACGGCGCGACCGTGGCGGCGGGGTGGAGCGATGCGTACGGCGGGCCGGTGGTGGTGGTCGGCGCCGGACAGGGTGAGAAGCCGCTGGTCCAGGTGTACGGCCTGACATCGAAACAAAAACTGGCGCAGTGGTTGGCTTACGATCCGCGAATCAAGGCGGGCGTGGCAGTCGCCGTCCGCAATGATATTGTTATTACCGGTCCCAGCGTCGGCGGCGGACCGGACGTTCGAATGTTTACTATTCGCGGCCAGCTTCAGTCCAGCCGGTTAGTGTACGAAAATAATTTCCGTGGTGGGTTGAACGTGGCGGCCGCTGTCATCAACGGTCTGGTGACACCGCTTATTGTTCCGACCAGCGCCCCGACCACGGCCGCGGCGGCGGGTAAGAGAATCGTAATTGACTTGTCGAAGCAGGAACTGACGATGTACGAGAAAGGGAAAGTGATTTCCATCCGACCAATCTCCACCGGCAAGTGGTCGACTCCGACGCCGACCGGCGAATTCAAGACCCGGAACAAAATTCCGGTGGCCTATTCGAAAGCGTACGGTTTATACATGGAGAATTGGATGGCCATCACCCCGGACGGGAAGTACGGCATGCACGCCCTGCCGTTCTGGAAACTAAAAGGCGGCGGCAAATTATACGAAGGCGCGGCCCACATCGGCACACCGGTCTCGCACGGTTGCATTCGCCAGACGGTGGCCGATGCGAAGTCGCTGTACGATTGGGCACCGATTGGGACGCCGGTGACGATCGTCAAGTGAAGCTCCGCCAATCGCCGCCCGAGCAGTATCCGGTCAATGACGGTGACCGGAACTGGCGGTAGCCACGGGTTGTACGGTGCGAGGGTGAGCGACCTGGCTCTTGTCGAGCCGTCATGATTCGTCTATACTCCCAAGCAGACCACTATGTCTGATTTGTCGTTGTCATGACCCCGTTAGAAATGAATACTGATTCTGCAACTGGTGGTATCTCTGTAACCGTTTCCATAACTAATCGTAAGCATAAGTTTATTTATTCATTTCTAACGGGGCTAACGGGATGAAACGTCGCAACGTCTGGATTACTTTCGGGCTCCTCCTCATTTTAACCGCGGCCGCGGGATACGTTGATTATCCCGCTAGTCCTAACATTCGTTTCGGAAAGCTGACGCGCGAACTTAACGTTCGACTCGGCCTTGACCTGCAGGGCGGAACCAGTCTGGTCTACCGAGCTGACGTCGGACAGGTTCCGGCCGGTGATCGCGGTTCGGCGCTGGAAGGAGTCCGCGACGTCATTGAGCGCCGGATTAACGCCTACGGCGTGGCCGAACCGGTCATCCAAACTAGCCGAGTGGGCGGTGAATACCGCGTCAGCGTTGACTTGGCTGGTGTTAAAGATATTAACCAAGCCATCAAGCTCATCGGCGAAACGCCGCTCCTGGAGTTCCGTGAGCAAGCCGAACCGAAAGGGTTATCTGACACTGACGCGAAGAAAAAGGCCGACGAGGTGCTGGTCAAAGTACTGAAGCCGAAATCTGATTTTGCCGCTTTAGCGAGAGAATTCTCCGATGACACCGGGAGCAAGTTGAACGGTGGCGATCTCGGATTCGCCAAAGAGGGGCAGTTCGTGCCCGAGTTCGACAATGTACTATTCAAGGATCTCCAGGACGGCCAAGTAACCCCAACGCCGATCAAATCGCAATTCGGTTATCACGTCATCAAGCGCATCGAATCGCGGACCGTTCCGGACAACGGTCAAGACGTGGTCGAAGTTCACGCCGCCCACATCTTGATCGGCACCCTTGATTCCCCGATCAATCAGCAAAATTACGTGCCGACGCAATTAACCGGCAAGCAACTAAAGCGAGCCGACGTGGTGTTCGATCCCAACAGTGGCGCGCCGCAAGTCCAGCTGCAGTTTGACGGCGACGGCACGAAACTCTTCGCCGCGTTGACCAAGAAGAACCTCAATAAGATTTTGGGCATTTACCTTGATGGGTCGCCGATCAGCCTGCCGAAAGTACAATCCGAAATCACCAGCGGCACGGCTGTCATTACCGGCCAATTTACCCTGGACGAGGCGAAACAGTTAGCGAAACGTTTGAACGCCGGAGCGCTACCCGTGCCGATCACCCTGATCAGCCAACAGAACGTCGGCGCCAGTCTGGGGAGAGAATCGATCGAGCGGAGTCTGGTCGCTGGCATAATCGGGTTGTTGCTGGTGGCGGTCTTCATGGTTGTCTATTACCGCTTACCCGGGGTGCTGGCGGTGGTCGCGCTGATGATTTACACCTTGATTGTCCTGGCCTTGTTTAAACTGTGGCCGGTCACCCTGAGCCTGGCCGGCATCGCCGGTTTCATCCTGTCGATCGGCATGGCGGTGGACGCGAATATTCTGGTGTTCGAGCGGACCAAGGAAGAACTAGCGAACGGCCGACCGTTGTTATCGGCCATTGATGAGGGGTTCCGGCGCGCCTGGCTGTCAATTCGCGATTCGAACGTCTCCAGTTTAATTACCGCCCTGATTCTCATCTGGTTCGGTTCAAGTCTAATCAAAGGCTTCGCCGTGACGCTGTCGATCGGCATTCTCGTTTCGATGTTCTCGGCCCTGACGGTCACTCGGACTTTCTTGCGCCTGGTCGTCAGCCGCTGGATGAGCCGCCACCTGTGGCTATTCGGGTTTTCGGCTCCACCATCCGTCGCTTCCGAACTACATGTATAAGATCATCCAAAAGCGCAATTGGTTGTTCGGACTATCGTTCGCCATTTTGGTTCCGGGCCTGGTGTCGTTATTCCTGTTCGGCTTGCGACCGGCGATTGACTTTACCGGCGGCAGTCGGCTGACGGTTTCTTTTAGCGCCCAGCGGCCGGCCGGGCCGGACGTAGCCAAAGTAGTATCCGAACTCGGTTATGGAATAGCCGCCGCCCAAACTTCCGGCGACCGCGACCTGATTATCAACCTCCCGAATATCAGCAACGACCAACGTCAGAAAGTCGTCGATACCCTCAACGAAAAGTACGGCGTCGTCAGCGAGTCATCGTTCGAAACGATCGGTCCGACCGTGGGCAAAGAACTGCTGAAACGCGCGGTAACGTCCATCGTCATCGTTTTGCTGGCCATCATCATCTACATCAGTTGGGCTTTCCGGAAAGTCAGGGTCGGCCCGGTGCCATCATGGGTCTACGGCGCCTCGGCCGTCGTCGCCTTGGCCCACGACATCCTGATCGTGGTCGGTGTCTTCTCCATTCTCGGTCACTACGCAAAAATCGAAATCGACAGTTTATTCGTGACGGCGCTGTTGACGGTCCTCGGGTTTTCGGTGCACGACACCATCGTGGTCTTCGACCGGATCAGAGAGCGCTTATTAGTCGGGGCCGAATCAAGTTACGAAGAAACCGTCAACGTCAGTTTAAACCAGACCCTCATCCGGTCGCTCAACACGTCCCTGACCACTTTGCTCGTCCTGGCCGCACTCTATTTGTTCGGCGGGATAACCATCCGCAACTTCGTTTTAGCGCTACTGATCGGCATCGCCAGCGGCACCTACTCATCAATCTTCGTCGCCTCGCCGCTGTTGGTGGTCTACGACAACTGGAAGCGTCGGCGCCGGCGGTAGGGTAGTGATTTCATGACCCGCGCATCGTCGGACGCGTGGGAGTTTGTCATTGAAATGATTGCTTGACACATTGTCAACATTATGCTATACTGTGCTTGGTTGAAGAATATACTCTGGCCCAAGATATGACAACCAACAATACCCCCACCCCAAACGCGAATCTCCTCGATCGTGTGCTTCAAAGTCAGCAGAGCGAAACGCTCGAGCACTTCGATCCGCTGGAAACAGTCAACCAACTGTTGAAACTGTTGTCGTCGAAAGAAGCCGACGTCCTCCGGCGCCGGTACGGACTGGGGCCCAACGAGCCGGAGACGCTGGAAGTTATCGGCCGTTCCTACCAGGTCACCCGGGAGCGGGTGCGGCAGATCCAGCATTGGGCCATCAAACACCTGAGGCAAGCGCCGCCGACGAATCAGCTGTTGCACGGATTGACGCTGGTCCTACAGCAACTCCTCGAGTCGCGCGGCGGGTTGATGTTGGAGGAAGAACTGCTCCAGCGGCTGCAAGGGACCGGCCAGTCGACGCGGTCTCGGCAGGCCGCCGTTCGATTCTTGCTCGCCCAGCTCCTGAATGGGAAAGTCGAACGGGTCGAGGACGCATCGTATAAACCTTACTGGAAGTCGTCGTTTGCTAATCTGGCGCTCTTAGCTTCGACCATCGCCGCGGCCGAGCGCATCCTGATTGCGGTCAGTAAGCCAGTGACGCAGTCCGAGTTGCTCCGGCGGCTAGCCGTCAGCGAACTCGTTCACGACCAGGCGCCGCAGTTGACGGAGGACATCCTACTCAGTTACCTGTCCGTCAGCACCAATGTTGAGCGCAACCCGTTCGGTGAACTGGGGTTGCGCACCTGGGGGACCATCGTTCCGAAGCGGATGCACGACAAGATTCTGCTGGTGATGCGCAAACACGGTCGGCCCATGCATTTCCAAGAGATCACTAAACGGATTAATGAGATCGGGTTCGACCATCGGCAAGCGTACCCGCCGACAGTGCACAATGAGCTCATTTTGAATAAGGAATACGTGTTGGTGGGTCGCGGCATCTACGCCTTGCGCGAGTGGGGCTACAAACCCGGGGTGGTAGCTGACGTGTTGGTCGATATCCTCCGCCAGGCCGGCGCGCCGCTGACCCGCGATGAATTAATCGCGAAAGTCCTCCAGCAACGCCTGGTCAAAAAAAACACCATTGCTTTAGCGCTGACGAATAAAAAAACGTTCCGTCGTTTGGCCGACGGCCGCTACGGGCTGGCCGATCAACCAGCGCCGGCCACCGGCCAATGACCACCATCATTATTCCGGAATTTTCTAATCCGTTCGCGGTCACCTGGTGGGTCTTCCTCCAGGGCGGTTGGGTGACGGTGCTAATCGCCGTTTTATACGGCATCTGGTGGCTCTATCTCGATTACATCCAGACCCGTTTCGTGATGAACACCAGGTACGTCTTGCTAGCCGTTGACGTCCCGCGCGAAAATGAGCAAACGCCGAAATCCGTCGAGCACCTGTTCAGTCACCTGCACGGCATCTACAAGAAACCTAATTTCCTGGAGAAGTACCGCGACGGCTACGTTCAGCCGACGGTGACCGTCGAAATCGTCTCGATTGCCGGTTACATCCAGTTCTTGATCCGGGTGCCCGAAGTTCAACGTGACTTGGCCGAAGCGGCTATTTACGCCCAGTACCCGAACGCGGAAATTTCCGAAGTCGAAGACTATGTCGACCAGTTCGCGGTTAAGTTCCCCAACGACGAATACGACATGTGGGGGTGCGAGATGGCGCTCACCAACGACCAGGTCTACCCGATTCGCACTTATCCGCAATGGGAGCACAGTTTGACCCAGACTTTTCTCGATCCGCTGGCCTCAGTGTTGGAAATGATGAGTCGGATGAAAAGCGGCGAGCAAATGTGGTTCCAACTCGTCCTGCGGCCGAACGGCGAAAACAAGTGGCGGGAAAAAGGATTGAAACTTATTGACAAACTGATCGGCCTCAAGTCAGCCAAACAGAAGGCCGGGGCCTTGACCAGCTTGTCGTCAGCGCCCGGCCAACTGGCTTTAGGGACGTGGGATACGATTACCCGAACCTTGTTCGAGCCGTCCGAGTTTGGGAACAGAACGAAAGAAGACAACGCTCCGCCGAGCATGATGTTGCACTTGCCGGCTAACGTCAAAGCGGTGATTGAAGCCATCGGCATTAAAATCTCTAAGCTCGGTTTCGACACCAAGTTCCGGACCCTGTATTTTGGCACCCGCGATCAGTTCAGCAAAGCGCGCATCTCGGCCATCGTCGGGGTGGTGAAGCAATTTAACACGCTGGACCTGAATGGCTTCAAACCGGATAAAAAGATGAAGACCTCACGCGATTTCTTCTTCGTCAAACGGCGGGTCGCCCAGCTGAAGCGCCAGATCCTGTGGGGGTATAAGTACCGGAGCATGTGGCGCGGTCGGAGGGTGTATGTCTTAAACATCGAAGAACTGGCTTCGCTTTGGCACTTCCCGGTGCTGACGGTCAAAGCGCCGCAAGTCAAGAAGACCGAAGCTAAGCGCGGCGAGCCGCCGGTGGCACTGCCGGTTGGCGAGGAAATTGAGTATGTCCCCAAGCCGGTCGAACCGGCCAAGTCAGCGACCATCTCGTCCGCAACGATTGCTAATCCCGCCGGCGTCCCGCCGAATAATTTACCGCTGGGGTAAGAACCATGCTCCCACCGCCGAATACCAACCTCCCGCCGTCAGACATCACCCTCTTCGCCAAAACGAACTACCGCGGGTCGTTGATTCCGTTTGGAATCAAGATCGACGACCGCCGCCGACACATGTACGTCATCGGCAAGACCGGCATGGGTAAATCGACGTTGCTGGAGAATATGATCGTCCAGGATATCCGCGCCGGGCGCGGTTTAGCGGTCGTCGACCCGCACGGCGACCTGGTGGAAAAAGTCGTCAAGTACATTCCCTCCTACCGGATCAACGACGTGGTGTACCTCAATCCGGCCGACGCTGATTATCCGGTGGCCTTTAACATTCTGGAGTCGGTTGATCCGACCCACCGCCACCTCATCGCGTCCGGACTGATTTCCGTTTTCAAAAAAATCTGGGCCGATTCATGGGGGCCGCGGCTGGAACACATATTGCGCAACACCATCCTGGCCCTGATCGAATACCCCGGCTCGACCTTACTGGGCGTGACGCGGATGTTGGTCGACAAAGTCTACCGGAAGAAAGTCGTCGATCACCTGTCCGATCCGATCGTCAAGGCGTTTTGGCGCGATGAATTTGCGGCCTTCAACGATAAATTTCGCTCCGAAGCGGTTTCCCCGATTCAGAACAAAATCGGCCAATTCCTGTCGTCGTCGATTATCCGCAACATTGTCGGCCAGCCGAAATCGACCATCGATATGCGCGAGATCATGGACCATGGAAAAATCCTCCTCCTCAACCTGGCCAAAGGCCGGATCGGCGAGGACAATGCCGGGTTGCTGGGGGCGATGATGATCACCAAAATCCAACTGGCTGCCATGAGCCGGATCGACGTTCCCGAAACGGAGCGGCGAGATTTTTTCCTGTACGTCGACGAATTCCAGAACTTCGCCACTGAATCGTTCGCCAGCATCCTCTCCGAAGCCCGGAAGTATCGGCTGGACCTGATTATCGCCCACCAGTACATCGAACAGCTCGACGAAAAAGTTCAACCCGCCGTCTTCGGCAACGTCGGCACCATTATTTGTTTCCGGGTCGGGGCCGGCGATTCGGAATTCCTGGCCAAGGAGTTCACCCCGGTCTTCGAGGAAACGGATTTGGTCAACCTGACCAAGTACGACATGTATCTGAAGCTGATGATCGACGGCGTCGCGTCCGAGCCGTTCTCGGCGGTCGGCTTACCGCCGGTCCTCAATCCGGATAATTTGAACGATACCATTATCGCCGTTTCACGCGAACGGTACGCCAAGCCACGGGCCATGGTCGAGGATAAAATCTCCCGCTGGAGCGGCATGGCTGAAACTTTCGCCGCCACCGCCGAGGAAGAAAACCGGTTCCAGCGCGGGGCCGGAGACAACCGGCCGCGGGCTGAGCCCCCCGAAGCGCCACGCGCTGAGCCGCGCGAAGCGATGGTGGTTGTGGAACGGCAACCGGTCGTTCTCGAAACCGCTCCGACCGGCATTTCATTGAGCGAAGCGCTCCAGTCGACGGATGTCGTTACCCGTCCGCGGCCGGATCAAGCGAACCGCGGCCACGATCGCCAGCGCGGCCATCAACCTCGACCAATGTCGTCGCCGCGTTCGTCACGACCGCCGGAGCGTCGCCCGCCACAACATGCTCGCCCCCAACCGCCGCGTCAGACTAACGTCCCCCGACCGCAGACCGCGCAGACCGCCGCGCCCGTTCCGCCAGCGACATCACCATCGCCGCCGTCGCGCCCGATGAATCCGCCGCCGATGCCGCCACTTCCCTCCGCGCCGCCGCCTCCGCGGGCCGCCGAAACATCCGGCACGTCGCTGAAACCCGGCCAGGTTATCCATCTTCCGTAGTTGTTTTTCCGCGTCCGGTTTGGTATACTCGGAGCTCTTATGACGAAGCTGTCTTGTGTTGTCCCGGCCTATAACGAAGCGGCCAGCTTGCCGCACTTGTGGACCGCCTTACGTCCCGTACTGCAATCCTTCGCCGACTGGGAATTGATCATCGTCAGTGACGGCAGTACTGATCATACCGTTAGTCTGGCAAAAGATTTACAGCGGCAAGATAAACGGATCAAGGTGGTCGATTTGCGTCGTAACCAGGGCAAATCCGCCGCTTTGATGGCCGGATTCGCCGCCGCTTCCGGCGACGTCATTGTCACTCTCGATGCGGACTTACAGGATGAACCGCAAGAAATACCGAAGCTAGTGGCGGCGCTGGACGCCAGGTCAGTCGATATGGTCGGCGGCTGGAAACAAAGACGGCGTGATCCATTCATCAAGATTATCTCGTCGAAAATTTTCAACGCCCTGGCTAATCGCGCGATGGGGACGGACTTCCGCGACTTGAACTGTGGCCTTAAAGCGTACCGCCGAGAAGTCGTGGAAACGCTGGATTTATACGGCGACTTGTATCGTTTCATCCCGCTGTTAGCGACGGCCCAGGGCTGGCGAGTGGTCGAGTTGCCGGTCACCCACCGCCCGCGGCAGTACGGTGTCTCGAAATACGGTTTACGGTTGAACGGCGCTTTCGATCTGCTCAGCCTCCTGCTCATCACCCGCTATCGCTGGCGCCCGTTGCACTTCTTCGGACGGTGGGGGACGCTGGTAACGATGGTCGGCCTGGTGATTCTGGTCTACTTGACGGTCCTCCGCTGGCAAGGTCAATCGATCGGTGACCGCCCGCTGTTGATCTTCGGCGTGCTCTTCGTCTTGGCCGGCCTGCAATTGTTTTTCACCGGCTTGCTCGGCGACCTGATCCTCCAACAGCGGTCGCGTAAATGAACACTACTAATCAGCGTAAGTTTACCGATCCGAACCCGCTCAAGCACTGGTACATCCGCCGGTTTCAACAGCGTTTCGTTTCCTTACTGCAGAACCTCAACCCGCAATCGGTGCTTGAAGTCGGTTGCGGCGAAGGTTATTTGTTAACGGCCATTGCTTTGGCCGTACCCTCAGCCGCGTTGCTCGGGTTAGACGTCAATGACGAAGCTTTGCGAGTCGGGCGGCGATTGTGGCCGTCGCTAAAAATGGAACACGGCGACATCTACCGATTGCCCCAGTCGGATCGTTCTTGGGATGTCGTCATCGCCAGCGAAGTCCTGGAGCACCTCGAGCGGCCGTCCGAAGCGCTACGGGAACTCAAACGGGTGGCGAAGCGGTACCTGTTGCTGTCAGTTCCGTTTGAACCGTGGTTCAGGATCGGGAATCTTGGTCGCGGGAAACACTTGTCCCGCCTCGGCAACCATCCGGAACACGTTAACCAATGGTCGCGCCGCGGATTCGGCGACTTTGTCGCCGCGCAAACGGCAGTGGAACTGCTGTCCGGTTCATTCCCATGGACGATCGTCCTGGCCCGCGTCTGAATTGGTGGCGATTGCTGGGATGGATGATCGCCATTCTGGCGCTGGGGTTTATTTTCCGCTGGTTGCTGATGCTCGACCGGCGGGTCTGGTCAAGTCTGGCTCAGTTGCGAGTCGGTTGGTTGCTAGGATCGCTAGCTGTTTTTCAACTGTGGTTCGGACTGCGGTATTTTGCTTGGGAAATGATCGTTCGCCGCCATGGGTCGGAGGCGCAACGGCATCAAACGCTTCGGACCTGGACGGTGAGTGAACTGATGCGCTACGTCCCGGGCAATGTCTGGTCGTTTGCCGCCAAGTACCGCGGCACGGTGACCGCCGGCGCCCCCGCCGCCAGCACCATTCAGGCGCTGGTAATTGAAGCCATGGGATTAGTCGGCGGCGCGGGGATGATCGCGCTGTTGTATCTGAACGCGACCGACTGGTGGTGGGCGGCGTTGTTGGTCATCGCCGGACTGCCGATTTTACTCCCGTGGCTGTTAACCGTGGTGGGTAAAATGGCGCACTGGTCGGACATGCCGCCGGTGACGATGATTGAAGTCCTGGCTTTGCTGGTGTGGTACGGTTTAGTCTGGATCGTCTTCGGGCTGGCGACGGCCATGGTCTGGTGGAGTTTCCCCGACCTGTCGGCCGTGACTTTGTCGCGCCTGATCGGGGTCAACGTCGCCGCTTGGTTTGTCGGTTACGTCAGCGTCATCACGCCCATGGGGCTGGGGGTGCGGGAAGTAACCTTCGTTAAATTGACGACTGGCACTCTGACTAACGCCGTGGCCAGCTTGGTCGCGTTGGTGACGCGATTGTGGTTCATCGTCAGTGAACTGGTTTTTTTGTCGTTCGTTCTCCTATGGTCGGCTATTCGTCGTTCCTAAAGCGCTGGCCGGTGGTCGTGACGGCGGTCCTGATCGCCGCGTTCTCATGGTACTTTACCTGGTTCACCTTCGGACGGCATGCGAAGACTAACTCCGGACGTTTTGATCTCGGTAACGTCGAACAAACGGTTTGGAACGTCGTCCACGGCCGCGGCTTCACCATGACCGATCCTTACGGCATAGCCCAAGTCTCGCGACTCGCCTTTCATGCCGATGTGTTTCTAATCTTGCTAGTTCCGTTTTACGCTCTTGTCCAACGCCCGGAAACACTGCTCCTGCTACAGGTGCTGACGGTGGCCAGCGGCGCCATGGCCGTTTTCCTGACCGGAAAAAAACTCCTGGGACCAGCCTGGTGGGGGACGATGTTTTCCGCCATTTACTTGCTGAACCCCGGTCTGCAGTGGGCCACGATTTTCGACGTCCACGCCGTCACCTTCGCGACGCCGCTGGTTTTATGGGCGGTGTGGCTGACGATCGAAAAAAAATATCGGGGGGCGCTGATATTTATGATTTTAGCGATGTTAACCAAAGAGGAAATCGGTCTGACGCTTGTGGCGTTGGGAATATATGTCTGGTTGGCGCAAAAACAGCGTCGGTGGGGAGCGGTTATGACCTTGACGCCGGCCATCTGGTCGCTAGCCATGTTCTTCGTCGTCCTGCCGTATTTCCACGGCCAGACAGCCGGCGAAGTATACCGCACCGTCTTTGGTAACGGCGCGGCGAGCATTATTAACGGGGCTTTAACGCAACCCCTACGTTTTTTCCACGTCTTGTTTGCCAGACAGAACCTCATTTACGGCTGGCAGTTATTCTCCGCCACCGGATTGGTCGGGATTATCAGTCCGTGGTGGCTGGCCGCCGGACCGGAAATGGTCATTAACGGTCTGAGCCTAAAACCGGCCCAGCATCTGATAATTTCGCATTATACCAGCGGCATCACGCCGTGGCTGATCGTCGCCAGCCTGGCCGCGACCGCCTGGATGCGGAAGAAAATGTCGATTCGTTTCTCCGCCCGTCTCGTAACTTGGATCTTGGTGCTGTGGCTGGGATTAACGGTGGGCTACAGCGCCTGGACGACCGGGCCGCTACCGGCGACGCCTAATGATCAGACAAAATTCGTCACCTGGCGTAATCCGTACGCTCAACCGGTGCGGGAATGGTCAAAGCTAATACCAACCGCTGCCGCCGTCAGCGTCACCAATAATGTCGGCGCCCACTTCGCCCGCCGGGAGCGATTCTACGGCTTTCCGCTCGGCATTGACCAGGCCGACTACATTGTCGTGCTCGAGGACCACGCCACGCCGGTGGTGGCGACGCAGGCTGAGGTGACTGAAAAGATTAAGGATTTAAGATCAAGTTCGCAGTGGCTGGTGGTGGAATATTTGGGTGACTTGACAGTCCTCCGGCGTCGGGAATAACATCACTGTCTTGGGGCTCTGGCCAGTCGACGTCTTTTTTGTCGTTGGCTGTATATATGCCGTCGGTCGAACCGACGACACTGAATCATATGCGTAAGGTATACATCTGTCGGTTGCCTCATTTTGATTATTCTTCAAACGGATACTATTTTGTGACTATAGTGTCACGGTTACGATTGCCGATCTTTGCCGAACACGAAGACACAGTCGAAAGAATTTTCCGGTCCGTTTGCCGCGACCTTCCCGGTGTGACGATTGATACCATGGTGGTGATGCCTGATCATGTCCATTGCATCATCGTTTTAGACGGTGTTCGGCTGGTGCTCGGGGAAGTCATTCGCCGGATGAAGGCGAAGACCTCTTATGTTTTGGGGGAATCATGCTGGCAGTCTAACTACTATGAACACGTCATCCGGTCGGAACAATCGCTCGAATACATCAGAGAGTACATTCGGCGTAATCGAAGCTGAATGTTTTCGATTTAAGGATAGTCCTCGGCGGCCCGTGAATGGACGCGCCGATTTATCGGCTTGAACTCCTCCATTGTTGGTGATATGTTGAAGCCATGAGTCAGGGCTCAGGTAAAATTATTATTGGCCTATCCGGTGGCGTCGACAGCGCTGTGGCCGCTTTACTGTTGCAACACCAAGGCTACGACGTCCACGGCGTCTTCATGAAAAACTGGTCGGCAGATGATTTTGGCGGACCGTGTCCGTGGGCCGAAGATCAGGCGAGCGCTAAAGCCGTCGGCGCACACCTTAACATTCCGCTGGTTACCTGGAACTTTGAAAGAGAGTACCGCGATCGAGTGTTTCAGGTTATGCTGAATGAGTACCGGCAGGGTCGGACGCCGAATCCTGATATTTTATGCAACCGCGAAATAAAATTTTCACTGTTTCTTGGCCGCGCTCTTAAAGAAGCGTCATTCATCGCTACCGGCCATTACGCCCGAACAAAAAACGGAAAATTATACAAAGCCGCTGACGGAGACAAAGACCAATCGTATTTCCTGGCGGCAGTGACGGGGGAAGCCCTGAAACAAACGCTCTTTCCACTCGGCGAGTTGAAGAAACCCGCAGTGCGACAAATCGCCAAAGACGCCGGCCTGCCTAACTGGGATCGGCCGGACAGCACCGGCATCTGCTTCATCGGCGAGAAGAAAATGATTGAGTTTCTGTCGAAGTACATGACGACTGTCCCCGGAGAGATTGTTTTGACGGACGGAACGGTAGTCGGGAAACACGGCGGGTTGCAGTTCTACACCATCGGTCAGCGCCACGGCTTCAGCGCCGACCTCAACCAGAAAAAGCTCGCCCGCCTCGTCGGCGCCGGTAAACCGATGTTCGTCAGCGCGAAGAATATGGAGAAGAACCGGCTCATCATCGCGCCGGCAGACAGACCGGAGCAACTCGAAGCAAAAGAGTTCATTGTCAGCGCACCGCATTGGATCGGCGACGCCTGTTCATTCCCCTGGACCGGCATCGCCAAATTCCGCTACCGCCAGCCAGATGTATCAGTTACGCTTTTGCCGGCCGGAGACAAGCTACGGGTAATATGCCAGAAACCACAGCGGGCGATTACGCCCGGCCAATACGCGGTGTTTTACGAGGGTGATGAGTGCTTAGGAAGCGCGGTGATAGACAACACGTCTTGAAACCAGGGTGAAATTGACATATACTGCCGGTATGAAAAGCGTTGTCATTTGCGGTAGTCGAAGGTTCAAAAGTGAAATCCGGTCTTTTTGCCGAAGACTTAAAGAACTTGGCGTGGTTGTCTATGAACCGTACTTGCACGAAGGAAAGGACGAATGGGATAAACTTTCCCGGCAGTACAAAGAGTTTATCGCCTTGGGGCTAACACACGATCATTTCTACAAGATTCAGATGGCTGATGTCGTTTTCATCTTGAACAGGGATGGATACGCTGGACCCAGCACCACCCTAGAATTAGGCTACGCCGTGGCTCTGGGAAAACCAATTTATGCTTTCGCCGAAGACGAAGAACTTTGCCGTCACGTGCTATTTCGTCGGATTCTTTAAGATCCGTCGGAACTTGTGAAACAACTGACGTAACGTAAACATGACCGCCCAGCAGATCCGCGACGAGTTCACCAAGTTTTTTGTCAAGCACGGTCATAAAGCACTGCCGTCTTCGTCGCTCATTCCGGACAACGATTCGTCGGTGCTCCTGACCACGGCCGGCATGCAGCAGTTCAAGCCGTATTTCTTGGGCGAAAAAGACCCGCAAGAGATTTTCGGCGGCAAGCGCGTCACCACCATTCAGAAATCATTTCGTACCTCGGATATCGATGAAGTCGGAGATTTCTCGCACCTGACGTTTTTTGAGATGTTGGGAAACTTTTCCTTTGGCGATTATTGGAAAAAAGAGGCGATTGATCTGGCCATTGAGTTCCTCACGAAACACATGGGCCTGAGTTCCGATCGTCTGTGGGCGACGGTTTTCCCGGGCAACGGCAAGGTGGCCAAAGATACTGAAGCCGAAAAAGCCCTTCTTCGTTATCTGCCCCAAACGCACGTTTTGGCCGGCTCGGAAAAAGATAATTTTTGGGGACCGGCCGGCTCATCCGGACCGTGCGGCCCATGTGTGGAAATCTACGTTCAATTAGCTGAGCAAGCCAAAGGTGGGCCGAATACTAGCCGGGATTTCGTCGAAATTTGGACCCTCGTTTTCACCGAATACAATCAAGATGCAGGGGGAAAGCTGATGGCGCTCCCGCAGAAAAATATCGATACTGGCCTGGGCTTGGAACGATTGGCCATGGTCGTTCAAAACAAGCCCCATATTTACGCGACGGATATTTACGAGCCGATCATGGCCGAGGTGATGAAACTGCCGGGATTTGGTGATTCAGGCGAAAGTGATGTGAACGCCCGCCGCGCCCGCGTCGTCGCCGACCATCTTCGCGCGGCTTGTTTTCTCCTGGCCGACGGGGTGCGTTTTTCTAACAAGGATCAGGGTTATATTCTCCGCCGCATCGTTCGCCGCGCGGCTGACCAATTTATGGTTGTCGAATTCAGTTTCGATAAAGTCGTTGATGTTGTAGTCAAGCACTTCGGCCACTCTTATCCGGAACTTGTGAAAGAACACGCCGCCATCGTAAAATTACTCAACAGCGAACTCAATCAGTATCGTAAAGTATTAGAACTTGATGTGAACGCGCTCGTTCACAAAATGCGCAAAGGTCAAGAATTACATCAAGCTGATGGGGGTCGACCAGGTCCTTCACACATGCGGTTAAGTGCTGATGAGGCCTTCACCTTATTCACGACCCACGGCCTCTCCCTCGACCGCTTAGAAAGGTTAGGTTTCACGTTCGACAAAGCGATTGTGGAAGAAAAAATCATCGGACACCAAGCCCTCTCCCGTGCCGGCGCCACTAAGAAATTTGGCGGCCACGGGTTGAATGATGCTGATCTTGAATCGAAGTATACCGCCGACCAAATCTTTACCATGAAGCGGTTGCATAGCGCGACGCATCTTCTCCATGCCGCCCTGCGAAAGATCCTCGGCCCCGACGTGAAACAGAGCGGTTCTGATATTAACCCTGAACGGTTGCGTTTTGATTTTTCCTTCTCCCAGAAACTCACCGACGACGAGAAGAAGCAAGTTGAAGATCTCGTGAACGAAAAGGTCAAAGCCGACCTGCCGGTCAGCTTCGAAATCATGCCGTTCCAGAAGGCGATC
>JBBTRH010000001.1:0-15765 GCA_038065275.1 Patescibacteria group bacterium | reverse complement strand
ACCATGCTCGGGGACAGGGACTCTCCGCCTCCGCTATTTTCGGAATAGCTACGGCGGATCCCGCCAGTGTTATTAGAGATTCTCTTGGGCGGGAGAACCCCGATTGACGGCGCCAAAGGCCGCTGTCCTACTTCACCCCGCCAAATTCCGTTTAGGCTTTCTGGGCAAAGCTCCGGGGCCTGGATTCGAACCAGGATTGACGGCTCCAAAGGCCGCTGTCCTACCATTAGACGATCCCGGAGCGCTACCTAGAAACTTTTTCCACGCGTTTCCGCCATGCCAACACTTGATTTGTTTCTCTCGCTTTCGTGCGGCTCCCATACTCGGATAAACTTCAACATATATCAATGTCCAAGGCCGTCCATATCTCGTTGACGCAACGTCTCCACGGTTGTGTCGAGCAAGACGATGAAACGGGACTACAGAGGTAATACCAGTATAATACCGATTCCGAGAATTGCGGAGAATGTACAAATAATACATGGCGGGATTTGGCGGGGCAAGTTAGACGACTCCCGAACTCAGCGCGAGATAAACTCCGGCCGCTACTTGCCTCCGGCGGATGATTTTCCCGAAATACGTGCCACAGTGTACCAGCTCTCAGCGACCGTATCAAGCCCTACACCCGCAAATACCGACCCACCGCAAACAGCGACGACAGGCCGGACAAACCGCAACCGACCGCCACCTCCAATCCGAGAATGGTCCAAATATTCTGGCGGACATACCCCAAGACGTTAATGTCGTATCCGGCAAAGAATATTTCCAGCTTGGGATTGACCAGGCTCAGAACCGGAAGTAAGATGGCGGTCACCAATAGGCCGGCGATCAAGCCGTAGAGGATGCTGGTGACGACGAACGGGCCGCGGACAAAGGTGTCGGAGGCGCCGACTAGTTTCATGATGCCGATTTCTTCGCGCTGACTGTAGATGGTTACGCGGATAGTGTTAAACACCATCAACACGGCGATCAGCGCGAACAGGCCGGTCAGCCACAAGGTGGCGACTTGGAGACGGTTGACGATCAATGACAACCGGCTAATGACCGTTTGATTGGTAGTAAAGTCGTTGGCGGTATCTTCGATAATCGTCTGGTACGGCGCGCTGGTTATGGCCTTGGCAATGGCGCTGTAACCCTCGAGAGTCTTGGCGCTGATGACCAGTCCGGCGCCGAGCGGGTTATCCCCGAGAGCATCAATGGCGTTTTGGACGATCGCTCCTTTGGCTTTCTTTAAATCCTCCAGGTGTTCGGCCCGGCTGATCAAGCGGATCGACTGGACTTCCGGCCGCCGCAGGAGTTCCTGGCGAACTTCGTTCACCCGCTGTTCGGAAGTGGTCGGGGTGAAGTATACGGATAAATTCACTTTCTGCCGAACGGCCGCTAACGTCTGTTGACCGACCACGTTCAATCCGGACACTAAACTCATTAAGAAAAGGTTTAAGACCACGATCACGATGGTCACGACCGACAGCCAAACATTGCGGCCGAAGTTCTGGCCGCCGAATTTAATCATCCGCCAAAGAGTAATCATCCCGTTAGAGCGTCATTTAATTGATCTTGTGGTGATAACATAGGTTTACGTGCCTGCATCGGGCGCTCTAACGGGATCATCCCGGGACAACAACAGAGAATAAGTTGGTCGTCGAACAAGTCTGATGTTTCGGTGACGATTTCATAGTCTGTCGGGAAGTAATGTCCAAGCTATTGTGGTGCCGGGTCAACCCGTTAGAAGCCTCGTCTGTCGAGCATACAATATGAGGGCAATTTCGACCTGAATATAAAGTTGCTTCTAACGGGGTCATAGCATGTACTTGCCGGCCTTCTGGTCGGCGATGACGTGTCCGTGGTCAAGCGTGATCACCCGTTTCTTCAGCATATTGACGATTTCACGGTTATGGGTCACCAGCACGACGGTCGTGCCGAATTCGTTAATTTTTTTTAAGAGGCTGATGATCTCCTGGGCGTTAATGGAATCGAGATTGCCGGTCGGCTCATCGGCCACCAAAAGTTTAGGCCGGTGGGCCAGCGCCCGGGCGATGACCACGCGTTGTTGCTCGCCGCCGGAGATCTGATCGGGGTAACGGTCGACTTTCTGTTCCAAGCCGACAATCTTCAAGACCTGCGGCACGACACTGGCGATGCGGGCGGCTGATTGGCCGGCTACTTCCAAGGCGAAAGCCACGTTTTCGAATAGCGTCTTGCGCGGCAGGAGTTTGAAATCCTGGAAAACCACGCCGATCTGGCGACGGAGCGTGGGGATGTCACGGTGCTGAATGCGAGTAATGTTCCAGCCGCCGATAATGATCCGGCCACGGTCGAATCGTTCTTCGGCGATAATCAGCTTGGCCAGAGTGGTTTTGCCCGACCCGGACTGGCCGACGACGGACACGAACTCGCCCGGCTGAATATGGAGCGAGACATCTTCCAACCCGACATTCCGGCGCTGGTATTTCTTTGTAACGTGTTCGAAAATGACCATCTTAATTCCAGCGATAGCTAGACCAAGCCCAGGTTGACAACTTAGCGGCGTCGGCGAACCGCTGACTTGAGGTCGGCGAACCGAGCAGGGTGACGATGACTTGCGCGCCTTGGTTGTTTTTGGTGCGTAAGACATAAGTATACTGCGCCTCATCGATAAAGCCGGTCTTGCCGCCGGTAATCGTCAGGCCGCTGTCCTGGCCCAAAAGTTTATCGGTGGTCTTAATGGTGTGTTTGACTTTAGTGTTGGCCGTGGCAAAGGTGTACGTTTTAGTGACCGTCGCTTTGCGGATTAAGGCGTAATCGTGAAAGGCATGATTGGCGATAACGGCGATATCCTCGGCGGTTGAGACATTATTCGGGTCCAAGCCGTTGAGATCGACGAATTTAGTGTGCGTCGCTCCGAAATTGGCCGCCTTGGCGTTCATGGCCGCTAAAAATTGCGCCCTGGTCAGTCCGGTACTGCGCGCCAAAGCGGTCGCCGCGTTATTGGCCGAACCGACCAGCATCGAATAAAACAGATCCTTAATGGACAATGTTTCGCCCGGTTTGACCCGCAAATAGGCGTAAGGCGTGACGTCGGCCTGACGGTAAGTAATAATTTTTCCCAGGCTCGGCTTGGTATCGAGCACCACCATGGCGGTCATCAATTTAGTTAAACTGGCGATCGGGCGGGTGGCCGTGCTATTGTTGTCGGCCAAAACTTTACTCGTCCCGGCGTCAATCACCGTATAAGCGGCGCCGGTGACCGCCGGCGGTTCGACCGCACTCGCGGTCGTCACTTGCAACGCCGGCAAGGTTTCGGTCTCCGACACCGTCGGTACTGCCAGCGTTGTGGTGCCGGCGGCCGGTGTGACGCGAACCCGCGTTAAGCCCTTGTTGCTGGCGCGGAGTTGATAATAGGCCGGCCAGGACAGATCAACAACCCGGCCGTCCGGTTGTCCCCAACCGGAGACGATTTTGACCGTTACGCTCTTGCCATTTTCTAAATTGGTGACGGTCACTTTCGACCCAACCGGATAATCGTTCGAAGTGCCGTGGAGCCTGGGATATTTCGCCGCGCAACTTTTTTTACAATACCAGGATGCGGTCCCTTGTTGCACGTTGCGATCCTCGAGAATTGTGACGTAAGCGTCGGTCAGCGCGAAACCGGCCTGCCACTTGAATGTTCGGCCGTTCAGTTTCGACGGCAGTTTCGTCCAAGTTTTGGCGCTGATGTCGTACAGCCAGACGCTCTTTTGCCACAAGCTCGGCGCGTCCGGCAAAGCGGCGGCTAGTTTCCACTTTTCCGTGTTAAGCGTCGTCACGCCGCTAATCGTCAATCGGTACAGTCCGCCGAGTTGCGCGGTGTTAGCCGGCAACGTCGGGGTGAGATTAGAAGCGGTGACCCAGGCTACATCAGCCGGAGCCGGCAACACGCCGGGAAAAACTGTCAGGTTAGCGCCGCTATCTAGACGCAACGTCCAACCGGTGGAAATCAGCGACTCATCGAAATGGATCGGGGCGGTGACAGTCGGTGTTTCCTCGGCTTGAATCGGTCGCGCAAATACAAACGCGCTTGCCAACAGCACAGCCACTGCGTATACTGCCAGGCGCCGGCGGGTATGGTTTAGTGGCAAAACACGACCTTCCCAAGGTTGAATCGGGGGTTCGATTCCCCCTACCCGCTCCACTAAATTATGTTTCACAGTCGAACTAGAAGTCGGCGAAGTTATTGTTTTACCTTGGGAATCGAACGGGCGAGGACGACTGCCGGTGGCAGTCGACCGCAGGCCCAGGCCCGAGCCGCCGCTTGGCAACGGCGAGCGGTCGATTCCCCCTACCCGCTCCAAGAAATGCGCGGCGCAAAAAATACCAGTCGTGTCCGGCCGAACCTTCATAACGCGGGACTGGAGTGTTGATTTTTGCTCAACCATCGCCGGTTATTGTATCACACGGCCCGCCGTGAGGCAATAACCTGCCCGAAAAAATCGTCAACGCGGTTGACCAGGAACTCGACGGTCGCCGAATCCCGAAATGGCCGATGCGTGGCGACGGGCAAAGGGACGTTCATTTTTATCTGTGAGCCTAGCCGACGAATCAGCCGGTCGCTATTTCGTTGGCCCACTACCGGATCCCGAGCGCTGTACATGATCAAGGCCGGCGCGGTGATACGCGGTAGCGACGGCCCGACCGTCCGACGGGCGAAAAGCGAAGTGGCTAAAATGCCGTCGATAGGCCAGGCGTCAGTCGAACCGACATCACGCCCGCGCTGGCGCTCGGCCTCGGTCATCCCGCGTTTCGGATAATAGGGGGTCACCAGTCTCATTAACCGCAGGGCTAGACCTTGGAACACTCCCCCGCCCCGGTAGGACAGCGCGCAGTTGACCAGCGCCAGCCCCGGCACGTGGTCAGGATGGCGCACCGCGTAGTCGAGGGCTAGGACGGCGCCGAACGACGATCCGAGGATGAAGACCGTCCGACACTGCCGCCGCAATTCCGCCATTCCGTCCGCGACCGATTGCCGCCAATCCTCCACCGACGTTCGTTGCAACGCGGCCAGTCCTTGTCCGTGACCGGCCAACCGAACACCGCTGACGGTATACCCTCGAGCATGGAGCTGATTGGCAAACGATCGGTAGTCGCCAATTGAACCGCCGTACCCATGGATGATCAAAACACCGGTCTCATCCCCCGCGATGAGGAATGAACGAGCGCCAGGTGTTATGTCAGGAGTTGACCCAGCACCACTTTGGCTATAAAAATTGTTTATTCCCAAAGCAATTGTATCCTTGATAATGGAAATTTATCTATAATCACGAACTAACCAAAGTGGTGCTGGGTTGACTGGTTGGTTACGGTGGGATATTCTTCAGCCTGCTTCGGCCGGTGTAGTCCCGACGTCCCGCCGGGCAGGAGTCGGGACAATGCTTTCGCCCGCCTGCCATGCCGGCCACCTTAGCTCAGCTGGTAGAGCAATGCTTTCGTAAAGCAGAGGTCGTCGGTTCGAATCCGACAGGTGGCTCCATGGACGGCGGGCAGGTAAAACCGGGCGGCCGGCTTCATTATGCTCCGTCTGTGGCATGGCTCCCGCAACATTGATCGGAGGCTACGGCTGTGATGAGACCGCCCGGCCCTGGTCGCGGTCCCAACGAAGGCGCGGCGCCCAGACCTGGACACCGACGGATTTTACGGCCGTGTTCAGATAGGCGTCAACTTGCGGCGCCAGGATAGTGATTTGCAACAGGTGGACCTGCTCTCGACCGTCGACGGTGGTCCGCTCGATCGGCTTGATGATGTGGAAACCGTACTTGGTATGGATCAAGTCGCTGACCTGGTTGACCTCGAGATTAAACACGACCTCGTCGATTTCCTTCACTTGCTCCCCTTGACTCACGAATCCCAGATCGCCGCCGGCCGCGCCGTAGACGTCATCACTATACGTCTTCGCCAAGTCATTGAAACTCAGCTGTCCTTGACGGACCAGGGCCAGGACCCGGTCCGCCTGAGCTTTGGCGGACGCACTAAGCTGATCGTCAAATGAGAGCTTTTCTTGCAACTTGTCGCGGAGCACCGCCGGCCGGATGACGTTCCGTTTGAACGCTTCCGGCGTCCAGCCGTACAGTTGCTGAATAGTGGCTTTGACCTGCTCCACGTTCCCGTTCTGCAGTAACTGCGCCTGGTACGCCTGGTCGACATCGGCCGGACGGAGAATGACGCCTAAGCGACGGATGGTCCGTTCACTGACCGCCAGGCGCACCATTTTCGTCAGGGTGGCCGCCGCCGGGTCTTGATTCGTCGGCGCCTGGTAGACTCCAGCGGTTGTCGACTTGAGGTAGGCCGTGTAGTGACCGACGGCGGTTCGTTGGTCGAGGTAGTCGGCGTAGGATAACGGCCGCCAGCCGACCATGGCCACCGGCAGCGGTGTGATCCGCAGGACGGCCACCGTCCGTCGGCCCGACCAGTTCCCGCTGTAGACGCCGATCCCTAAGACTAGATACCACCCAACTATGATCACGACCAAACCAATGCCAATTCGCAAGCCCCAGCGCCGCGGTCGGGCCGAGGGTGTTGGTGATATGTCCATTGGTCTGGTCGTCATGCGTTGGTGCGGAGTGATGAGGCGTCAGGACCGAAGAAGTATTGCCACCAGCGTTGGGGATGGCTCAACGGCCGGCCGGTAGCGTCAGTCGGCAGCCGCGCGGCGTCCGCGGCTGAACCGGTAGTCGGGCTGGAAGCGGATGGTACGACAATAACCTGTTCGCCGCTTTTTTTCAAGCCGAGTTTCAACCGCGCTTCCTGTTCCTGAAACGTCGGACTGCCGAGATAATCAATCAAGTCCTGCAATTGCTGTTGACGGCGTTGTTCTCCGGCAACCTGATCCTGCAGGCGTCGCACCTGCTGGCGGACTTGCTGACCGTTCAAGAGTTCGCGGACAATAGCGACGCTGAAGGTAATGAATAGCACTCCCGAAATGAGGACCAGCCACCAGCTCGGTTGGCGGATCCAGATAGTTCTAGCCATGATTGAGCGGCGGTGACTTGCGGAGGACGCGCTCGACGCCAGCCGGACCAAGTTCGGCCTTCAGTCGACCGATGACCGTGACCAAGTCGGCGGCGCCCAATTCGCTTGGAGGTTTGACGTTAGCTTGGCGCTGGAGGTCGGTAATGAGCCGTTGAAGCTCGACCGGCTGACGGACGGCAGTCAACTCAAGGTTAGTGGTGGCCCCGGCGGTTTGCAGGACGATGGTGCCGAAACGGAAGATCGTCGACCACAAGCCGCGAATCGTATAGCGGACGTCCTGGATTTTATCATAGGTCGTTTCGGCGACATGGCGTTCGAAGAAACCGCGCTGGTCGATGTCGATGACGCGTTGGGTGGTGACGGCCAGGACGTTCTGCGACCAGACGTAGACGCCGCGGATGATCACCACTAGGCCGAAGACAAGCACCAGGCTGAAACCGACTACGCCCCAGCTGGAATGGCGAAACCACCAGGCGACCAGGAAGAAATCAATCAGCAACAGCGCTCCGCCGCCGCCGACCGACGGCACCAAGGTGGCCGGATGCCGACGGACGATCTGAATGACCTCTTCCCCGGCCTGAAGTTGTTTGCTAAGATATTCGTGGATATTCATTATCGGAATGTTAACTGCTTTCCTATGAACCAACGACTTACGAAACGAATCTGGCTGGTGTTTTCGATCCTGATGATCCTGAGCCTGATCGGCTTCACCCTCCTCCCCCTGTTCAGCTAGCGTTTAAGCACCGCCAGGTAGGCCGACGGCGGAATGTCGACTTTGCCCATGGTTTTCAGGCGAGCTTTGCCTTTCTTCTGCTTCTCCAGGAGTTTACGCTTCCGGGTCACATCGCCGCCGTAGAGCTTGGCCGTTACATCCTTGCGCAACGGCGGAATGCGCTCCGCGGCGATGATGGTGCCGCCGATCGCCGCTTGAATTTTCACTTCAAACTGCTGGCGCGGCAAAATGTCTTTGAGTGATTCCACCACCCGGCGGCCGACTCGTTGGGCCGTCTGGCGGTAAACGATAGTCGCCAGTGGTTCAACGACGTCCCCGGCCACCAGGATATCCATCCGCACCACGTCGGCGGCCGCGTAGCCGATCAGGTCGTAGTTCAGCGACGCATAACCGGCGGTGACGCTCTTGAGTATATCATAATAGTCGACCAGAATGGAGGCCAGGGGGATATGGAAATGGAGGACGGCCCGCTCCGGATCGAGGTATTCCAGGTGCTGGAACGTGCCGCGACGTTCTTGAGTGGCCTGCATGACCGCGCCGATGGTCGAACTCGGGGTGACAATTCGTAGCCGCATGATCGGCTCTTCGACGCGCTCGATGGTTGATGGATCCGGCAATTGGAGCGGACTGCGGACGGACAGCGGCTCCGGCTGGCCGGATCGGTAGACGCGGTAGCCGACGGACGGAACCGTGACCAAAACGTCCATGCCATATTCCCGCTGAAGCCGTTCGCGAACGATGTCCAGGTGGAGCAAACCGAGGAATCCGCCGCGGAACCCGTAGCCCAGCGCCGGAGATTGCTCCGGCTCGTAGGACAGCGCCGCGTCATTCAGTCGCAGTTTGTCCATCGCTTGGCGGAGCTTCGGGTAGTCGTCGCCCGCTTGCGTGAAGAGCCCGGCAAAGACCATTGGCGGCAACTGGCGATAACCGGGCAAGGCGGCCACCGCCGGCGGGCTGACGGTGACGGTATCACCGACGCGAGCGTGTGCCACGTCTTTTAACCCGGTCACGACGTAGCCGATTTCCCCGGCTTGCAGTACGGTGCAAGACTGGCGCTTCGGGGTAAACGTACCCACTTCAAGCGACAACGACGACCGGTCGGTCGCGATGAAGTGGATGGGCTGGTTGGCCGCGGCTTGACCGTCGACGACGCGAACGAAAACGATCACCCCCTGGTAGGCATCGAAGGTCGAATCAAAAATGAGCGCCCGTAACGGCGCTTCGATCCGGCCGCGCGGCGGCGGCACGTCGCGCACGACGCGGTCAAGAATATCGGTCACGCCGGTTCCGTTTTTCGCCGAAGCCCGGATGATTGCGGACGACGGTGCCCCGAGCAGTTGGGCTAAATCAGCGACCACTCGGTCCGCCTCGGCGTTGGGCAGATCGATCTTGTTGACCACCGGAATGACGGTCAATCCTTGGGCCCGGGCCAGTTCAAGGTTGGCCAGGGTTTGGGCTTGGATGCCTTGCGTCGCGTCGACCACCAGGACCGCGCCCTCAACGGCCGCCAGCGACCGCGATACTTCATAGGAGAAATCGACGTGGCCGGGCGTGTCGATCAAGTTGAGCTCCACCCCCCGCCACTGCATCCGCACCGGCGCCAGTTTAACGGTAATGCCGCGCTCGCGTTCAATGTCCATCGAATCGAGCAATTGATCCTGCATGTCCCGTTTGGCCACCGTCCCGGTGACCTCTAAAAAACGGTCGGCCAAGGTCGATTTACCGTGGTCAATGTGGGCGATAATGCAGAAGTTTCTAATCTGATCGAGTCGTTTCATGTTACCGGAAACAACAGACCGAGCGACTTGCCCCACATAGTCGCGCGCCGGCGACGAAGTAGGGTGATACAGAAGTTTCTAATCTGCTCCAGTCGTTTCATATGATTAACCCCGAGCGCCATTCGCCCCGTTCCCGTTCTGGCCGAGGCGGAAAAACTTCTCCAGGCCGCGGGTAATGAGCGATGCTTCTTCCAGCCGCAACAGGCCGGCCAAGGTGCCGTAAACCGCCAGGCCAACCGCCGTGCCGACCAGCGCTTGAACCAGGACGCCGATGCCATGGGTCAGATCAAAACCAAAACTCACCGTCACCGGTTTCACCGCCTGGACCGCCACCGCCATGATCATGGTCACGGCCAAAATTTTCATCGCCGATCGAAAAATCGCGTCCTCGTCGAGGTGACCGACTCGGCGGTGCAGGGCGATGAACAACCAACCGGCGTTAATGATGCTGGAGATGGAAAAGGACAACGCCAAACCGGTCACGCCCATCGAGAAACCGAGTATGATCGAGCCGACGATATCGATCCCCACCGCGACCATCGTGATCCGCACCGGCGTGACCGTGTCCTGCATGGCGTAAAACGACCGCGCCAAAACCGGAATCAACGCTTGAGCGAAAAATGACAGAGCGAAGAACCCGAGCGTCTGGGCCGTGGCGATTGTGTCATTCCACGTCACACCGCCGGTCCCGAAAGCGAGCCGAACATACTGCGCGCGCAGTTGCACAAACAGCACCGTCAACGGAATAATAATGAATAGGATCTGCCGGACAATGGTCGAAAAGTGCTTGATGAATTCTTCTTTTTTACCGCCGGCCAGTAATTCCACGAAGGTCGGAAAGGCCACCGTCGCCAAGGAGACGCCGATGATACTGCTGGGGAAATCCTGCAGGATGTTAGCCCGCCGAAAAATGGTCAAGTTTGACGGCCCCAGGCGGGTGGCGATGGGAACGTTGACCAGCTGGTCAATTTGCGTGACCGATTGACCGATCGTGCGCGGAATTAGAAGCTTACCGATTTGCTTGACGCCGGGATGATGGCGGTCGGCCGTCGGACCCAGCCGCCAGCCGACTCGATACGCCGCCACCGCTTGAATGCCGCAATGCAACATCGCCCCCACCACCGCGCCCCAGGCCACTCCCGCCACGCCGAGCCGCGGCGTTAAGACCACCAAACCGAAAATCGCGCCGAGATTGTTCATGATCGGCGCGACCGAGACGGCCAAGAATTGCTTCGACGCCTGGAGCACGCCGGCGAAGACGTTGCTGACCGCAAACAGGAGCATGTTGAAGGACATGATCCGCATCAGCTGGGCGCTTTCGCTTTGCGCCGCCAGTCCGAACTTATCGCCGACCAGCAGGTGGATGATCGGGTCAGCGAACGCCAGCAGGGCCGCCCCGAGGACGGCGAACACGACGACAATAATGTTCAGAATCGAGCGAGCGACGCGCCAGGCCTCATCTTCGTTCCGCTGGCGGTAGGCAATGAAAACCGGAATGAAAGCCGTCAACAGTGAACCCAAAATGAGCGTCCCGTAGATGAAGTCGGGAATAGTGAAAGCGGCGTAGATGGGATCGGCGCCGACCGTCCCGAACTGGTGAGCAATCAGCCATTCGCGAAAAAAACCGAGGATCTTACTGACCACCCAACTGGCGCTGACGATGATCGCCCCGCCGAAAATCGTCGTCTGCAGTTTCCACCACAGTTTTTGCCACATACAGTGGCGTGATTCTAGCACTTTTTCGCCTTTCTTGCAACTTCAGGGCAATCCACCCAAGAA
Source organism: Patescibacteria group bacterium (assembly GCA_038065275.1). GTDB lineage: Bacteria > Patescibacteriota > Patescibacteriia > SBBC01 > CAIJZX01 > CAIJZX01. The sequence continues at coordinate 4,494 of JBBTRH010000001.1, read as the reverse complement.
GCGGGGTTGATGAGGAACTCCGGCCGGACCGCCCCTCAATAAGCTCGAGGGTGGTTCGGCAGTTTTTCCACTACAATTCTGACCGAACCAGGAGCGGTCACCACTCTGCGGTATCCTACGGAGGAGATCGCCTGGCGGCGAATCGTCGGGTCCTACAGTGTGCGGACATCACTGGTTCGACCAGAGCTGCAGTCAAGAACAGTGTGAACGTTTTATCCGATTTGTAAATACCTTTCGCCTGAAACTACTACAGAGATAGCAGATTCGGGCGAGAGGAGGATGATGTTCTATCATCCCCTCACCTGGAAAGAACGAGTAACGGTGCTGTTTCAGCCGGCGGACGGCGCTTCCCGCCACAGCCGGTCGACGAAATGGCGGCCGTGCATCAGGCAAATGTTGACCAGCTCCGGACACAAGGTCTTAACGCTCGGCAATTCTTCCTGCCGAATCGTCATTGGTTGACCGGACGGAACAGTCAGGTGCAGTTGGTTGCCCAAACGGCGGATAGACAGAGTGCGGATGAGCATGGGCAGGGCGAAGTCGGGATCACCACAAAGATTGTACATGCGTTGCTTCTGTGGATCCCGCCAGTCGTCCAGCAACGACCAGCCATACCGCTTGACCAGCGTAGCCACGCTGCCTGGAACGTCGGTGGGGAGAAAATCGTGGTAGGTGTTCATGGCCGTAACGCCGGCGACCGGCCGCCGCTGAAAGGTGAAAGGGTCATTGGTCAGGCTGCTTCCCGGGAACGCAAGGAATCTCCCGGCGATCCAGAGCTTGGCCAGCTCGCCGCTCTTCAGCGCGCCGACTAATCCGATATCGGCCGAAGGGTCACGATAGATCAGCCGGAGCAATGCGTCGGCGACATCCTGGATAACGGCCTGCGGCGTGCACCAGACATGATTGATCCGAACATTCAAGCGCGGTTGGTTGGCGATCATCAATTCGATCAACCAGGTCGCTCCCTGGACGCGCAATGGATGTTTGAGCTGAGCGCCATCGTGCAGCCAACGGCGCTGCGGATCGGCCGTGCTGGTTAGAGGCAGCTGGGTCAGGTTGATCGCTCCAATGTCCGGAACGATGCTGACGATACGATCAAGACGATCAGCCGGCAGGCCGACGTCCGTAAGCAGATCAACAACATGAGATGGGAGCGGCATGATCTCCTCTGTGGTTGACGGGTGGAACTTCAGTTGGCAAAGAGCTTCCTCCCTAGCCGCCACAACGCTGGAGGGAGCGTCATTACGGCGAGGGAGCCCAGCACCGCTCATTCCGAGGAAGAAATGGTGCTGGGGCGTAAGTGTACTTACCCAGTGCGACGCGGATCGCGCGTGACGGGGAGATTCATCGACTCGAGCTGGCGGTCGATGCTGTGGCTATCGAGGATGCGGTGGCACAGACGCTCGACCGTCTCGACGACGGAGTGCGACTGTTCGCCGCGTTCCCGTCCCCAGCGGATGAGCGACAGGCATTCGTCGGCGAATTGGTCCTGCCCGCAGCAGTGGGCCCGGATCACGGCTTGGCCGACGGCTTTGACGTCCCGGCCTTGCCGCAGTTGAAGCGATACCTGCCGCAGGTCGTTGTCGAGCTGGACGCATTTGCGCGCCTTGACCTGCAGGTTGAGGGTCAGGATCTCCTGCTCGACCAGGAGCCGGCGGACCTCCCCCTGCCAGCGCTGACGATCGGACCAGAGGATCAGTACTGCCGCGCCGAGCGCAGCATTCAGAACAAGCATCCAGAAGATCATCATCCATGCCTCCTCAAGCGAAGGGTGAGCTGCGCCGGCGCCATCGGCGGCGGCTCGATCCACCCGCCGTAGGGAGCCGACCAGACGATTTCGCATCGGCCCGACGTGTAGTCATAGATGGCGCAGGGCCGTCCACGGTGCGGGCCGCGTTGAACCGAGGCCACCGCCCGAAACTGCCACTTGTAGCGTCGCGCATACGGCATGGTCTCGACGCAGCGGTTGAGGTCGAACGGAATGACGACAAACCGCTCCGGGTGATTCCGCAAGTAGTTCGTCAAACTGTGCTTCTCTCGAAGCGGCGTCGGATCGTGAATGATCCGCACCAGTTTCCCGAGCAACTGCCGGATAGCCACCTCGACTGACATGGTCAAGGGCGGGCCGAGCCAGTAGACGACGCTGGGATTCATGACACCTCCTTAGTTGTAGAGAACGATGATGCTGTTTCTGCTGCCTCTCTCGAGCGAATGAACGGAGTACCGCTCACCCGCTCAAGGGAAGTCGGGAGGAGAACGGCAGATATGCTTGTTCTCCTCCCGTGACCGAACTTTTTTACCACCGCGCCGGGAAAGTGGTCAGCCGTCCCGATTCGTCAACCGGCGGAACCGATTGTTGTCGCTTGCGCGCGATAATGAGCGCCGTCGCGATGAGAACGACCAGCCACAGAATGTCAGACCAATTCATTCGACTTCCTTTCTGCGGCCAGGGGAAAACTGAACGACGTTTTGTTAGCTACCGCAAGTACTTTATCAACAACACGAGGGTCAGACAGCCCAGTACCAACGCGGCCAACGGATGCGGCCGGACGCACCACAGGCTGACGTTAATGAGCAGTGCGAGGCCGAGCCCCCGAAGCTCCATTCCGATGCGCATCGGCCGGCCATAGCGATTTTTCATCTCTCGTTGCCCCCCTCCGCTTACAACGGTCGACGAGCGTGGTTGAGTCGCCGGTACAGGCCGATGCCGGTCACGCTGGCCAGCATCCCGCAGAAACCGCCGGCCTTGTAGGCCATCACGTCAAGGGGGTAGCAGGCGGCGTGGAACAGCAGGTGGTTGACTACTGCGCCGGCGCCGAAGACCAATGACCAGCCCAGACCGCTACCGACGAGGAACACGACTGCCGCCCAAGCCCTTCGCTTGAGCATCAGCAACGTCCCGGTCAGCGTACCGAGAGTCATGCCCAGCAATCCGTAGCCGAGAATGACCCACCAGTTTAGCGCCATGATCGCGTCTCTCCCCTAGCGGTAAAGGTTTTCGATGAGCGTTCAGGTCTGAATCGTCGTGCTTTTAGTCTATCACCGCACCACGATTCGGAACTGCGGGAATTGTTTGACTTTTCAGGTACAATTCCCGAAAACCCGGTACAACTACTGCTACTGCTCGACGCGAGGCTTGACGGTGTGCTGGGCGGTGAAGTTCTTCACCACCAGCACGAGACCCGTGGAGTCTCTCCCGACCGTGATGGCCAGGCCGTTGATGCTACCCTTCGGCACCACGTACAACGTGTCTCCCCGCTTGACGTTGACCGTCTGCTGGGAATCGTTGAACGGCGTCCGGGAGAGGGTATAGGTGAGCGCGGTCGAGACCATGAGGACTCCGATGATCAGGAATCCAATCCCTAATTTTCTGCTGTCGTCCCAAAGCATCAAGGAAAAGGCCCCACAGATAATCCCAAGCATGAAGATTAGAAAGAGCAACGGCATGACTTCCTCCTTTGTGGTCGAACGCGCCGCTCCAGTTTGAAGCGGTCGCTCTATCTCCTTAGCAAGAGACACAGCGACCGCTTCGAGCGTCGGATATGTAAGGTGCGGACTCACCCGCGCACCAGCCCCGACGCGTCCACGACGCGCTCGCGCGGTCGGGACGGGCGGGACGGATGCGGGGTTTCGTTGCCTCACTTGAACGATCAATTGTTGATCTGTCAACTATTCATCGTTCGAGTAAGGGTGGGAGAGAAGATGGCGTCATCTCCCCTCCCCCTTTTGTTGCTTGCGTGGCTAGGCTACGCCTTGACCCGCGCCCGCTTCGGACCGAAGAAGTTCCGGACCGCGGCGTCCGGGTGGTGACGCAGGGGCCGGTGATCCGGCACGAAGTTGAACAGGCGCTTGAAAAACGACTTCAGAGCCTTCATGACTCCTCCTCGTTTGAGGGATCGTGCCCGTGAACATTTCCCGTCCAGCGCTGAAGCGACAACATTATTGTCATCTCAACGCCGGGCAGAAAATGGATTGTATCAAGGTACGTCTTCCCTTCTGAACCGGCGTGCGGTGACAAGTTTGGCACACAAGTTCGGAAGGAAGGTGCAGATTGTGTCGGGCTCTGCACCGTTGGAGCGCGGGTATGAGCCGCCGTCTCCGCCTGGCCTGCCGGTGTGACAGGTCTTGAATGAGCGTTAAAGGAAGACTATTCACCACCTCTCTGTCCCCCCGTACCACAATGGCATTGTGGTACGGGGGGTTGGATTCATCAGGTAACCGCTAGGCCGCCTGAACGAGGCGCTTGCCGCCGCGCTGCTGCTTCTGGCCCTTCTGCCACTTCGCGGGCTTCCGGGCCTTCTGCTTCGGGGCGGGCTTGCGCTCGCCCTTCGCCACGTAGCGCCGCGGGTGCTTGTGCGGACGGCCGCGGTGGCCGTTGTTCTCGGTGCCGATGAAAGCCGGCACCAGCGACGGCGTTTCCGCCACCGTCAGGGCGGGTGCCGCCCGGCGAGCCTTCCGCTCGTACCAGGCGCGCTGAAGGACGATCCCCTCCAG